>JBJEDL010000061.1:0-84266 GCA_051872035.1 Lepagella sp.
GGTATTGGATACCAAATTCACCTGTGTCGACTGTGCCGCTCCATGACCATGTGCCATCTGTGCCCTCAGTCATAGCTGTAGATACCCATTCAGTAGAATCACCGTTGGTGATAGTGCCCTTGAATGCGTAGCTCTTCACGATTTCGATTTCACCCTCATACTTGGTGATGGTAAGTGTGTTGGCAGTAGGATCGAATGAGAAGGTGTAGTTGCCTTCGAGTGTGCTGGTCCAGTTGCCGATGCCGCTGGCTGATGTGTTGTAAGTGCCTTCAGCTGAGATTGCAGTCTCATCTGCTGCACTGATCCAACCTGTTTGTTCGCCGTTTGCATCCATTACTTTGATACCGAAATCACCGGCTACGACACCACCTGTCCACTCATACTTGCCGCTGTTGGCAGTGAGTTCAATGCTTGCCCAGTTTGAATCGCCTGTGATAGTGCCATGGAGAGCATATCTTTCAGTAGGTTGTGGATCGGGATCAGGATCCGGGTCGGGATCAGGATCTGTGCCTTGACCGGTGATGGTCAATTTCATTGTAGTAGGATTGAAGGAGAAGGTGTATTCTCCGGCAAGACTGCTTACCCAGTTCGAACCATTATACTTGGCTGCATATTCACCGGCAGCGTCAACAGCTGTTGTGCCGTCAGCTGAAATCCATGCAGTCTGAGTACCGTTAGTAAGTTCCTTAATGCCGAAGTCACCGGCTACGACTGTGCCTGTCCATTCCCATACACCATTGTTCTCTGTCATAGCTGTTGTTTCCCAAGACTCATTGCCTGTAATCTGACCATGGAGACCATAGCTTACAGTGGGTTGGGGATCGGGATCCAGGTCGGGATCAGGATCTGTGCCTTGACCGGTGATGGTCAATTTCATTGTAGTAGGATTGAAAGAGAAGGTGTATTCTCCGGCAAGTGTGCTTGACCAGTTTGTGCCATTATACTTGGCTGCATATTCACCGGCAGCATTGACAGCTGCTGTGCCGTCAGCTGAAATCCATGCAGTCTGCGAGCCATTTGTAAGTTCCTTAATGCCGAATTCACCGGCTACGACTGTGCCTGTCCATTCCCATACACCATTGTTCTCTGTCAAAGCTGTTGATTCCCAAGACTCATTGCCTGTAATCTGACCGTGGAGTGCGTATGTATGTGCTACGATATCTCCAAATGAACTGCCTTCGGGAAGGGTTGCCTTGATAGTTGAGAGGTCTGAAGCCACTTCGTAAGTGATCTCTACACCATCCATCGGAGCGGTGATGTCGTCGGTGCCGGCCTTCAAATTGGCTGTAGCTGTGGTTGTGGCTTTGTTCCAGTCTCCATTAAGCGTCTTGGCATTGGGATTGAAATCTGAATCCCATCCACCTTTGGCTGTGGAGATCTTAAATCCACCTGTGGCTTTAAATGTGTAGACTCCGTCAGCAAGCTCTACCACTAACGGATTCTCAGGATTCCACGCTGCGGGTGCTCCTGTCACATTTCCACCTGTTACGTAAATTGTCGCTTGTGCTGCCATCGATATCAACGCCGCACTAAGCATTAGTACAAGTTTCTTCATGATTTTGTTGGTTAATTAATTGATTTGGTTATTTCGATTAAACTATTATACACAGTTGTCGATGCTTGTATACAACACTCACCGATGCCGGTTCATGTGCTATATATGGTATATTCATACTCTATATGCTCATAACTTTCCCTGCATCTGCTATGTCATATTTATAATCAATTTATCTTAGATTTTAAAGTTAGTCTTTACCGGAATTTTTATCCATCCGCAATTTCTCGCAAATATACACAAATATTTTTTTGTCTCAAAATTTATTAGAATATTTTGCGTTATTTTGCACGTTTTTTATCATTTTCTCTCTTTCCCCTTTCTCTCATTTACATAAAAGATGTGTAGGCAAAGTGTGAATATGAAAATTATTTCCTAAATTTGCATTTTGTTATTAGACTCCCTCCTCCAAGATCCTCTCTTTGGGGATTCTCTCTCCGGGATTCTCTCCTCTCTTCACTAATAACTACTATCTAATAACTATTAACTGAATATGAAGGTTCTGAAATTCGGTGGCACTTCTGTCGGTACGGTCGATAGTCTTCGCAATGTCAAAAGCATCGTCGACGCTCTCGACTCTCCCGCTATTGTCGTAGTCTCTGCCCTCGGTGGACTCACCGACCGTCTTATCGCCACAGCCAATATGGCTGCCGCCGGCGATGTGGAGTTTAAAGATTCTATGGCCCAGATGCGCCAACGCCATCTCGATATTATCAATACGCTCGTGCCCGACGATCGCCGCCCTGCCGTGCTGGAGATCGTCTCTTCTCTCCTTGATAATTTGGAGGATATTTATACCGGTCTGTCGCTCGTGCGTGACCTCTCCGAACGAGTTCTCAACCAGGTGGTTAGCTTCGGTGAACGAATGTCATCGGTGATTGTGGCGAATATCCTTAATGATGCTTGTCATCATAATTCTTTGGATTTCGTTAAGACGGAGAAGTGGTTTAACCGCGATATCGCCTCTCGCCAACTTATCGATCGCCTTATCAAGGAGGAGTTTCCCCTCCCCCTGAGGCGTACGGTCGTTACCGGTGGTTTTATCTCCACCGACAAGGATACCGGTGAGATCACCAACCTCGGACGTGGTGGCAGCGACTATACCGCGGCGCTTATCGCCGCGGCGCTCGATGCCGAGTCGCTCGAGATTTGGACCGATGTCGATGGCTTTATGACTGCCGACCCCCGTATCATCAAGGATGCTCGTGTCATCGATAATATGACTTTCATTGAGAGTATGGAACTCTGCTCGTTTGGCGCTAAGGTGATTTATCCCCCTACGATCTATCCGGTGTTCCATAAGAATATTCCTATTAAGATTCTGAATACTCACAATCCCTCGGCGCGTGGCACCTACATCACCGATTCCACCGATCAGTTGCCCGACACTGTCAGAGGTGTCTCGGCTGTGCTAAAGACGGCTATGATCTCTGTGACCGGTAGTCTGGTGGATAATGTGGCGCAGATTAATTCCCGATGCTATAACGCGATGGCTCGCAATGGTATCAGCATCTTCTTGGTGGCCCAACCCGATAACGAAACCACCTTCTCGATGACTTTGGCTTGCCAAAATGCCGAACAAGCCGCCAAGATTTTGCGCGATGAGTTCGCTCCGGAGCTCCTCACCGGTGAGGTGAAGTGTGTCAATGTCGAGGAGGATCTCGCCATTCTTGCCGTGGTCCGCGAGTCTATCAAAAATATCAAGGGGCTCGGCCCGAGACTCGTCAACACCATACAGCGTGCCGGAATCAAGGTGAAGGCTGTGTCGGATGGCGCTTCCGAAACCACCATTGCCATTATCGTGGCGGAAGCTGACGTCGAACATGCCCTCCGCTTGGTCCACACTGCCTGCTTCCAGTAAATGATATCAGATATCGATCTAATCACTAATATCTAATATCTATCAACTAATCTATTAACTAATTACTCCCACTTGGCATGGATATAAAAAACGCTAAGTTCGAAATAAGTTGCCCCGATGTGAAGAAGTGCCCCGACACCGCCGCACCGGAGTATGCCTTTATCGGCAGATCTAATGTCGGCAAGTCGTCGCTGATCAATATGCTCTGCAAAAGCAAAAAGATGGCGAAAACTTCGCAGATGCCCGGCAAAACCCTCTTGATCAATTATTTCAATATCGATGCCGGCAGCTGGTACCTCGTCGACCTCCCCGGTTATGGCTTCGCAGCTCGAGGCAAGGAACAACGTGCCCGTCTCGAGGAGCTAATACAAGGCTATATCCTCCACCGTCAGCAACTTACCTGCCTTTTCGTTTTGATCGATATACGCCATAATCCCCAGAAGATCGACCTGGAGTTCTTGGATTGGATCGGAGAGAATGAGATCCCTTTCTCTATCATCTTCACTAAGGCTGATAAGTTGGGCCCGGTGGCGGCTAAAAGGAATGTCGATGCCTATTGCCGGGAACTCCTCCTTACCTGGCATGAGTTGCCGCCGGTCTTTATATCCTCTTCCGAGAAGGGACAAGGCCGTGAGGAGATCCTCGAGTATATCTTCCAAATCAACGAAGAAGTCAAGAACTCATCTATCTGAAATCATGGATCTTAAATCTCTTATCAATAGCGATTCCCGCAATTCGGAAGTGATCCGTTTCGCTTTCGTCGGTGGCTTTTGCACTCTTTTGCAATATGGCATATATGTCGTGTTTGTCAATGCTGTCGGTGTTACCCCCGTCGTCTCGACCATTATCAGTTATGCCATTAGTTTTGTCGCCAATTTTCTCTTCTCCAGTTTCTTTACTTTTCATAGCAGTCCCAATGCCAAGAAGGGATTGGCTTTCACCGCCAGCCACCTTATCAATATGGGAATGCAAACCGGCCTTGTGGCTGTGTTCAAACTGGTAGTAGGGGATACCTTGGCACTCCTCCCGGCTTTGGCAATCTGCGTACCCGCCAATTATTTTATGGTGAGATATGCATTCAAAGGTAAACGATTCCAATCCAATAAGAAGTAAGGAACGCGTAAGAGCGCTCTAAACTAAAAATATCAAAAATATCATAAACATTAAATCTAAGTTTACATGAAAGTAGCATTTGCAAGCGACCATGCCGGTTATGAACTGAAACAATATCTTATCGGCATTATGAAGGAGAGAGGTTACGAAGTAGAAGATTTCGGTACTCACTCCACCGACTCTTGTGATTATCCCGACTTTGCTCACCCTGCTGCCAAGGCTGTCGAATCGGGTGAGTGTGATTTCGGCATCGCTATGTGTGGTTCGGGCAATGGTATTCAGATGACCCTCAATAAGCATCAAGGTATTCGCGCTGCCCTTTGTTGGTTGCCCGAGTTGGCATCTCTCGCCCGTCAGCACAATAATGCCAATATCCTCGTGCTTCCGGCACGCTTCATCAGCCGCGATGAGGCTGTCAAGATTCTTGACGCTTACCTCGCCGCCGAGTTCGAAGGTGGTCGCCACCAGCGCCGCATAGACAAAATCCCCGCCCTCTAATCACTAATATCTCTTACAATAATGTCTTCGTTTTTGATTCAGCTGAATGATCTTCGCTTCTATGCCTATATCGGTGTGGACCCCCAGGAGCGCAAGGTGGGCAATGAGTATCTTGTCGACCTGAGTATATCTACCGATGCCGGCGATTTTGTGGAGGAGGATCTCTCCACCACCATCTCATACGCTGATGTCTATGATATTGTGGCAGATGAGATGCGTCAACCTCGTCTGCTGCTCGAGTCGACTGCTCGCATCATAGCCCGAAGGCTTCGCTCCACATTCCCCAAGATAGAGGCAGTCGGCGTCAAAATCACCAAACTGGCCCCACCCATCCCCGGTATCAACGGCTCCGCAGCCGTCGAATACCGCGAATGAAAGCTGCTGTTATCGCGAATATGTGCGGAAATCATTAAAGAAAGCTTTTTTGGATCGATATGGCAAATGTGCTATTTCTTAGTGATTTAACCGCTGTCAGCAAAATATCTTAAATCTTTTTCGATAAAAAAATACACGGAAAAATTTGGTCATATCGAAAAAATATAGTAATTTTGCAATCGCAAATCGGAAACGATGGCAAGGCTCCTTAGCTCAATTGAATAGAGCATCTGACTACGGATCAGAAGGTTACAGGTTTGAATCCTGTAGGAGTCACCTGAGGATAGGCTCCCTCGCTAAGAGTTCTTAAGAGTTAGAACTTTGCAAAATAAGCCGTCTTGGCTCCTTAGCTCAATTGAATAGAGCATCTGACTACGGATCAGAAGGTTACAGGTTTGAATCCTGTAGGAGTCACTCAAGAGGATGTGTCAATCACGATACATCCTCTTCTTTTTTATCACCCACCCTCCCCACGATTATCTATTCACTAATATCTAATATCTAATCACTAATCACTAATCACCAAATTTCTACTTTTTTTAAAAGGATATGAAAAAATCTTTGCTAACTAAAAAAATTGTATTATATTTGTCTTTTGGATACAGGTGAATGTTATCTATGTCGTCTGAAATAGCCGCTTTCTCACCGACTGTTTCTCCAACATCATGAAAAATTCTTTATCTAATTAATATCTTAACCTCAAAATATTTTACAATGAGTAAACCATACGTAGTCGGTATAGACATAGGTGGCACCAACACGGTTTTCGGTATCGTAGATGCTCGTGGTCATGTGGTTGCCGCTGACTCTGTAAAGACAAAAAAGCACGTTGATTTTGATGATTACATCAACGATCTCCATGAAGGCTTATCACGCCTCATCAAGGCTAATGACGCTGAAGACCAAATCCAAGGTATCGGTATCGGTGCTCCTAACGCCAATTATTACACCGGTGAGATTATCAACCCGCCAAACCTCCCCTGGGGTCCGATCATCCCTCTCGCTGAGAAGGTGAGCAAGGCTTTCGGAGGCATTCCTGTGGCTATCACCAATGATGCCAACGCTGCCGCCGTCGGTGAGATGACCTACGGCGCCGCTCGCGGTATGAAGGATTTCATCATGATCACTCTCGGCACAGGTGTCGGCTCAGGTATCGTGATTAATGGTCAACTCGTTTATGGCTCCGATGGTTTTGCCGGTGAACTTGGCCACGTTATCATGAAACGTAATAATGGTCGCGTTTGCGGTTGCGGTCGTACAGGTTGCCTCGAAGCTTATTGCTCTGCCACAGGTGTGGCTCGCACTGCTCGCGAGTTCCTCGAGATCCGCAATGAACCATCTCTGCTCCGCAATCTCGATATCGAGGAGATCACTTCCAAGGATGTTTATGATGCAGCTATGGCAGGCGACCGCCTCGCTAAGGATATATTCACTTTCACAGGTACTATCCTCGGTGAAGCTTTCGCCGATATGGTCGCTTTCTCAAGCCCACAAGCTATCGTCCTCTTCGGTGGTCTCGCCAAGAGTGGTGAACTCCTCCTCAAACCCCTCAAGGAGACTTTTGAGAAGAGCGTTATGCCCGTATTCGCAGGCAAAACCAAGATCCTAATCTCCGAACTTAAGGAGAGTGATGCCGCCGTGCTCGGCGCTTCTGCTCTCGGTTGGGAAGCCCGATATCGCTATGAAGGTCCCCGCACTGAAAAAGTCGATGAAGTGGCAGACTAATCCCACGCAATTTTCATATCCCCCGAATAATAGAAGGGTGTATCGGTCGACCGATACACTCTTCCGCTATTCTTTAAGGAACACACTCTTATAGTTGTTTCAGCTCTTTATATAGTTGATGCACAGGCAGGCCCATCACGTTGTAGAAGCTCCCTTCTATGCTTTCTACGGCGATGCATCCGATCCATTCCTGGATGCCGTAGGCTCCCGCCTTGTCGTAGGGGGAGTAGTGCTCGACATAATATCGGATATCCTCTTCACTCATCTCGGCAAATTTCACTAAGGTTGTCGTGGAGAATGTTTTGCGCCATTCCAAGGTGGTTAGACTCACCCCGGTGATCACCTTATGCACTCTTCCCGACAGTGATTTCAGTATCTCCACCGCTTCGTCGTAGTTATGCGGTTTGCCGAGGATACGATCACCGAGGATCACCAGCGTATCTGCCGTGATAAGAAGATCTTTCTCCTTGAGATGAAGTTTGCGAAAGTGTTCGCTCTTCTTGACAGACAGGTAGCCGGGTATCTCATCCGCAGCCATATCAGCAGGATAAGACTCATCTATACCTTCGGCGGTAATAATCTCAAAGGGAACAGCGAGCTGAGACAAAAGCTCACGACGCCGAGGCGACTTACTCGCCAACAAAACCCGATATTCACTCAAATTATCCAACATCACTTTTAAATATTTATATTTTATCAGAAATTTACTTGCCCCACTTATCTATTCGTTCATTAATAATAGCTTTGGGCAATCGAGAGTTCAATTTTATTAGTTCTCGGAGCTTAATAGCTGCATATTGTCGTGAAATTATATTTAAATCCACTAATTGGTCAAAAATGTAAATAACACCCCTAACATCGACTTTTGATTCAATCGCTTTTTTCGTAATTGTCCATCACCTTTCAATAATGTATAGTTGTGTTTCTTTGCATAATACCATACGGCGCAATCTGGAATAGATACGTTGCCACCGGCTTTGTTTTGCAGTTCTATTATTTCTAATAATTCTTCCGAATTTAAGGACTGAACGTTTAATTTACCATTTTCTATATATCGGTTTATGGCATTGTATTGTTCGGGATCTATAATCTCGTTAACAATCATATCGACGGTATGAACCTTCATTGGCAGATCAAAGACTGAATCTAATAATTCAACAGAAATGAGGTCAATGAAAATATTTGTGTCGTTTACTATTATTCCCATTCTACACCAAATTTAGTTGGTTGCGTACTATGTTTACCGGCGTATTTAATAGGGCACCCGCCTTGGATATAGATATGATCTCGCTCGCCAGTGCTCGATACACTAAACGCATAAAACGATTTGATTCTTCTTGTTTATATCGACTTTTCTCTACGGCATCCTTGAATTGTTGAGATAGATTCTTCTTGATGCGGAAAGTCTTAAATCGACTTTCGGTTATGATGTTAAGACTCCATGCCTTATACATCAAAGCATCTATAGATATTCCATATTGAATCTGGATATCTTGCAATTCTTGTAATGAAATGTCTTTTCGATTCTGTCCTATTTTTTTAATATAGACATCTTTCGAAATCAACATCTCACTTGCAAATAAGTTACACAATCTCTCGATTCCATTCCTGTCAATGGATATATCAAATGAAAGTAACAAATGTCCCAACTCATGCAATGCAGTAAATCGCTTTCGTTCGCTATCGAAATTCTTGTTAAGAACAATTATTGGATGAGTATTATTGACATAACCACTTAGTCCATCAAAAGTCTCAAGGGCATCTATTTCCACAACCTTTATATTATTCTCTTCAAGAATCTCTATAAGATTGTTTATGCCATCATCGCCTAATTTCCAATCATTTTTTATGCGTGACACTATAGAGAAAACATCATTTTCTCCTTGTATTTGTACGCTACTATATTCTTGCTTAAATTCTGACCTAATATTGATGATTGATTCAATCTCGAAATAACGCTCCAAGATATCTTTTACTATCTCTTTGATAGACATCTCTTGTTTGACACCTAATTTGGATCTTTTACGAAATTCAACCTTCTCTATAACCAATGCAACCGGACGGAAGAAATAATCGATGTTAACTCCCAACGCATTGGCAAGAATAATAAGCGATTTGCTATCCGGCATCATTTTGCCGGCTTCATATTTGGATATAGACTGCTTGGTGAGAGCATTATTTGCCCTGTTGCAAAGATTATCCATTGACAATCCCCGCATCACACGAGCCTGTTTAAGTCGAGTTGAAAATAAGTTATTCATAATGCATCAGTTGTTACATTGGTTTACAAAATTACAAAATAAAACCAGTATGTCAACCATAAATCATCTAAAATCCTCCGATTTTAAACAAAATTAACAATCTGAAATCTTATTAGCCCAAGTAATTATATCCTTGTCATTCATTGCCTATCACCCTTGATAGGTAAATCCCTTGTCAGTTAGGTTATTTGTTTCCTTTTGCTCTATTATGAGTTTTGCATAACATCTGACAGTTATCAATCGTTGTTGACCCTCCTTTGCTCCAAGCTGTAACATGATCCGCATCCATCTCAGCAAGTGAGTATATTCTCGTTCGATTATTGTTATTACCTAAGGCACATAACGGACAATTCGATATACCAGAGGATATTGCAAGATCTGTTTGAATTTTATATGCAGCCTTTTTTATACGATCATCAAACAATCGGACATCAAGAAGTTCAGGATGTTGTTCTCCTCCCAATAGATATTCATAAATGTTTTTAGGATTGCGAACAAAGTCATCTTCCAATAATTCTTTAACACGATGATTTAGTGCAGCCTTATTATAGGGTTTGGCATGATATACCTCGTATAGTCTTCCCCAATCTAAACCTTTCATTTTTTCTGTCATATCAAACAAACCGGACACCCATTCGATTACAGCATCGAAATATGATTGTAATTCATTGATATTTGAGTCATGACGATGTTTGCTCATATATCCATCAATAGTCGTTCCATTAGCTTGACTGACCCAATATAGTGCACGTTCAAGATAATCTTGACGCTTTACTTCTCCTTTAATATAATGTGACCATTTCTGGATATTGGAGTTAAGAGAATTACTGAACACTGCTTTGGCTGCTTTTGTAAATGATCCGCAATAGCAGGCATTACGTTTTTCTTGCTCATTAAGAGGTATGCCTGCTATGTTGATGGTATTAAACCAATCTTTGATTTCAGTTTCTTCACCCTCACAAACATATATGGTGAGGTGTGTATCAAGGAACGCGCTCTAAAAGAAATATATTGAATTTATTTCTACACAATTTATTGAAAATTCTTTTTATTGAAAATTCTTTGTTTTATTGATTTACATATCACCATATTGGTAGAAGATAAAACATTGTCGTGTCTCTTATTCGATTTTTTGCCTTGTTGATGCGATTTGTCGAAGTTTTTCGCTATATTTGTATTTCTTATCAATTAGTGATGATCAACCGGAAATATGATGAATAGTGAAGTTGAAGCTAAAGCAAGATTTGTATCGTTTTGCATTGAACAGTATGCGAAAGCTAAAAATATGGCCACTGATGATGTAATATCTCTGTTTGATGAATATGGGATAACAGATCATTTTTGCGAGTTCTACGATGTGCTTCACACTCATGGTCACAATTGGATCATTGAAGAAATTGATGAAATGATTAACAATAGAAAACGATGATCAAAGTTTATCATGGTAGTTTGGAGATCGTTAAATCTCCCGAAATTAGAATACCAAACCGCTCTTTAGACTATGGTTCCGGATTCTATACTACAACGTCTTTTGCTCAAGCTCAAAAATTAGTTGAGCGACGAATGAAAGATAAGGATGTAGCCATTGGTTATGTAAATGTGTATGATTTTGACGAAAATGCTTTGCATAGAATGAAGTCGCTTGTTTTCGAAAAGCCGACAGCAGAATGGGTGAATTTTGTAATGAAAAATCGTACACAAAGAGGTTTTACCCATGAGTATGATATCATATATGGCCCTGTGGCTGACGATAACGTATATACGCAATTCACTCTCTATGAAGGAGGTATCATCAGCTTATCTACATTGATTCATGAACTCAAAACATATAAACTTGTGGATCAATATCTTTTTCATACGGAGAAATCATTAACCTCTATTAAATTCATAAAATCAATAGAAGTAAAACGATGAATGTTACTATTACACAGGAGAATCTCTATTTGTTGCTTCCGGCTAAAATCGGTTGGCTTACTAAATGGTTGGTTGAAGATAAGCATATCAGTATTACCGAGGCTATCAACAAGATATATCGCTCCAAACTATATAAGAAGCTTTCCACAGAGTGTACCAAATACTGGCACTTGGGGCCTGTCGATTTATATGAAGAATTAATGCAAGAATTGTAAATTTTTCGCTATATTTGTGGTTTGATTTTTATTTTGTAGGTATGAGTGAGAATGTTTGTGAGTCTGAGGCTCGGGGTAAGCGGATCGTACGCGTTACCCTGCTTGGGGGCGTGGTCAACGCTCTCCTATTAGTGGCTAAGTTTGTCGCCGGTATACTTGGCCATTCCGCCGCTATGATCGCCGATGCCGTCCATTCTCTCAGCGACTTCGTTACCGATGTAATCGTCGTCGTATTCGTCAGACTTAGCAACAAACCGGCAGATGAAGATCATGCCTACGGCCATGGCAAATATGAAACCATCGCTACCTCCATCATAGGTTTAGCGCTGCTCGTCGTAGCTCTGATGCTCGCCTGGGATGGCGGCAAAAAAATCTACCTCTTCCTTTGCGGCGAACAACTTCAATCTCCCGGCATCATCGCCCTCTACGCCGCCTTGGCATCAATCATCGCCAAAGAGTGGGTGTTTCGAGTCACCCGCAACGTAGCTCAAGAGGTGGAATCCTCAGCCCTTGAAGCCAATGCTTGGCACCATCGCAGCGATGCCCTCTCCTCGATCGGTACGGCAATCGGCATCGGCGGCGCCGTACTCCTCGGCAACAAATGGGCTGTCCTTGACCCCATTGCAGCCTTAGTTGTCAGCTTCTTCATAGTCAAAACCGCCCTCATGCTGATTAAAAAATCAGCCGGCGAACTCCTCGAAGAACGCCTCCCGATCGATACCGAAAATCGCATCAAAGAAATAGTCTACCAAGCCCCCGATGTCACCGATATCCACCGACTATACACACGCCGTATCGGCAACGCTATTGCCATCGAAATGCACCTCCGACTCCCCGGAACCATGCCCCTCGAAGAGGCTCATCGCCGAGCTTCCGATATCGAACGAGCCCTGCGCCAAGAGTTCGGCGCCTCCACACATATCATGCTACACATCGAACCAATCAAGATAAAATAAGAGCGACAAGTACCATCATTGAAACTTGCCGCCTTTATAAGGTCGTCTACTTTCAGCTGCTTTTACCAGCCGAAGGAATACTCATATCCGCTTTTACCAGCCGAAGGCATGCTCATCTTTCATCCAGTCGCCATGCGCCTTCAGCACTTGCTCTATCACATCGCGAGCACAACCATAGCCGCCGGTGAAACGTGATACATACTTCGCCGTCTCCCGTGCCTCATAGCAGGCATCGTAGGGCGCACACGGCAAACCGCAATGACGCATACACCGCAAGTCAGGTATGTCATCCCCCATATAGATTACTTCCTCCGGCGCCAAACCATTCCGATCCATCCAATCCTTGAAAATGTCGATCTTGTGAGTAGCCCCAATATATATATCCTTCACCCCAAGTGCTTCGTAACGGAAAATCACCGACTTAGTCTTCCCACCGGTGATGATCGCTATCTTATATCCCAACTTCGCCGCCAACTGCAACGCATAACCATCCTTGATGTTCACCATCCTCATCGGTTCCCCCGCCTCTGACATAGGTATCGTCGATGGCGATAACACCCCATCCACATCAAAGGCAAATCCCCGAATCTTCTGTAGATCGTAATTTATTCCGCTCATATCTTAAGTTGTCTTACTCCTTATTATACATTTTAATTATCGAATCACTGATCTGCCGATAGATCGCCTGCAACTCCGGATACTTCTCCAAGCAGGCAAGATGCCGCTCGATAGTTGGAATGTCTTGCCGCCTCGCCGGACCCGTCTGCGCCTTCACCGCACCGACAGCCTCTCCCTTGCGAAGTGTCTCCCGTATCAAGGGCATCATCAGCTGAAAGTCAATGCCCCGATCTTCAAGAAATTTAGAAGATAATGCCCATAAATGGTTGACAAAGTTGCAACTAACCACCGAAGCTACATGCAGATCAAGCCGCCGGCGAGAGTCTATGCGCATCACTCTGTCGCTGATAAGCCGAGCCGTCTCGTCAAGACAATCCTCCACCTCCGACGATACCCCCTCGATGAAGAAGGGTATATCTTCATAACGCAATTCTACATCTTTCGTGAAGGTTTGGAGTGGATAAAACACCCCGATGTTGGGATGAACTCCCTCCAAGATGCTCATCGGAGTAGCTCCAGACGTGTGTGCCAACACACTATCCGACGTGATCAATAGCGACACACTCTCCGCTACCTCCCTGATAGCCCCATCCGAAACAGATATCAGATAGAGATCCGAATCACTCCTCAGACCCTCCAAAGAGCGACTCGCCACCAACTGTGTGTCGGCAGCCGCCGCCAAAGCCCTCCGGAGATGTGTCCCCACATTCCCGGTGCCGATAATATCTATCTTCTTCTTGCCTTGCTTCATCTATCTTCTTAACGAATGTTTTGTCCCTTAAATTGTGTAATCCCTTATCCCTAAGTAGACTTTCCTGCTTATCCATTGTAATACCGGTCGAGATGCCGAAGCATACCCATGGTGTGGCGAAGGTTGATCTCTACACATGGGTGGATGTTCCCCTCGTCGGTGATAAGCATGTCAATACCTAAAGGGCCATCATAGTCCGGTGCTATCAGCAGCTCGATAGCTTCCCGTTGCAAGTCGAGATAGCGACGATCCCACTTGCTGCTCACCCCTCTGATCTTCTCCTCCAATTCTTCATTGCTCCCCTCGACATTCCTCTGATACCTTCCTTGTTTAGACACTTCAAAAATCGAATAACCAAGAAAGTCCACCTTGCCTTCGGTGCAAAACCACTCCGTAGCAAAATCGAGTCGCCTCCGATAACCCCTCTCCATAATAACCGAACCCTGCCGACGTATTATCCCTGTTACCCAGGGAGTTATCCGAGTCTCATCGAGACCTTCGGTGGAGAGTACACCCCTCCCCGAACTGCTCCAAGGAGCTTTGAAGAAGAGATATTTGTTTTGACGGAAAGCATCGACACACTCTTGCGGTTCGGTCATCTCCATCGGCAATTGGATCTTCGGGTCGAGTAGCGGAGACATGTGTCGAAGAAAATCAATGGTGGTGCGGCGATGGGAAAGTTCGCGCAATCGCTCGATACGCTCAAGCGAGGGATAATTGATGATGCGATCGCTGAAGTCGCTCAACAGTTGTCGGATCGTGTAATTCCATCCCCATGGTTCGGCGACGAATTTCTCCCTCTTATCCAAATTGGTGGCGAGAAAATCCCTCGTTATGATGGTAAGATGTTTGGTTAGAGCAATGGAATAACCATTTAAAGAGGCTATATCCAAGTCTCGATCGAGCAGAAGAATGATATCACCGGGAGAGGCATAGACTGCCGGGGTGAGAGACAATCGCTGACGCAATTCCACCACCTGCCCCGGCGGAGTGTAATACTCCCGACCGGCTGCCAAAGCATAGTCGCTTTCCGGATTAAAGATATGTATTTTCCTCATTGCCTCAAATGATATGGTGGTACAGAATGATAAAAAGGAAGACGCCTCGGGGCATCTTCCTTCTATTTCTTTGCTATCACTAAGATGTGAGTAGGGTGGTTGCCCCTTTTGACGCGCTCTTAGTCGTCGAGGTTGTCTCTCTCCTTCAGAGGGTTGGAGAAATAAAGCTTGTGCTCGATATACTCTTGGGTCGCAATCAGGGTCGGCTTCGGAAGCTTCTCATAAAATTTAGAAACCTCAATCTGCTCTCTATTTTCAGTCACTTCCTGAAGATTTTCGCCGGAATCCTCCTTGGCGAACTCTTTGAGCTTCTTCTCAAGCTCTTTCTTCATCTCTGCCGAGATTTGATTGGCTCTCTTGCCAATCACACACACTGTCTCATATACATTGCCCGTCTGTTCTGCCATGGCGATCATGTCACGGGTCACTGTTGTGATAGGAGCGTTGACCTTTTTGTAATCCATAAGATTTATGATTTTTTTATATTTTTTCTGTTTGTCAAGTGGATGCATTTTTTTTACATCATCACTTATAACGTAATTATTGCCGATTTATTATATATGCGAGCTGAAAAATTTTATTTTCGTGCCTTTTTTTCTGCAATCTTGAAGATCGTCTGGGCCTCTTTGGTATATTTCGACTCGGGATAGTTGTTGATAAAGGAGTAATATTCATCCACAACTTCGTTATATCGATCGCCCATCTTCTCGGAGACACTATTCTTGGCTTGCTGGAATTTCGACTTCAAGATGAGGAACTCGAACTCTTCGCGATACTTGGAATAGGGGTAATCTTTCAGTGCATTTTGCGAGGTGATGATTGCCGCTTCGTAGTTATTGCCCAAGAAGTTGCCGAGGTTGTAATAGAGCTGAGCATTCTGCAATTCCTTGAGTGTCAACTTATCTTGCATCTCGAAGATAGCGTCTTGTGCATCTTTGGCCTTCTCGCTGTTGGGATATTTCTCCAAGAAGTTTTGCAACTCTTGGATAGCCTTGATGGTATAGGTCTGATCCAACTGTGCATCAGGTGATTCCTTATAGAAGCCATAGCCGGAATAGAATGATGCCAACTCTGCATATTTACCCTTGGGATAGCGTGAGTAGTAGGTGTTGAAGAAGACGTTGGAGTTGGTATAGTCTTGATTGTTGTAATAAGACATCGCCAAGAGGAAGAGTGCCTCTTCGCCTTTGGCTGTACCGCGCAACGGGGTATAAATATCATTGAGCACCGTAGAGGCTTGGAGATATTTCTTCTCGTCGTAAGCTCTCTTGGCAAATTCAAATTTATAGTCGATGTCCTTGCTTTTCATCACTTTCGTATATTCGGTGCATGATGAGAGCAACGCCAACAAGGGTATTATGTATAGAAACTTTCGCATAAAATACTTGAGTCGAATTTGGTGCATCCTGTTTGTGGAACGCATTCAAGTGCAAAGTTAGCAAAAATTATCGATTTTTACCTTTATTTCTCGCTAAAATTTGTTAACTTTGCAAAAACAATATGACCTTGAAAAATAACAGGACAGACCATTCATATAGCTGGGGGAGCAAGTTGATCGACCGCCACCCGGTGATAGCCAACATCGTAATCATACTGATTATCGCGGTGTTGGGCATCTATGTGGCATATCTGGCGTCGGCTATTTTCACCAAGCATGGCCGCTCGCTGAAGGTGCCGGGAGTAGAAAATCTTACTTATACTGAGGCTATCGTCAAGCTCCATAACGCCGGGCTGAAGGTGGATATTCGCGATTCGCTCTATCGCGAGGATCTACGCCCGGGTTGTGTCATCGAGCAGTTTCCCAAAGCCAATTCGATCGTCAAACCGGGTCGAAAGGTGTTCCTCTACATCAATTCGGTGCATCCAAAAGAGGTGATCCTCGACGATGACAATCATCCCAATGAGCTCGCCCTAAAGGGGGCTTCTCCTCGTTCGGCGATGGCAAAACTCGAGGAACTCGGTTTTAAGAATATCAAGGTGGTGAAGGTGCTCGGCACTTCCGACCGCGTGGTGAAAGTTCTTGCCAATGGTCGACCGGTGCGCAAGACGCAGAAGATTCCGGTCAACTCCAGCATTGTGGTGGAGGTGTCGGATGGTCGCCTCTATGAGCTTGAGAATTCTCTCTCTTCGCTCGAATATATGGAGATGCAACGCCAAGAGCAGCAGAACAGCGATAGCTATGACCAAGGCGGTGGCTATGAAGAGCCCTCCACACCCTACGAGACACACCCCGAGGAGGAGAGTGGCAGTGAGGAGGAAAATTCTCAATATTTCTAATTAGTTCGGAGATTATGGTTCAGGATGATGACATTATTTCCGAGGTAATGGATGCCGGTGCTGAAGTTGACGGCACCCCCTCTCCGACCTACGTACTCGACGACGGACGTGAGCTCTTCGAGCATTTCCGCTTTGTCGCCGACAAGGGGCAGCAGTTGCTCCGCGTCGATAAGTTTCTCGTCGAGAGAATGGAGAAGACCTCGCGCAATCGGATCCAGCAGGCTGCCGATGCCGAGTGCATCATCGTGAATGGCCGCCCGGTAAAGTCAAGCTATAAGGTGAAGCCGGGCGATGTGATTAGCATCGTGATGGATCGTCCTCGCTATGATTTCGAGATCATCGCTGAGGATATCCCCCTCGATATCGTATATGAGGATGAGTTCCTCTTGGTGGTCAACAAGCCCCCGGGATTGGTGGTCCACCCCGGCCATGGCAATTATTCCGGTACGCTGGTCAATGCCTTGGCTTATCATTTCAAGGATGATCCCGACTATGATGTCAGCGACCCGAGACTCGGGTTGGTGCATCGTATCGATAAGGATACTTCCGGTCTGCTGGTTGTGGCGAAGACCCCCGAGGCGAAGACTTGCCTCGGCAAGCAGTTCTTCGACAAGACCACACGCCGCGAGTATGTGGCTCTCGTCTGGGGCGATTTCCCCGAGGATTCCGGCACTATCGTCGGCAATATCGGCAGAAATCCCCGCAATAAGTTGCAGATGGCGGTGCTCGAAGACCCCAATCAGGGGAAACATGCCGTGACCCACTATCAGGTGCTCGAACGTTTCGGATATGTCACCATGGTGAAGTGTGTGCTCGAAACGGGTAGAACCCATCAGATACGTGTTCACATGCTCTACAAGGGGCATCCCCTCTTCAATGACGAACGCTATGGAGGAGACCGTATCCTCAAGGGGAATACGAGCTCTTCATACAAGAAGTTTGTGGAAAATTGTTTTTCTATATGTCCGCGTCAGGCTCTCCATGCGCGCACCCTCGGGTTTGTGCATCCTGCTACGGGCGAAAATATGTTTTTCGAATCGGAGATTCCCGCCGATATGTCAGCACTCTTCGACAAGTGGAGAAAGTATATCCCATCTGTCGGCAGGTCCGAATCCGATTCTAATTGATAAGACAGGATTATTATGAGTTTATCTGAGATAGATTTCAGTGAGATTGCTCCTTACGATGATTCGGTGTTCAAGGAGAAGATGGCAAATCTTGTAAAAGACCCCGGTTTTTTACATGCCGTTTACTACACCATGCCCAAGGATGACGTGCCGGCGCTGATCGAAGATCTTCTGAAGATCGACAATAAGTATGATTTTCAGAATCAGATCATGTGTCCATTCCTCGAGATGCTCGCCAAGACCACTACTTCGGGCATAAGCCTGGGCGGTGTGAAGTTCTACAATCCGGCTATCAATAATGTTTATATCACCAACCACCGCGACATCGTGCTCGATGCTTCGTTCCTCAATCTGGCATTGATGCGCCAGGGTATTCCCTCGTCGGAGGTGGCTATCGGCAATAACCTCTTGATCTTCGATTGGATCAATGATCTGGTGAGACTCAATAAGTCATTTATCGTAAAGCGCAACACCGGTCTGCGTGAGGGTCTCCTCGCCGCCAAGCAACTCAGTGCCTATATCCATCATGCCATCCTCGACAAGAAGGAGTCGGTATGGATCGCCCAGCGTGAGGGTAGAGCCAAGGATAGCTCCGACCATACTCAGGAGTCGCTCATCAAGATGCTCGCCATCGCCGGAGAAGGCTCTTTCATCGATAGCCTTAAGGAGATCAACCTTATGCCGGTGTCGATCTCTTACGAGTTCGACCCCAATGACTATCTCAAGGCTCGCGAGTTCCTGATGAAACGTCGTGACCCCGATTTCAAAAAGTCGCAACATGACGACCTCTTCAGCATGGAGACCGGTCTCCTCCAGTTCAAGGGGAGAATTCATTTCCAACTCACTCCTCGCATCAACACCAAACTCGACCAGCTCGGCGATTTCCCCGATAATAATACTGCTGCAAAGTATGTCGGCTGCCTTATCGACCAGGCCATTCACCGCAGTTACGAGATCTTCCCGATCAACTATATCGCCTACGATATGCTTCACAATCAGAAGCGTTTCGCACGAAAATATACCGAGGAGCAACGACGCGAAGTCGTCGATTATCTCAACGCCCAACTTGACAAGGTGGAGCTCGATAATGTCACCAAGGAGGAACGAGACTATATGCTCGAGATGATGCTTATCATGTATTCGAATCCTCTGAAGAATAAACTCAAGACTCTCCTCGGAGGTATGGAGTAATAGTTTTCATCTTAGTTGAATGTCTAAGATCTATTAGAAGTCACAAATATGAGAGTTGAGTTATCTTTTATTTTGGCTGCTGTAGCGGTTTTCCTTGTCGTTGACAGCACGATCCTTTATAGCCTCTATCATTTTGTCGGAAGGAAGTGGCGCAAGCCTGCCCTATGGGGACACTTCCTGCTGATGGCTATATCCCTTGTTATCATGGCGGCTGTCTTGATTCTCCCCAAGCGGAGTCAGGACCACTCGTTGCAAGCGCCGATGTGGTTGCTCTATACATTCATGTCTATCTATATCCCCAAGATCTTATATATCATTATCACATACGTCGGTGTCGGCATCAGCAAGATTATTGCCTTATGCCGTAGATGCCACACATCTTCTTATCGCTATCCGGTGACTATCGGACTTGGGATGGCTCTCTTCACTTTCGGCGTGATGTGGTGGGGAATCATCTCTACACGCCATGATATTGTGGTGAATCATGTTGCTGTCAATTCTCCCAAGATACCCGAGTCGTTCGAGGGCTTCCGCATCCTCCAATTCAGCGATGCCCATGTCGGCACTTGGGGCAATGATACAACCTTTGTGTCTCATCTTGTTGATGAGATTAATGCCCAAGATGCTGATTTGATACTATTTACGGGTGATATAGTCAACCGATGCTCGAAGGAGCTCGATCCCTTCTTGCCGGTGTTCGCTCGCCTCCACGCCCCTTATGGCGTCTATGCCGTCTTGGGTAACCACGACTATGGCGGATATATGGACTGGGATCATCCCGGCGATGCCAACAAGGATGTGGCTCGTCTTAAGAAGATGATGAAGAGCATCAACTGGACCGTGATGTGCAACACCACCGAGTTTGTCAAGGTCGACAATGATTCGATAGTCTTGATCGGTGTCGAAAACTGGGGTGAACCACCTTTTAAGCAGTTGGGCGACCTCGGCAAGTCTTATCCTGACGATCCGAAAAATTTCCGTGGTCTCAACGATGATATGTTCAAGATCCTGCTGACCCACAATCCGATGCATTGGAGTAGTGTGGCTGTAGATATCAGCAATATCGACCTCTCCTTGGCGGGTCATACCCATGCTATGCAGATGATGCTCAAGGTGGGAAGCTGGCAATGGTCGCCCAGCAAGTATCGCTATGAACAGTGGGCAGGACTCTATGAGACCAAAGCCAAGGATGGCACGAATATGAGCCTCTATGTCAATATCGGATGCGGTGAGGTCGGTTTTCCGGCACGTATCTTAGCCGCCAAACCGGAATTGACCATCTTTACACTCACCAATTCCATACGGAAGAAAGCTAATTGACAAGAGTTATGCCAAGCGTTGTCTTATCAGTTGGGTCGAATGTAGGATTTGATGAGGTGAAGTCTGCCGTAGAATGGCTCTCTCACGAATTGAAAGATTTTCAAGCCTCAACATTATATCGCACACCTGCACTTCAGGGTGTCGGCAATCCCTACGTCAATGCCGTGGTGATCGGTAAGATTTGCGAAACTTGCGACGCGTTCAACCAGCGCCTTAAAGCGTATGAACTCTCTTGCGGCAGGGATGCCGCAGCACGAGCAGCCGGAGTTGTTCCCATCGACATAGATATCGTGATGAAGAATGGCGAAGTGATTCGCCCCCGAGACTATGCCCACTCTTTCTTCCAAATAGGCTACAATCAGCTGGTCAAGCAGTAGTTGACTTAGAGCGCGCTCTTAGAATTTTCTGGCTTTTTGGTAGAGGAAGAGTCCGATGGCGAGGTATACGAAGTTGGGTATCCACATTGCCACCCAGGGTGAGGTCATGCCCGAGAGGGCAAACTGGCTCGTTACCGTCGAGAACAGGATGTAACTGAAGCTGAGCAGCAGACCGATACCGATATTCAGACCCATTCCCCCCTTTGATTTACGCGCCGATAGCGACACGCCGATAAGTGTAAGGATAAAAGCTGCCGCCGTGGTGGCATGGCGACGCTCTTTTTCGATCTCGAAACTCTTGATATTCGCCACACCACGATTTCTTTGCTTTTCGATATATTGCGACAGCTGGGGTGTGGTCAGAGTCTCTTGGTCGTTTGCCGAGATCAGCAGGTCGCGCGGCTCGATGGTGATGATGGTGTCTAAACGTGTTCCGCGTGTTATCTTCTCTTTCATGCCATCGAAGTCGCGGATCGTGTAGTTGTTTACCGTCCAGTGATACATCTTGGTGGTGTCGTAATATGCTGTCTGCGCCGTAAGTCGCGACACAAGCTCCTTCCCCTCAAACTTATCTAATGAGAAGCGATAGCCGGTCTTCGAACTGTTCTCAAAGCGACCTATATACACCACCTCTCCCGGGGCTGCCATCAGCTGGATATCAAGTCCGGTGGTCACCTTCTTGTTCTTCACATATTTGTTGGTATATTCGATACGCTTTACGTTGGTCGGCGGTATCAGATAGTTGCTCAGCACGAATGTCAGTGCCGCTATCACCGCCGCACCGATCATATATGGTCGCATCAACCGATTGAAGCTCACGCCACTCGAGAGGATGGCGATAATCTCCGAGTTGCCTGCCAATTTGGTGGTGAAGAAGATTACCGAGATGAAGGTGAAGAGGGGTGCCAGTTGGTTGGCAAAGTAGGGGAGGAAGGACATGAAATAGTCGAAGATCGTCTCCTTGAGCGGCGCGCTGAGGAAGGCATCCAACTTCTCGGTAACGTCAAACATGGCAGCCACCGCCAGAATCAATATCGTAGCGAAGAAGTAAGTGCCCAAGAACTTCTTGAGGATAAATATGTCGAGCGTCTTCAAGCCAATCGATCGGTAGGAGAAATGAAGATGCTTCCGCGAGACACCCCTCAGCTTGACATGCTTGAGGCGTCTGCGGCGAGTCACTCGCAGGATACGCATCGCACGAGTCTTCTTAATCCGTTCAACTATTTTCCGAACCTTCCCTTTCATCTTTTAAATAAGAATAAAATTCCCACAAAACAAATTCCTATCTCCTAATTCCTAATTATCTCAGAGTCTTCGAGTTACATTGACCACCATATCCTCTTTCCATGCTTTAAAATCGCCGGCGAGGATATGATTGCGTGCTTCGGTTACGAGCCAGAGGTAGAAAGCGAGGTTATGGATCGAAGCAATCTGCATACCCAAGATCTCATGGCTCACGAAGAGGTGGCGCAGATAGGCGCGTGAATATTCATGGTCCACAATCGAGGGGCCACCCTCGTCAAGGGGTGAGAAATCGTCTGCCCATTTCTTATTCTTCAGGTTGATGATGCCATGACGTGTGAAAATCATACCATTTCTGCCATTGCGTGTCGGCATGACACAGTCCATCATATCCACGCCGCGGTCTATAGCCTCGAGGATATTTGCCGGCGTACCGACACCCATCAGATAGCGGGGCTTGTCGGTCGGCAAGATCTCGTTGACGATCTCAATCATCTCATACATCTTCTCGGTCGGTTCGCCGACTGCCAAACCGCCTATGGCGTTGCCGTCGGCACCGAGATCGGCGATAAACTTAGCAGACTCTCGACGCAGATCGGGATAGACACACCCCTGCACGATCGGGAAATATGCCTGTCGATAGCCATAGAGCCCTTCAGTCTCTTGATAGCGCTTCCATCCTCGCTTCAACCATCTCAGGGTCAGCCCCAACGAGTTCTTGGCATAGTCATAGTCTGCCGTGCCGGGAGGACATTCGTCGAGTGCCATCATAATGTCGGCACCGATCACTCGCTCGATATCCACCACACCCTCCGGCGTGAAGAGATGCTTGCTGCCATCGATATGGCTACGAAACCATGCCCCCTCTTCATGAAGCTTGCGGTTCGACGCCAAGGAGAAGACCTGGAAGCCTCCCGAGTCGGTGAGAATCGGTCGATCCCAGCTGTTGAACTTGTGGAGACCTCCCGCCTTGTGAAGTATTTCCAAGCCGGGGCGAAGGTAGAGATGATAGGTGTTGCCAAGGATGATCTTGGCGTTGATATCGTCGCGAAGTTCATGAGCATGCACTGCCTTGACACTCCCCACCGTGCCCACCGGCATAAAGATGGGGGTAGGTATCTCGCCATGATCTGTGGAGATCACTCCGGCGCGTGCGTTGCTGTCGCTTATCGTCTTTTCTAATCTGAAATCCATGGTTGTGATAATAAGAGTGTTAGTCCATCCGCTCCTTGCGCGAAGCGTCAAGGCGAAGAAGGATAAAGAGTAGTATGGTAAATCCCCAAAGCGATGACCCTCCATAACTGAAGAAGGGTAGCGGTATGCCGATCACGGGACATAGCCCGATCACCATACCGATGTTGATGCATAGGTGGAAGATCAAGATTGAGATCACACAATATGCATAGACGCGCTCGAAGATGGTGCGCTGTCGCTCGGCGATGTGGATGAGTCGCAAGATTAGGGTCAGAAAGAGTATCAACACTGTCGTAGTGCCGACAAATCCCTGCTCTTCACCTATCGTGCAGAAGATGAAGTCGGTGTGCTGCTCAGGCACATATTTCAACTTCGTCTGAGTGCCATTCAAGAATCCCTTGCCGGTGAGGCCCCCGGATCCGATGGCTATCTTCGACTGGTTGACGTTATAGCCCGCACCCTGCAGATTTTCTTCGATGCCGAGTGCCACCTTGATACGCATCTGCTGGTGGGGCTCCAATACATTACTGAAGACATAGTTCACCGAGAAGAGGAACACCACCGATATCATCGCAAAACCGATAGTGATCAGAAACTTGCGAATCCGATGCCTGAACATCGCTATCGCCGTGTAGATGATAGCCGCCGAGATGATAATGATGAAGTAGAGTAGACCATTCACCGACACATGGCAGAGCGATAAGATCGTTACCACCAATCCCGATCCGGCAAAGACATAGATCACATTGCGCGCGATGATGATATCCTTGCAATAGAAGAGCAGCATCAGCGAGAACACCAATATGATCAGGATAAAGACGGTGAACTCACCCGATGGCATCCCCAAGATAAGTGGGTCGGCAAACTTGATCGCTACCACAAAATAGGAGATGGCACAAAGCACCGAGAAGAGCACCAATCCGCTCATCCCCTCGCGATAGAGCACGAAGATAAAGGAGATATAGACCAACGCACTTCCTGTCTCTTTCTGCATCAAGATGAAGATGATCGGCAGGAAGATGATGATCAGTGCACGAAAGTAGTTGCTGATCTTGGCATTAAGCTGGAAGTTGTAGGAGTCAAAGAGTTTGGCGAGTGCCAAGGCGGTGGCAAACTTGCCAAATTCGGCAGGCTGAATACTCATCGAGCCGATCTTGATCCAAGAGTGCGAACCCTTGATGTCCGGAGCGATGAAGATCGTTAAGAGCAATATTATCAGCACTCCGATATATATCGGATAGGCGTAGGTCTTATAGATACGATAATCGGTGATCATGATCACGCAGCCGATCACGAGCGAGAGCCCGATCCAGAGGATCTGCTTCCCTGAGAACTCCTGCAGATCGAAGAGACTGGCATTGTCGAAATCATAGCTCGCAGCGTAGATGCTCACGGCGCCGTATGCCACGAGTATCATATAGAGTATGATCGTTATCCAATCTATCGATTTGAATGCCGATATGCTTGAATCAGTGTTTCTTGACGCCACTTGATACTATTGTATTTGAGTTCAACATTCTCTGTTCCAGGTCTTTGCGCGAGTCGCGTATCGTCCCTGTGAGATATTTCTCCATCATCAGCGAACCGATAGGCACACCATATGAGGCACCGAAACCGGCATTCTCCACATATACGGCGATCGCTATCTTGGGGTTGTGATAGGGTGCAAAACCCATAAATGCAGAGTGGTCGCGACCATGCGGGTTCTGTGCCGTACCGGTCTTGCCACACACCTCGATGTCGGGTAGGTTTGCTGTGCGGCAGGTACCTCCGGTCACTGCCATACGCATACCCTCTGCCACCTGCTCGTAATATTGCTTCTTGATCGAGGGAATACGCTTCTTGCGATATTTCTCATCGATTACGCTATCCTCAATCTCCTTCACCACATGCGGGGTGATGAACCATCCCCGGTTGGCGATAGTCGCGCAGAGGTTGGCGATCTGTAGGGGAGTGGCGAGCACCTCTCCCTGGCCGATGGAGATTGAAATCACCGAGTTGGCGGTCCAATTAGCCCCACGGAAGGATTTGCTGTAAAATTCATTGTTGGGGATAAAGCCGCGGCTCTCAAAGGGAAGGTCGACTCCCAATTTATAGCCATAGCCCATCTCCACCATGTAGTTCTTCCATTTCTCGAATTGATCTGCCACCTTCGTGCCTCGTTTGTCGATCATATTCTTGAATCCCCAGCAGAAGAAGGCATTACATGATGTCTGAATCGCCGGCTTCAAGGCGATAGGGGAGGCGTGGCCGTGACAACCGACACGCAGTCCATTCACATATCCCCGATAGCAGGGATATGCTGTGGAGGGTGTGATCACACCCTCTTGCAGGAAGATTAGTCCCTGCGAGGGCTTGAATGTTGATCCGGGTGGATATGCACCCTGTATCGACCGGTCGTAGAGCGGTTTGTAGGGATCTTTGACCAATGCAGCATAGTTGTTACCCCTCTCTCGACCCACCAATACCGACGGGTCATAGTTGGGCGAGGTTACCAAGGCGAGGATCTCACCCGTTGAGGGTTCGATAGCCACGATAGCGCCGATCTTGTTCTTCATCAGTTGCTCTCCATATTCCTGGAGTTCGATGTCGATAGAGAGCTTCAGGTTGTGTCCCGACACAGGAGCCTGGTCGTGGATTCCATTCTCATACTTACCCTTGATGCGCCCATGGGCATCTTTCATCAATATCTCGACACCCTTGCGGCCGCGAAGTGCCACCTCATAACTCTTCTCGACACCCAAGTCGCCGGTATAGTCTCCGCGACGATAGTAGCGGTCGCGCTCCATATCGCCCGACGACACTTCACGGATGTTTCCCAAGATATTGGCGCCGCAGTGATAGTTATACTCTCTAACCGTCCGCTTCTGGATGAAGAAGCCTGGTAGCAGATAGAGTTTCTCTTGAAGCCTCCCATAGTCCTCTTGCGAGAGATGGGAGATGAGTTTCTGGGGAGTATATGCCGAATATCCGGGATTCTTGCGAGTGTCTTTCATATCGCTCCATTTCTCCAAGAGCTGCTCTTTGGTGATACCCAAGGCATTGCAGAGCATCAGCGTATCAAATTCCGCCACATCTTTTGGAATCAGCATCACATCGTAGGCAGGCTTGTTGAACACAACCAGACGGTCGTTGCGATCATACACCAAGCCACGCGCCGGATAGATGACACGTCGCAAGAAGGCATTGCTGTCGGCACTCTCCTTGTATTTGTCATCGCCGATCTGCAATCCGAAAAGTCGTATGGTGTAGATTATCACTATCATCGTAATGAACCCACCGATCACATATTTCCTCTTCTCTAATTTATAATCTTTTCTCACGTCGTGTTATGATTAGACTGTCTATCCCGAGTATCAGGATGAAGGTGAAGAGACTGCTGCAGATCGTCATCAAGGCGATCTCTTTGAAGTCGGCAAAGTTGAAATATTCCAACACAAATGCCAACAGCGTGTAGATCGTCGACATCGTGAAGAGATATTTACCATAGTCTGCAAAACCGAGTGATGCAAGACTTGGCACTATATTCTTTGTGCTGTCGTCGCGCGCAATGTAGGCGTAGAGCACCGGACGTTTCACCATCGCCAAGAGTGTGCAGGAGATCGTGTTTACTCCGGCTGTGTCGGAAAATATGTCGACCACCAAGCCCAAGAGGAATGCCCAAGTCAGCAACCAGTTGGTGTGCATACTCATAGGGAGTCGGATTATGGTGTAGATAAACACAAACCCCATAGCCACGCTGAAGAGCATGATATTGTTGAAGATCAATACCTGCAGCAATATCATAACAATCATTACGACAAAATTGTTGAGCAATGTCTTATCCATTTCGTTCTTTTCTGTTTTATCGTAATCGTGTTAGTCTATTTTATCGTAGTTGGCAAGAGAGTCAATCTCCGATTTGTAAATATCGCGTATCACTCTCACGGCGCTGAGTGCCTTGAAATCGGAAGCCAATTTCAACTTGAGGGTGAAGAAGCTCTCATCCTCGCCTCTGACACGACCCACTATCGTGCCCACCGGTATTCCCTCGGGGAAGGTGGTGGAGTAGCCGCTGGTCACTATCGTGTCGCCGATATGATATTTGGCATGTCGAGGCACCTCCTCCACATAGCCTATCGTCGAGTTGCCACCCTTCCATGTCATCGAGCCTACAAAACCTGTCCCTTTGATCTTTACCGAGAAGTTTTGAGTTTCGTTGAGCAGCGAGATCACTCGCGAGATATGGTCGCCGGTCACGTTGACGATGCCCACTACGCCATTCTGGTCGACTACTCCCATACCCGATTTGATGCCGTCGAGGCTCCCTCGGTTGATGGTGAAGTAGTTCTTAGCATGGCGTGTGTTGTTATTGATCACCGTGGCGGAAATATAGCCGAAGCGTTCTTGCCCCTGCTCCTTCGAGAGGAGGGTGTCGAGGTGTAGGGTCTGCATCTCCGTGATCTGACTCTTCAGGTTGAGCACCTGGTTTTGAAGGTCGGCATTCGTGGCTTGCAGACTCTCGTTGATCGTCTTGAGGTGGAAATAGCCTGTCACTTGCGACCATACGCTGTAGATGCTGCCGGTCACCTGATTGGCTGAGGTAAGATACACCGACTGCTGATAGACATTGTTATCTACCAGCAGTTTGCAGCCTATCGCCATGTATATGACGAATAGAAACCACTTAGAATATCTTATGATAAAATCAAGTATATTTCTCATTGATTGTTTTAACACAACATATCTGTATGGACCATTTTATCCATACAGATATGAGAGAATTTCTTTCGGTTTAGGGGGATCTTATCGGATCAGGAAGGAGAACCGATTGATGTTCTTCAGAGCCACGCCTGTGCCTTTGGCTACAGCGTGTAGTGGATCTTCGGCGATCTTGAACTCGATGCGGATCTTGTCGGTGAGTCGCTTGGCGAGACCGCGAAGCAATGCGCCGCCACCTGCCAGGTAGATACCATTGCGCACGATATCGGCATAAAGCTCGGGAGGTGTCTGTTCCAACGCTGCCAAGATGGCATTCTCCATCTTGATGATGGTCTTGTCGATGCAGTGTGAGATCTCTTCGTAGGTCACGGGGATCTCCATCGGAAGGGAGGTCATCTTGTTGGGACCGCAAACGATATAGGGTTCGGGTGCATCTTCCAATTCTGGGAGTGCCGAACCGACATTGATCTTGATCTGCTCTGCCATGGTGGTACCCACCTTCAGATTGTGTACACGACCCATGTGCTCTTGGATATCTGCTGTCAGGTCGTTGCCTGCGATGCGGATACTCTTGTTGCTGACGATGCCGCCGAGCGAGATTACGGCGATCTCTGTAGAGCCGCCACCTATATCCACAATCATGTTGCCATCGGGAGCTTCGACATCGAGACCGATACCGAGAGCTGCTGCCATCGGCTCGTAGATCATATAGACATCACGGCCGCCGGCATGCTCGCTTGAGTCGCGCACCGCACGGATCTCAACTTCGGTCGATCCGGAGGGAATACACACCACCATGCGGAGCGAAGGGGAGAACCAACGACGTTTCGAACTTACCATCTTCACCATGCCGCGAATCATCTGCTCTGCGGCGTTGAAGTCGGCGATAACTCCGTCGCGCAACGGACGAATCGTACGGATGCCGGGAGGCTCCTTACCCTCCATCTGATGGGCAGCTGTGCCGACCGCCAATAGCTTGTCGGTCTTATTCTCGATAGCTACTACACTCGGCTCATCTACCACAATCTTGTCATTATGGATGATGATGGAATTGGCTGTGCCAAGGTCCATCGCTATTTCCTGAGTAAATGAAAAAAATCCCATTGTTCTTTTTCTGCTTTTTTTGTTCAAATTTGTTCTTTTCGGGACTCTGTTACAGGGTTGTTGTTTTATTACCAAAATCCGCATGCAAAATTAATAATTTTTTCCAATTTCCACAACATATAACCCCCACCTTTTTTCCACAATCCTATAATTTTTTTTATTCAATCATTTACTCGCTTTGAGTTTTGTCGTTTTCGTGATTTATGCACTTCTTATAATATTTTTTGATGTTTTCGGTTTTTTTTGACTATCCTTGTTGTGGATTTGGTAGATTAAAGTTTCCAATAAGAAGTGCAACGACCATCTCCTCACTCCTCCTCAGGGGAAGGCCGCGCGCCGAGGGGGCTGAGCAAGCCCCCGTTGAGCGCACCATCGAAAAAGGGAACTTTCTACCGTAAACTGCCTGCAACACAAAAAAAGGAGACCGAAGTCGAAAAAACAGAGTCACTGAGCGCCAACATTCGTCCCTCGGATGCCGGACCGGTATGCAAGTTCGACCAGTCAGGCGATGTCGATGACCTCGAAATGGCAAAAACCATCCGCATAACACTCCGAGTTGAGGATGAGTAAGACTCAGAGTGCCCTCTATTGTTAATAGTGCTCTAAAACAAAGCATTGAAATAGGAAAACAATAAAAAAAGTATGGCCCGGTTCTATATTTCGAGACATGCTTTTTCTTTTTTTGCGATTAAGAGTGGGGATTTCGCAAAATATTTTTTATCTTTGTAAGTTTTAGTGTGTTTCCGAAGTATGACACAAGATATTTCTAACAAGTATAAGGTATTCTCTTCCGGTTTCGGGTCGCGCATAGGAGTGCTCTTCTTTGCGTTCTTCGCGATGTTTCTGATCGTCGGCTTCGTCGGTCAGCTGTTGCATCATCTTACGGGCGACAGCCGCAACTACATCTTGCTGACTTCGGCGCTTCAGGCGCTGATCATCTTCTGTGTGCCGACACTCCTCTCGGCATGGCTCTGCGACAACGATCCGGTCGATTATGTCGGCTTGCGCTTTGACCTGAAATGGCGTCATCTCTTCGGTGTAGTGATCATCATGCTTATCACCTCCCCGATGATGAACATGCTGATAGAGTGGAATGCCAACATCACCCTTCCCGACTCCCTCAGCAGCCTGGCAGCAAAGATGAAGGAGATGGAGGATATGGCGTCAGCCACCACCGATACTCTCCTTGGCGAAACATCGATATATGCACTCTTGTCAGGCATCCTCGTGATCGGCATCCTTACAGGCATCGGTGAGGAGATGTTCTTTCGTGGCGGAATCCAACGAATTTTGGCATCTGCCGGAATGAATCCCCATCTCGCCATCTGGCTCGCTGCCTTTCTCTTCAGCGCTATGCACCTGCAATTCTTCGGCTTCTTCCCTCGGATGCTGCTCGGTGCATTCTTCGGTTATCTATATTACTCCACACGGTCGATTTGGGTGCCGGCTTTGGCGCATGCCCTCAATAATTCGATCGTCGTTGTAAATAGTTGGCTTATCACCACCGGCTATGCTTCTGACAGCTATAGCGAGTTTAGCGAGTCTTCCCCGGAACTATATATGGTGGTGATCAGCGCGATCGTCACCCTCATCTTCATACCGCTATGTTGGCGTCGCTTTTTTAATCATCCTCCGCATCTCCCCAAGTGTCGGGATCAAATCAGCAACGTCCAATAAGAAATACAGAATAATATGGCAAAAGCTTCTTTAGGATATAGAGAGATAATCGAATCTGTAAGAAAAGGTAATTTCGCACCGGTCTATATATTGATGGGTACGGAGGCTTATTACATCGACTTGGTGGTGGAAAACCTTGAGAAGTATGCCATCCCCGAGGAGGATCGTGATTTCAATTACAACGTGTTCTATGGCAATGATGCCGACATAGACTATGTGGTGGGTGTCGCTCAGCAGTTTCCCGTCTTTGCCGACCGAAAGTTGGTGATTCTGAAGGAGGCACAATCGATGCGTCAAGCCAAGACTGCTTTGGATAAATTTGCATCATACGTCAAGCAACCTGCTGCCGCCACCATATTCGTTATCGCTTTCAAAGGGGATAGCTTCAACGCCACCTCAGCGCTGATGAAGGCGGCGAAAGAGTCCGGAGCCGTCGTGATGAAGAGTGAAACTCCTCGCGATTACGAACTCCCGGCTCTCATCCGCGACTATTGCCAGCAACGCAAGGTTAATATCGAGGATAAGGCGGTCAACCTCCTTGCCGATTATATTGGATCTCCCCTCAGCAAACTCTTCGGCGAACTCAACAAGCTGATAAGCATCATCGACCGTAACAATCCTCGCATCACTTGCGAACTAATCGAGAAGAATATCGGTATCTCCAAGGAGTTCAATAATTACGAGTTGGTCAATGCGCTTCGCCGCCGTGATTACCCCGCTGCGGTGAAGATCGTGAAGTTTTTCGCCGCCAACCCCAAACAGAATCCTACACCGATGACCACCGGCATTCTGTTGAAATTTTTCTCCGAAATAATCACCGCACATTATCTTCCCAATAAGTCGGATGCCGCTCTGAGCGAGACTTTCGGATTGCGTTCCTCTCGTTTCCTGAACGATTTCAAGCTCGCGATGCAAAATTTCAACCCTCGTCAGGCGGTCAACGCCGTGCATTATCTCCGTGAGTTCGACACCAAGTCCAAAGGTATCGACTCCTATCTCAATGAATATGATCTCCTCCTCGAACTGATCTTTAAAATCTTTACATAATATATCATGATACTCTATTTTTCCGGTACCGGCAATACGAAGTATGTGGCTAAGTCCATAGCCAATCTTACTGATGACACCTCTATCTTCATCCCCGACCATAATGCCGCCGACCTGAAGATGACCGGCGATCGTCTGATCGTTTGTTTCCCGGTATATTCTTGGGGTGTACCCCCGTTAGTTATAGATTTTATCCGTCATCTTTCCGATGAGTTTATCGAGACGCTCCGCAGTCACGACTTGCCGGTGGCTATGGTGTGCACCTACGGCGATGAGGCTGCTCTCACCGAGCAGATGCTGGTTAAAGTATTCGCCGAACGAGGCATCAAGGTGCGTGGCGCTTGGGGAGTAACGATGCCTAATGTCTATGTGCTCCTGCCGGGATTTAACGTCGACGATCCGGAAGTGGCGCAGAAGAAGTTGGATCACTCTTCGACTCGTATTCGAGAGATCGTGATGAAGATCACGAAAGGGGAATGGGAGAGCGATCTCGTGATAGGAAGCATGCCCGGTTTGAAGTCGCGTGTGGTCTATCCCCTCTTCAAGAAGTGGGGTGTCAATCCTCATCGCTGGCGCACATCGCAGGAGTGTGTCGGTTGCGGCAAGTGTGTCGAGGCATGCCCGATGCACAATATTGTGATGCACTCCGGCCGACCGAAGTGGGGCAAGAATTGTGTCTCCTGCACCTCATGCTATCATCACTGCCCGACCGACGCCATCAGCTATGGCTCCATCACCAAGGGCAAGGGTCACTATTTCTGCCACCTCCCGCCGATCAAAAAATAATTTTTTTGATCGACGCCCCGAAGGGGCAATCAGCTCATAGCCCAGGGCAACGCCCTGGGTATAATGACGAGATTTTTAACGCCCTGAAAGGGCAAAAGCACTAAATAGAAGCGATGATGTCTTCACGACACCATCGCTTCGCTATATTGGAGAAAAAAGTTGAAGTAGCTTAGAGTATGCCCAAGAGTTCGCCGATCTTTTCAGCGGCAGCACCTAAACCTGAGGCATCCTTACCACCTGCCTGGGCGAAGAAGGGCTGTCCGCCGCCACCACCCTTGATCAGTTTGGCGGCTTCGCGGATGATCTGTCCGGCATTATATCCCTCCTTCACGAGGTCGTCGCTCACCATCAGTGTCAGCAGAGGACGATCTTCATTGATAGTGGCAGCGATGAAGACTGTCGGTCCATCAGCATCTTTGCGGAGTCGGAAGGCGATGTTCTTCACCACATCGGGGATGCGGATACCGCTCATCTTGCAGACGGTGACGCCATTGGCGATTACAGCCTTTTCTTTCACCTCCTTGACGAGTTGCTCTGTGCGTTCTGCCACGAAGTCTTCCACCTGATGATGCAATTCGGAGTTCTCTTCGATTGACTTCTTGATGGCTGTGCGGAGGTCGCCGGTGCTGCCGAGGATACCACGGATATCAGCCACGAGGTCTTGCATATTGTCAATCATCTCCTCAATGCCGGCGCCGGTGATTGCCTCGATACGGCGGATGCCGGCAGCGATTGAGCTCTCGTTGACGATGCGCACCATACCGATATTGCCGGTGTTGGCTACGTGTGTACCACCACACAACTCCACCGATGTGCCATACTTGATGACACGCACCTTGTCGCCATACTTCTCGCCGAAGAGTGCCATAGCACCCATGTCGCGTGCCTCTTGGATAGGCACTTCGCGATGCTCTTCGAGGGGGGTCGCCTCGCGGATCCGCTTGTTGACCAAGTGCTCTACCTTGCGGATCTCTTCGGGTGATACCTTCTGGAAGTGTGAGAAGTCGAATCGCAAACCATCGGGCGTTACCAGCGAACCCTTCTGCTCCACATGCTTGCCGAGAACTTCGCGGAGTGCCTCATGCAGAAGGTGTGTAGCAGTGTGATTGGCTGAAGTGGCAAGACGGCTCTCTTTGTTGATCTTGGCAGTGAAGGTATCTGTTGGATCGGAGGGGAGTTTCTTCGAGAGGTGGACAGCCACATTGTTCTCTTTCTTGGTGTCGAATATCTCGGTGACTTCGCCATCAGAAGCGATGAGCACACCCTTGTCGCCGACCTGACCACCCATCTCGGCATAGAAGGGTGTCTGCTGAAGCATGATCTGGAAGTATTCTTTACCCTTTTGTTTGATTTTGCGATATTTGAGGATCTTGGTGGTGGTTTCAAAATTGTCATAACCTACGAAGGTCTCGTCGCCTTGGTTTACCTCCACCCAGTCGGTGGTCTCGACAGAGGCGGCACTGCGTGCACGCTCCTTTTGCGCCTTCATATTCTCATCAAATTCCTTCTGATCGACTGTCATACCCTGCTCGCGGAGGATCAGTTGTGTCAAGTCGAGGGGGAATCCATAAGTGTCGTAGAGGGTAAATGCATCGGCTCCCGAGATGCCCGATTTGCTTTCCGCTTTAGCCTTCTTGATGATCGAGTCGAGAAGCTTGATACCATTGTCGAGCGTGCGAAGGAATGATTCCTCCTCCTCTTTGATCACCTTCTTGATCAGGTCTTTCTGTGCCGGAAGTTCGGGGTATGCCTCGCCCATCTGCTCTACGAGGGTGTCGATGAGTCGATAGAGGGTAGCCTCTTTGAGATCGAGGAAGGTGTAGACATAACGCACGGCGCGGCGAAGGATACGACGGATCACATAGCCTGCCTTGGCGTTGGAGGGGAGCTGTGAATCGGCGATAGAGAAGGCGATGGTGCGGACATGGTCGGCAGCTACGCGCATAGCCACATCCACCTTCTCGTCCTTGCCATATTCTTTGCCGCAGAGGCGGCTGATCTCGCTAATGAGGGGTGTGAAGATATCGGTGTCATAGTTCGAACGCTTCCCTTGGAGTGCCATGGTGAGACGTTCGAAACCCATACCGGTGTCGATCACCTTGGCGGGAAGGGGCTCGAGGTGACCATCTGCCTTACGGTTGTATTGCATGAACACCAGATTCCAAATCTCGATCACCTGGGGATTATCCTTGTTGACGAGCGATGCTCCGTCGACTTGGGCACGCTCCTCGTCGCTGCGGAGGTCGATATGGATCTCGCTGCAGGGACCGCAGGGACCCACGTCGCCCATCTCCCAGAAATTGTCATGGCGATTGCCATTGATGATATGGCTCGCCGGGAGGTGATTCTCCCATATCTTGGCTGCCTCGTCGTCTCGTTCGAGACCCTCAGGGGCATATCCTTCAAACACTGTGGAATAGAGACGCGCCGGATCAAGCTTCAGCACATCTACCAAATATTCCCATGCCCAATCGATTGCCTCCTGCTTGAAATAGTCGCCAAACGACCAGTTGCCAAGCATCTCGAACATGGTGTGATGGTAGGTGTCATGTCCTACCTCTTCCAAGTCATTGTGCTTGCCCGATACGCGCAGACATTTCTGACTGTCTGTGACGCGACGGCTCTCCGGAGTGCGGTTGCCAAGTATGATATCCTTAAACTGATTCATACCTGCATTGGTAAACATCAGGGTGGGGTCATCTTTCAGCACCATCGGAGCCGACGGTACAATCTTGTGTCCCTTTTCTGCGAAAAAGTTCTTAAAAGACTCTCTAATTTCTTTTGAAGTCAACATTTATATATAATTTTATACGCTATTATCTGATTAAATATGTTATTGTTTTATACCAACTTGCAAAATTAATAAAAAAGAGAGTTTTTCGCAAACTTCATACCATTTTTGCCATATTTTTTGAACGTATCGGATTTATTTATTAATTTCGTGCTATCATTGACTGCTATGGCTCTATGATAAATAAGGTATGAATAAGAATGTAATCTATCGATATAATCCGGAAACCGACAATTTCGAGCGTATTTTCCCCTCGTGGAAGAAGCGCTTCTTGCGGTTGTTGCTCTTTATGGCGATTTCCGTGTCGATGGCTGTGCTCTTCGCTTTCCTCTTCTTCTATATCTTCGGCACGCCCACCGAGAAGAGCCTCCGCAAGGAGAATGCCATGCTCAAGAGTCAGTATAATGTGTTGAATCGCCGCCTTGATAATTCTCTCAAGGTGATGAATGATATTCAGAGTCGCGATGATAATTTCTATCGCGTGATGATGCAGATGGAGCCGATGTCGCATAGCCAGCGTTTCGCCGGTCTCGACAATGAGTCGCGCTATAAGAATCTCCAAAAACTACAGGATGGGGGATTGGTGCAGCTACTCACTCAACGCCTTGACCTCTTCGACCGACAGCTCTATGCCCAGTCGAAGTCGTTCGACCAGCTCGGCGAGGAGGCCGGCAAGCAGAAGGATAAGTTGGCGCATATCCCCTCAATCATTCCGATCGATCTACGCGATTATACCATGTCCTCCGGTTATGGCTATCGACGCGACCCTGTCTATGGCACCACCCGTTTCCACGATGGTCTCGATTTCGCCGCCAAGATTGGTACGAATGTATATGCCACCGGCGATGGGGTAGTGGAATCTGCCGACCGTCGAGGCGGTTATGGTAATTGCATCGATATCTCTCACGGTTATAATTATGTGACTCGTTATGCCCATCTCAGCGAAATACTCGTCAAGCCGGGTGATAATGTGAAGCGTGGTGACCTTATCGGCAAGGTCGGTTCGACAGGCAAGTCAAGCGGCCCTCACCTGCATTATGAAGTGAGATTCAAGGATGACCCTCAGAATCCCGTAAATTACTACTTCATGGACTTGACTCCCGAGGAGTATGCCGAAATGGTGCAAGAGGCTGAAAATGCCGGCCATGTTATGGACTGATGTGTGATGTTAAAACTCTGATATTATGGACCATATCGACGAATTTGACAAGAAATATTATAAGATAAAGGATGTCGCTGAGATACTTGGCATCCCCACCTCCACTCTCCGTTATTGGGAATCGGAGTTCCCCGATATACGCCCTCGTCGGTCGAAGTCCAACCAACGCTATTACACTCCGGAGGATATCACCACCCTCCGTATGATCAATTATCTCGTTAAGGATAAGGGATTACGCATCGACGCCGCCAAGGAGGAGATGAAGATCAACCGCAAGAATGTGTCGCGCCGCCTCGAAGTAATCGACCTGCTCACCGAAACAAGAGCCGAACTAAAAGAAATCCAAAAAGCCCTCCTCCGTCGCAAATAACCTCAGAGCTTCCCTAAGTTTGAGTTGTAGTAGCGGGGATCGTTGGTTACGTTCTCGCCGATGAAGTCGGGGAGGTCATACTTTTCGTCGCTGCTGCTTAATTCGATCTCTGCCAATACCAATGGCGCCAATGACCCCTCAAATTCATCGACCTCCCAACGATGACCTTGATAGTCGACTATATAGCGTCGCTTCTCTATCACCGGCGGCACACAGAGTCCCATCATCTTTACAGCATCTTGATAGGGTATCTTGTATTCAAACTCTGCCCGACGATCTCCCTGATTCTTCCCTTTGATAGTAATATAGCCATCATTATCCCATAAACGAACCCTCACAGTCCGCTCCGGATCGCGCGACAAGTAACCCTGCTTGATAAAAATTGCTTTTTTTGCAAATTTCTTATAATCCTGATTCTTAACAAGATACTTGTGTTCTATCTCTTGTGCCATAACTTTTTTTGATTTTGTTATAATAAATTCGTAGAAAACTACGTTATTAAATATAGTTTTGTGTGCCAATTTCGTTTTGCACCTGTTTGTATAACGAATAGAGGCGTCAAAATCTTATGCTTTATAAGCAAAAAAACGGTTGAAATAAGTCAACTATAGAAAAACATTATATAAAACGCGTTAAAACAAAAGTATGCAGTTCAATATGTATACTCTATATCGGAAGTGTCTTGCTGCCATTATCGTCATGACGATATTCGCGCTCTATCCTTCTCAATCATTGGCAGTAGAGCCAACGGGCAATAAGAAGGTGGTGGGTGTGGTAACAGACTCAATCACAGGCGAACGTCTATCGTTTGTCAATGTCTATTCCAAGCTCAACAAGCGAGGCACCACTACCGATCTTGATGGAGTTTTCACCCTGTTGCTTCCAATCGGGTCGCGCATTGATGTGACCATGATGGGATATAACCCCAATAGTAAGTTCTTCAATACCGCCGGCGACACCCTCTATTTCTATATGTCGCCTGCATCGGTCGAGCTGACTGAAGTAGTGGTCAAGCCGAAGAAACCGAAGTATTCGAAGAAGAATAATCCCGCAGTCGAGCTGATGCGCCGCGTGCGCAAGGATGCCAAGTTACATGATCCCACCAGTGCAGAGTATTATAGCTACGACCGCTATGACAAGATCATGTATGGTCTGAATAATTACACCGGCTATCTCCCTGACTCTTTGGGAAATATCAAGGGTAAGTTCAAGACACTTGCAGAGTTCGTCGATACCGCCATCTGGACCGGCAAGCGTATCCTTGTCCTCTCGATGAAGGAGAAGTTTGCCACCCGCATCACCACCGGCGAGGGTGTCGACAAGGAGGTGGTGCTGGCTCAGCGCAGCAATGGTATCGACCGCGACCTCGATAAGAATAATTTCACTCGCGATTTCATCGAGGATGCTCTCCGCGAAGTGGATATCTATTCCAACGATATCAACCTGATGCACACCCGATTCGTGAGCCCCTTGTCTGTCATCGGTGCTGATTTCTATATGTATCATATCGAAGATACGGTGATGATCGGCAAGGATCGTTGCATCGAACTCTCTTTCGCTCCCCACTCTCCGGAGTCTACAGGCTTCAACGGCAAGCTGTATATCCCGGTGGAGGATTCGGTGAAGTATGTGCGCCGAGCTCTGATGCGCCTCCCCAAGGCGGCTAATGTCAACTATATCCAGAATATGGTGCTTAGCCAGAACTATGAGAAGGACTCCCTCGGATATGTCAACAAGACCCTCGACGATATCATCATCGAGTATCATATCGTTGGATCTTTCGGTGAGCTATACATGAGCCGTCAGTCGCGCTATGACAACCGCTCATACGCCCGCCGCATCGACCTCGACAGCTATTATAAGAGAATCGGATCGACCATCGAGGCAGATAATTCCGGTGATAAAAAACCGGAATATTGGCAATCGGTGCGTATGCTCCCTCTTACCAATGCCGAAACCAAGTTGGCTGTCGACGAGCCGGCTTTCAAGAAGGTGCCGGTGCTATATTACGCCATGAAGATCGTCGATATCTTCGTCAAGGGTTATATACCGACTGCCAAGAAGAGCCCCTTCGATATCGGTCGTGTCACCACCTTCATAAGTTATAACGGCACGGAGGGCCTCCGTCTCGCTCTTGGTGGACTCACCACTACCAATCTCTTTAAAAATTTGTTCGTCCGCGGTTATGGTGCCTACGGTTTCCATGACAATAGGTGGAAATATGATGTCGAGCTGGAGTATTCTTTTAATAAGAAGAAGTATCAATCGTATGAGTACCCCATCAATTCTCTTCGCGCCACTTATCGCTATGATGTCAACCACTTGGGTCAGAACTATAAGTCATATCTCGACAATATGTTCTATAATTCGATCAAGCGTACGAACACTCCTCTCGCCACTTATCAGACTCTCGGCAAATTGGAGTATTACATCGAGTGGCTCAACCACCTCTCTCTCCATGCCAGCTTCAATTATACCAAGGAGGAGGCTACGAAACATGTGCAGTTCGTCGATGGTCTCGGCAATATCGATCCCTATTATACCCAGAATTATCTGAAGGTACAACTCCGCTGGGCTCCCGGCGAGAAGTTCTTGCAGAGCTATGATGATCGTCGCACCATCAATCTCGATGCCTTCATCATCAGCCTCTCTCACACCTACGGCCCGAAGGGCTTCTTGGGCTCCAAGTTCACCTACAACCTCACCGAGCTTTATGTGCAGAAACGGTTCTGGTTCTCCGCTTTCGGTGCCTTCGATATCTTCTTCCGCGCCGGTAAGCTCTGGAATCAAGTGCAGTACCCCGCTCTCTGCTGGCAGTTCGCCAACTTGGCTTATACCACCCAGCCCGAAACTTTCTGCTTGCTCAATCCTATGGAGTTCGCTATGGACCAGTTCGTGATGCTCAACCTCCAGTATAACCTGAATGGTCTTATCTTGAACCGTATACCACTCATCAAGAAACTCCACCTCCGCGAGGTGGTGACCTTCAAGAGCTTCATCGGTAGCCTGACCAAGAAGAACAATCCGGAGTATAACGACAACCTCTATCGTTTCCCCGAATTGGCGCAGACTCAGCCCATGGGCAAGACTCCTTATATGGAGGTGAGTGTCGGTCTTGATAACATCCTCACGCTGATCCGTCTCGACTATGTATGGCGTATCAGCTATACCGACCGTCCCAACATCGCCAAGGGTGGCCTCCGCTTCTCATTCCGCTTCGATTTCTAATCAGCGATCCGGAAACCACGATGCCCCTTCAATTCCTAAAACGGTAATAAATAAGGTGTAAAATCCATAGCGATTTTACACCTTATTTTCGTTGTCAGTATGTTAGGATTCGTTCTTGGAACTTTCTATCTGTCGAAGATGGCATCCCAGTCTTTCCACACCGGTTCGTAGCCCATCTCGCGTATTGACTCCGCCACATCTATGGGGGTACGCTCGTCGGAGACGGCAAACTGCTCCAGCGAATCGGGGGCAGTGGCGTAGCCACCCGGGTCGGTCTTGCTGCCGGCACTCATCGAGGTGACCCCGAGAGGGATCATGTGGTTGCGATATTCGGGTGCTTCGCGTGTAGAGTAGGAGATGTCGATGTCGTGGTCGAAAAGACGGAAGGCGCAGGTGAGTCGTGCCAACTCCCTGTCGCTGATCACTACCTTGGGCTGGTAACCGCTCTCCGAGGGTCGCATACGGGGGAAGTTGACCGAGTATCTCGCTTTCCAATATTTCTTCTGCAAGTAGCGCAGATGTCGCGCCATCATCACCACATCGGCTCGCCAATCCTCCAGACCGAGCAACACGCCGAGTCCGATCTTATGGACTCCCGCCTCTCCCATACGGTCGTAGCCGTTGAGGCGCCAGTCATAGTGTGACTTCATGCCGCGAGGATGATATTTCTTATATGCCTCGCGATGGTAGGTCTCCTGGAAACATACCACACCATTCAGACCGCTGTGTGTCAGCCGTTCATATTCCACCGATCGCAGGGGTTGAATCTCGATGGTGAGATTGTGGAAGTAGGGACGACAGGTGCGGAGCGTACGTTCCATATATTCTACGCCACAGAGCGAAGGGTATTCTCCCGACACTATGAGCAGATTCTCGAAGGGACCAAGGCGCTTGATGGCCTTGCACTCCTCTTCGATCTGCTCCATGGTGAGCGTGGTGCGAGTGAAGGGATTGTCATGGTTGAATCCGCAGTAGACACACTTATTGGTGCAGGCGTTCGACACATACATCGGGATATACATCGAGATGGTCTTGCCGAAGCGCTCGAGGGTGAAGTGATGGGCGAGTTCCGCCATTCGCTCCAAGTAGGGGTCTGCAGCCTCGGAGATAAGGATAGCAAACTCTTCGGGGGTGAGTGCCTTGCGATTGCGCTCCGCCTTGGCGAGCACACGCTGCACATCCTCTTCACCGGCTTCGGCTACAAGACGGAGCGTCTCATCCCAGTCGTAACTGTCGATGATATCGGCAAAACCATGTCCGAACACCGACTCTCTGTCGGGATCCGATTTCTTCTTGGTAATAATTGGCTCTTCTTTATCAGACATTTCGGTTGCCTCCTTATTTATCACACTGATCGGCAATGTTCTGCGAGATGCGCATTGCACAGAAGTTGGGGCCGCACATGGTACAGAATTTGTCGTTGGCATCGGGAGCCTCACGACGCGAGTCGAGATAGTATTTTTTTGCTCTCTCGGGGTCGAGCGATAGGTTGAACTGGTCTTTCCAGCGGAAGTCGTAGCGAGCCTTGCTGAGGGCATCGTCGCGTACGGTCGCACCGGGATATCCCTTGGCGATGTCGGCAGCATGGGCGGCGATCTTGTAGGCGATCACACCGTCTCGCACATCTTGCAGATTGGGCAGGGAGAGGTGCTCTTTGGGTGTGACGTAGCAGATCATGGCTGTGCCGAGAGCGGAGATGATTGCCGCACCGATGGCGGAGGTGATATGATCGTAGGCCGGCGCAATGTCGGTGGTCAAGGGGCCAAGTGTGTAAAAGGGCGCTTCATGGCATGCATTTTTCTGCTTCTCCATGTTGACCGGTATCTTATGCATGGGCACGTGGCCGGGACCTTCGATCAGCACTTGCACATCGTGTGCCCATGCCTTCTCGGTGAGTTCGCCGAGCACTTCGAGCTCGAGGAATTGTGCACGGTCGTTGGCGTCGTGGGTTGAGCCGGGACGCATACCGTCACCTAATGAGATGGCTACGTCATATTTGTTGAGGATCTCACAGATCTCGTCGAAGTGGCAGTATAGGAAGCTCTCTTGGTTGTGGAGCACACACCATTGCATCATAATCGAACCGCCACGCGATACGCAACCGGTGAGACGGCTCTTCACCAATTCGGCATGCTCGCGGAGTACTCCGGCATGGATGGTGAAGTAGTCGACACCCTGCTCGCACTGCTCGATGAGTGTGTCGCGATAGATCTCCCAGGTGAGTTTGGAAACGTCGCCATTTACCTTCTCAAGTGCCTGATAGATTGGCACTGTGCCCATCGGCACGGGGCAGTTGCGGATGATCCATTCGCGTGTCTCGTGGATGTTGTCGCCCGTAGAGAGGTCCATCAGCGTGTCGCCACCCCAGTAGCAGCTCCACACTGCCTTTGCCACCTCCTCTTCGATGCCCGAGGAGAGGGCTGAATTGCCGATGTTGGTATTGAGCTTGCAGGCGAACTTCGAACCGATAATCATCGGTTCGGCTTCGGGGTGATTGATATTGGCGGCGATGATGGCGCGTCCGGCTGCCACCTCTTCTCTTACAAATTCGGGAGTGATGTAGGTCTCAATGCCGCGTGCCCGGTTGTCTAAGTTCTCACGGATTGCCACATATTCCATTTCGGGAGTGATGATACCCTTGCGAGCATAGTGCATCTGAGTGACGCGCATCCCTTCGCGTGCCTTGCGAGGCTTGTGGGCGATCGGGAATCGGATAGCATCGAGCGACTTGTCGTCGCGACGCTGACGGCCATAGATGCTCGAGATGTCATCTTGCACTTCGGTGTCTTGGCGCTCTTCGACCCATGACTCGCGCATGCGGGGGAGGCCCTTGTTGAGGTCGATCTCGACTGCCGGATCGGTGTAGGGACCCGACGTGTCGTATACCACGATATCTTCGTTGGGATATTCCACACGCTTCCCGCCTTCGATCTTGACGGTGGGGTATTGGTGGATCTTTCTCATCGCTACGCGCACTCCGGGGAGTGTGCCTTCGACATATATTTTCTCGGAATTGGGATATGAGGAGAGGTCAATGTTTTCAATTTTCATGATATGTGAATGATTTATTGGTTGAGGAATGAAGTCAGGGGAGAGGTGGCTTGAGCCGATTTTGAGACAACGCCGAGACCGGCGAGGAAAGCTTTGCGTCCGGCTATTACGGCGTCACGGAAAGCCTCTGCCATAGCCACGGGGTCGCCTGCCACGGCGATGGCTGTGTTGACGAGCACGGCGTCGGCACCCATCTCCATAGCTTCTGCGGCATGGGAGGGTGCACCCAGTCCGGCATCTACGATCACCGGCACGGTCGACTGCTCGATGATGATCTCTAAGAGGTCTTTGGTGATGAGTCCCTTGTTAGTGCCGATAGGGGCGGCAAGGGGCATGACGGCTGCCGACCCCACCTCTTCGAGACGCTTGCAGAGCACCGGATCCGCTTGGATGTAGGGGAGCACCACGAAACCGTCTGCCGCCAGTTTCTCAGTGGCGTGAAGGGTCTCGATGGGGTCGGGCATCAGGTATTTCGGATCGGGGTGGATCTCAAGCTTGATGAAGTTGGTGTGGAAGATCTCACGACTCATCCGCGCGGCGAAGAGTGCCTCGTCGGCTGTGCGCACTCCCGAGGTGTTGGGGAGAAATTGCACCTGGTCGCGGTTGATGTGTGTCAACATATCGTCGGTGGCTTCGTTCATCATATTCACTCGCTTCATAGCCACGGTGATCATCTCCGATCGGGAAGCAAGGATGGCTTCAAGCATCTTCTGCGACGAACTGAACTTGCCTGTGCCGACGAAGAGTCGGGAGGTGAAGTCGCGGTCGCCTATTCTTAATATGTCTGTCATTTTCGGTCTATTGTTTTTTACTTGTTTCGAGCAGGGCAAGCATTTCGCTTGTGGCCTGCGATATATCTTTAGCATTTGCCAATGCTCCGCTCACGGCGATGCCATGCACCCCTGCGCGGATCAACATCGGTATGTCATCCATCTCTATGCCACCGACAGCCACTCTGCCGAATTCGAGTTCCATGCGATCCATCTCGCGGCAAATGGCGCCGATGCCCTCTGCACCGAGGATCGGTGCAAGGTTTTTCTTGGTGGTGGTCTGTCGGTAGGGTCCGATGCCGATGTAGTCGATGTCGACATTTTTCACCGACATCACATCCTCGATCTTATTGGCGGTATAGCCGATTACCGCTGCCGGCCCCAATATGTTGCGTGCCTTCAGCGGAGGCATGTCGAGATGCCCGAGGTGCACTCCCCCCACATCGAGGGTGCGTGCCAATTCCACCCGGTCGTCGAGGAGCAGAAAGGTCTCTGTCTCAAGGCAGAGGGGCTTGATCTCGGCGATCACTCGGCTCACCTCCTCGTCAGATGCATCTTTCATGCGCACCTGTACCCAGCGGCATCCACCGGCTATTACACCCTTTACCTGCTCGACAGGGGTGACTGAAGATTCTGTATTGGTGATGAATTGTAACATTCTATTCTGTTGTCTAAATGTTAGATTGTCGGATATCATCTTGGAGCGTGCTCCTTATTTCCTGATATCCTTGTTATGATTTGATATTTGCAATCTCTTCTTTCAGATTTGTGATCATCCGGTCGAAGTCACCTTGCCACACATATCCCAGCATTGCCGCGCCATAGAATCCATGCTCGCGAAGCGTTGGGAAGTGGCGAGGTGTAACTCCTCCGAGCGCCACTACATGCTTGCCGACTATCGTGGGGGCAATCTTTTCGAGGTCGAAGCGCGAGGTGTATCCGCTCTTGGATATCGAATCGAAGATAGGGGAGAGGGTGACATAGCTGCAACCTGTGAGACCCTCCAGCTCGCTGAGCTTGTGGCAGGAGCGTGTGATGGAGAGGGCATTCAGCGGAGGCTCGGGATTGCGTTGATTCAGATGGACTCCGGCGAGGTTGAACTCGTCGACCAGTGTGAAATGCCCATGCAGACGCAGACGATGACGCAGATCGAAGGGGATATCCTCGATCAGATTTTTTACCTCGCGAAGGGTGTAGTCCGGCTTGCGGATATGCACGAAGTCCACACCCGCTTCGAGCAGACGACGGATCTTCTGAGCTTCCTCCGCCACATAATCGGGCGACGTGATCGCTATTATGATGAAGGGATCTTGCATGATGGTCGCTTGGTATCTTGGAAGTCGCTATCGGAGCTTGCTTATCCTCCGAAGGCGGCGGAGATTACCAAAACGTTATCATCGTTTTGCAACTTGGTGATATCCCATTTGCTCTGTGCGATGATCTGTGAATTGATCGCTACGGCTGTACCTGTCTCATGGACATTGCGCCATTTCAGCAGGTCGAGCACTGTCATATCGTCGGTAGGTGTGGTCACTACCTCATTATTAAGTTTTATTACCATAATTAAGCTGTTTTTATCCGGAGATTTGAGTCTCCTTTATATATGAATCGATACCGAAATTATATGAAGAAAGACATTATCTCCTATTTCCTAACAAAATTACTCTAATAAAATTGAAAATCCAAATAATGAAAATTTTTTTATATTTTTTTCTGTCGTTTGTTCCACGTTGTCAATAATATTCAGTAATCCCGATTATTACTATCATTCTGAGTCGGTTTGCCCTTTGTGGAACATCCCGATAATTTGTTTGAAAGGTTGCGGTATTACTTTAACTATATAGTGATAATATATTGATATACAATGTTATGTGATATTTATAGTGCTCGATATTTCCCTCGAAATTCTTAATATACTGAAATTCAGTACAGTAAAATTAAAGTGAAAAATGCAAGAAATTTTTGATTTTTTTTTTCAAAAAAATTGTTATTATTTTGTAATCGGAAAAAGAAGCCCTCATCATGGAAGACTTAAGAAAGAAATGGAATAAATGCGTTGAGAAGATCCGCTCCAATATCGGAGAGGATCGCTACAACACGTGGTTTTCCAAGATTGAGGTACAGTCGTTCGAGAACAATAATCTGGTCTTGATGGTGCCTTCGCGCTTCTATGTCGATAAGCTGGAGGATGATTTCTACGATATCCTCTCGAAGTCGATTTGGTCAGTTTTCGGCAAGAATATCACCCTCTCTTATGATTATTATGTGATCAGCGACGATAAGGAGTCGAAAGTAGCTATCGAGAGCCCGAAGCGTTCGCATGCCTTGACCAGCAAGCTCGAGCGCTCGATTATCCAAAAGGCGGAACCTCGTAAGGATTTCGTTTTCGACTCGCAACTGAATGATTCTCTGAATTTTGAGAATTATTGCGTGGGTCGCAGCAATAAGCTCCCGTTTACCATCGCCGAGCATATCGCCAATCACCCCGACAAACCCGATTTCAATCCCTTCTTCTTATATGGTAATGTAGGTGTCGGCAAGACCCACCTCGCACAAGCCATCGGCATACGCATCAAGGAGCGCAATCCGCGTGCTAATGTGCTCTATATCACCATGCGCCAGTTCCAAAACCTTTATGCCAATGCCACCATCAAGAAGGAGATACCCAATTTCATCAACTGGTTCCAGCAGATGGATTGTATCCTCTTCGACGACCTTCAGGAGTTGTCGAACAAGAGTGGTACGGCGGATGCTTTGTTCCCCATCTTCAATCATCTCCACCAGAATAATAAGAAGTTGATCTTCACTTGCGATCGTCCGCCGATGGAGCTCGACGGCATTGCCGATCGTCTTATCGACCGCTTCAAGTGGGGTATCACCGAACCTCTTGAGAATCCTGACTATGGACTGCGTATGGCTATCCTCAAGGCGAAGGCTGCGCGCAATGGTCTTGACATCTCTGACGACATCATCGACTTGATTGCCAAGAGCACCAACGGCTCGGTGAGAGAGTTGGAGGGTATCGTGATGGGGCTCTATACTCACTCCATCACTGAGAATGAGCCGATCTCTATCGGGTTGGCACATAAGGTGATAGGTCACTTGGTGAAGAAGGTGGAGAAGAAGATTGTCAATTTCGATATGATCGTAGAGAACACTGCCGAGTTCTATCATCTCAATCCGGATGCAATCTTCAGCAAGAGTCGTCTGCGCGACATCGCCGATGCGCGCCAGATGATCATGTACCTATGTCATAAGCACACCGACCTCTCGTCGCCGGCTATTGGCGCCAAGCTCAACCGTAAGCACACCACCGTGCTCCACGGCATCTCCACCATCAGCGAGCGCCTCCAAGTGGAGCCCAACCTCCCCGAAGTAATAGCCTCCATAGAAAAAATGATCCTCGGCTAATCCCCCGCCCCAACTTCCTTATTTTCGTACTGCAAATTTAACACTTTCTTTTTACTTTATTACTGACTATATTGAGGTGGGGTTTGCTCTTTTGTCGATTTAGAACTCGCTCTTAGAGCGCGTTCCTTAAATTTAGCAAAAAATTTAATCGCTATTTTTTTGTTGTTTCTTATAATTTATATAATTTTACTATAAATTTGATGCCTTCCGGATGGCGTCAATAGTTAACCGCTCGATAGTTAACCTGTCTTCTGATTGTTTATAAGTGAGTTAAGACTCGCTTTTCTTATCAACCATTTATAAAATTCAACACTTTAAAATATTACTTACCCATGAAAAAGTTTTACTTGGCTTTATTGTCATTGTTGGCTGTTGTGCCGACTTTGCGTGCCGTTGAACCTTCCGGCACTCTTCCGGTATTGGTGATCGAAACCCAAGATCGTCAGCCTATCGTGTCTAAAGAGGAGTATCTCGAAGGCACCTATTATCTGGATCCTCGTGGCTGTGAAGGTGTAGAGGCATTCGGTTCTGCCGAGAGCCCCTTGGACCTCCAGATCAGGGGGCGTGGCAACTGGACCTGGACTTTCAACAAAAAACCTTACCGCCTGAAACTCGGCAAGAAGGCGGCTCTGCTCGGTATGGAAAGCAATAAGCACTACGCCCTCTTGGCACACGCTGATGACAACCGTGCCTTCATGCGCAATGCCACCGGTTTTGAGGTAAGCCGCATGTCAGGACTCCCTTGGACTCCCGCCGACAAGCCCTGTGAGGTGATTCTCAATGGAGACTATATCGGCCTCTACTTCTTGACAGAAACCATTCGCTTTGACAAAAAAAGAGTCAATATGACCAATCCTGATGATGCCGTCGAGGATTGGCTCGCTGAAAACCCCGACAAAACTGCCGCTGACTATCCCTTTACCGATGAGGATTATACCGGCGCTTGGATCGTTGAGTTCGACAATTATACAGATCCATGCCAGGTGGTGGTCAATTCTCGTCAGTCGGATGAAGCAGAGCTCTGGATCACTTACAAGTCGCCTGAAGACTATGTCACCGATGCTCACCGCGATTGGCTTAAAAATGAATTTGATGCCATCGATGAGTTGATCTATGCCGATAATCATGCCGATGGCGCTTGGCTCGACAAGATCGACCTCACCGATGCTGCCCGCTTCTTCGTGGTCAACCAGATTATGAACAATACCGAGTCTTATCATGGCTCATGCTATCTCGTAAAAGATAAGGGCGCGGATCAGAAATGGCACTTTGGCCCGGTGTGGGATTTCGGTTCTTCGTTCGTACCCTCTGTTGATGTTTCCTACTGGATCTGGAACAGCGTATATATCCAGCACTGGATTCAGAGTATGTATGACTGCCCCGAGTTCCAGGCTGAAGTGAAGCGCATTTTCGAACTGATGGATACCGAAGGTTTCGACCGCATCTTCAACTATCAGAATGAATATGCTGCGAGCATCACCGAGGCTGCCAAGCGCGATGCCGAACGCTGGCAAAGCGACGGATATGGCAACGCTGATATGGAAACTCCCCTCAATGAAGTGCAGAAGCAACTCCAAGATGCTATCAATCATTTCGGACATAAACTCGGTGTAGCCGGTTATGAAACTCTGCCGTTAGATATCTATCTTCGCGGCACCGACGTAGGTGGCTGGGATGCTATCAACAAATATCTCTTCACAGCCACTGAAGATGGCAAATTCGAGCTTTTCGTAGAGCACCTCTCCGGCGAGTTCAAGATCGCCGACAAGTCATGGGGCGAAGTCGATCTCGGCAGCAATTCCACCGGAATTATCAATATCAATGAAGCCTATCAGCTCGTGTCTAAGGGGCCCAATTTGACTCTTGCCAACGGCAGCGCTGACAATGTGAAGATGATTCTTGACTTGGATAATCTCACTCTGACAGTCACCGACCAGACCGGCACGAAGTTGGTGGTAGTGCCTGCAGAAGAGGGCGTGGAATATTACAACCTCCAGGGTATGAGAGTCACATCACCCCGTTCCGGCGAGATCTACATTATGAAGACTCCGAACGGCACCACCAAGACCCTCTATCGTTAAGACCTCCTGTTTAACAGAAATTAAAGTTTAATAAGAGCGCGTTCCTCAGTAATCAGAGGAACGCGCTCTTACTATATCGTAAAGAATATAACCTTATTTGCGGGCTGAAAGCAAGGCAGAGATATTGCCGCCTGTTGGTGACTGATAGAGACGCACTCCAAATCGAGCTGCCGATGCTATGATATATTCCATAGCCTCGGCCGCCAATTGCTCGTAGCGCACAAAGTCCGACTCTTGGTAATAGAAATAGAGCTCGATAGGAAGCCCTCCTTGGGTATGCTCAAGTTGGCGCACCATCAGCCAGTCGTCATGCTTCACCTCGGCATCGCTACGCAGGAAGTCGGTGATGAAGCGACGGAACACTGTAAGATTGACTATTCGAGGTTCGACAGCCGATGCCTCTTCATCGGTCACAAGTCCCCGGCTATGCATCTCAGCCACCTCCTCCGGCGTGCAGAATCTTACCGATTCGACATCGATATAGATGAGGCGCTTGACACGCCGACCTCGTTTCCCGATCTCTTTCCAATTCATAAAGGAGTCGCTTACGAGCACCGACGGTGGTATTGTGGCGATTGTATTATCAAAGTTGAGAACCTTCACAGTGGTGAGCGACACCTTTTGCACATAGCCATCCACTCCCAATTTTTTGATAGTGATCCAGTCGCCCGGCTTCAGCATGTCGTTGACATTAAGCTGGATGCCTGCCACCAATCCGACTATGCTGTCGCGGAAGAGCAACATCAATACCGTCGCCGCCGCACCAAGTCCGGCTATCAGAGATACGGGGGAGCGGTCGATTATTATCGACACTATGATGATCGCACCGATGCAATAGACACTCAACTTCAAAAATTGCACCAACCCTCCTATGTAGTGCTTGCGAAGTCGGTCGTGGGTGGTGCTCAGGAAGTTTACATTGTCAAGAATATGGCATATCAGCAAGATGATCATCACCGTGAGGTAGATGCGCGACGCTCGCGCTATCAGCACGTATGCCCAATAATCGGGCTCATGTCCCTCAAAACATCTCGGCGCCAAATAGAGATAGATGATAGCCGGAATTATGTGGCATGCCGAACGCAACACATTGTCATTGAACAGAATATCGTCGATCTTGGTTCGGGTATTCTTGATAATCCTATGCACTATAGGACGCACAAAATAACTTGCCAACGCTCCGCATGCCAAGGAAAAGAGGAGCGCAAGCACCAGCAGACTCCAGTGGGTGAATCCACCGAGAGCCTTTGCTCCTATACCGAAAAATTGCCACACATCGGCAACAAACATCCTTAATACATCCATACTATATTATATATCTTCTATTGTTAGTCCGTTTTTTTGAATGGCGATTTATATATTGCGTTCATTAAATTTTGTTCCAATTTTGGAGTATGGCATCTTGTATCAGCCGGATGATGTTTTCATCGGCACCCAATTCGAGCAGTGTAGGCATGATCTCTTGCATGCTCAGTGAGAACTCCTCTTTGCGTCCTTCGGCATATCGCTTATATCGCTTGAAAGCCTCCTCATATTTCCCTTGCAACAGGGCTACATGTCCGGCGTTGAGCCAATCTCCCGGTTGCGGATCGGTAAGTATGATCCGATCATAGAAGTTGCCACTCTTCTCAAAATTCTTGTTGAGCAACTCCGCCCATGCCAAACCGCGCAACACCGACATATTCTCCGGGTCGATATAATTGGCATGATAATAGTGCATCAATCCGGAGGCGATATCACCCGTCTCGACACACATGGCGGCTGTGCTTATGATGAGTGAGAGGTTTTCCGTGTCTTGGTCCAATGCCATGGTATAATAACGAGCCGCTTCGGCATAATTGCCCAATTTGCGGTTCACCCATGCCAGTCGCTTCACGAGCCAGGGACCGGGCTGATGAAGCAGGGATGCCTTCTCATACGCCTCGAGTGCCTGTGTATATTGTTTGAGCGACTGATAGCAGAAGCCGATCTTCTCATAGATAGTAGCATCCTGCTTGTCGTATGCCTCGATCGAGAGGAAAAGGGGTAATGCTTCGCGGTAATATCCACGCTTGAAGTATAACTCACTGAAAAGTCGCAACATATCATCTTCAGCCATCATCTCACCCACCACCGGGAACTGAGTGAATTGCAGAGGAAGGGCAAAGGGATTGATGAAGCCTTCGGTATTGCGGAAGAGACAGAAGAATCGGTAGAGATCTCTGACCGATCGGACTATCTCGGCATCGAACTCCAGCTTGCCCGACCGGGGCAACGAAGACTTCACATCCTCGCTCATCTGATCAAACTGCTGAGATAGTTGCGAAGTGATCATGGTGCGCTGAGCATCCGGCATGTGCTTCATGGCAAATGCCAAGGAATAGAGGTCGGAGGCACATACCATCTGTCCCGCTCCGGTCAAGATGTCGATGAATCGACCGGTGTCAGCATCTATGTTAAGATCGGTGTGGGCAGAATCGAAGGGGAGAAACCAGTTGGAGGCGGTGTTGAAGAAGGGAAACTGCTTGAGTGTAGAGAAGGTGACCATCATCAGGTCGGCACCATCGCTGTGCATCTCACTTAGTTCCTCCATCTTGCGGGTGAGGTTGCTCTTCTCCAAAATCTCCTCCCACTCCGGATTGTTCTCCACCATGGAGGATTCGATATCCTTGGGGTTGCTTTTCTTAAGCATATCGGAAACTTCGGGACGCATTTTCATGATCTCGGGCATGATTTCCTCCTTGAACTTATGGTTGGCACGCTCCGTCTCGCGAGTACTGATGATGGCACGGATCGCTTGCTTGATATAGTTGTAATGGGTGGTGGAATCCTTCCAGAGCGATAGACGAGCCATAATCTTCTTATCGGCTTTGATGCGATCGCTATGGGCTATCATAGTCAAGATGATGCCCATCAAAGCACGCGCCATATAGATGGAACTTTCATTCTGCTCATAGATGTCGAGCAGAGCGGTGAATTTGCCCTTGTCATAATAGGTGAGCAGACCTAAGGTCAAGGCGCATATCGACTGTATGGCAATATTGACATCGGCATATCCGGAGTTGATATATCGGGTAAGTTCGGCATACTCCTTGTCAGCACGTATCGAAGTGAAAAGGGTGTTGAAGAGTCGCACCATCACCCGCTCCTTACGTTGACGCAGCGAGTACACATCATCGCCACCTGCCTCCAAGATACTCATCTCGGAGAGTATGTTGCTATACTCCTTGATAAGGTCGGCGAGAGACTCCTTATGCACACCGATCGTGCGCAAGGTAGAGTAGTAGTAACCATTGTTATCCCTCATCTTCAGCTGGCGGATGGCTTCGTCGAAGATCTCGCGCAACTGACGCTCCGTATCTTCGAGTAATTGCTCCCTACCCTCATCGGGATATCCCAAGAGTAGGTAATGGAGCATATAGTTATAGGTGGTCTTCACCTGCTCCAATCTTGTGGTGAGTTGGTGAAAATCTTTTCCTTTGAGAAGTTCTTCTATAGTGTCGAATGCGGCAAGATAGCGATGGTCGCGAAGCGTCTCGTTCAGGCTTGCCATATTCCTGTTGATCTCTTTGTCGGTCATTGTTATGATTTTTGTTTATATAACGTTGTCGGTTATTGTCATTGTTTATATATTGTAGGGATAGCAAATTTCAAGCCAATTTTTACAGTTTGTCGGTTTTTACCCTATATTTCTTAAATTTTCTTGCAATCCACCAGTAAAGGAGATGCTTTTTCACCCGCTTTGCAACCGATCAGGAAACCCTCATCTCCCGACTTGAGACGCAATTTGGCACGAAGCTGATCGGCAGTGAGTGGGTAGTTGCGGACTATCACCTCGCGTCGTTGCTGTCGGAGTAGCTTGCTCGCCGACTTGTCGAGGATTCGGTCGATCTGAAATATCCTTCCGGGGAAGTCGGCATGCAACTCCGTGGAGCAATAAAGTTCCGTATGCGATGATATCTTCTTCAATCCGGCGAATCGGCGGCACATCTCACGAGAGCAGTTGAGCTTATGGATTGAGGCATTCGGATCGTAGATAAATGCTTGAGGCATCAGGTCGCTGACATCGGCGATGGGGGCATCGTTGGATAGTTGTGACATTTTTATCTCCCATTTTGATATTACATCGATTTCAGCCTCCCGATTCTCGTTCAGGTCGATGGCGATGATCTCCGGGTCGTCGGCATCTTTATTTTTTTCCACCACAGCCAGTACCTCCTTACATTCCCCCTTGACGCAGAGGATATGAAAAGCGGTGATGGCAGGTATCTCTCGCTTCACTTGTGTGATGTCGAGCAGCGGGGATGCTTTAATCACGATATTGTCGGCTATCGAAGCGATAAGAGGGTAGTTGGTGACTATATCGGGGAGCGAGTCGGCAAATGAGTAGGTGCGTCGTTTAAGGTCGTCACGCCTTGCCGGATCCACGAACAGGTAGTCGAATCGGCAGGTGTTCAGATTCTCACGAATCCACGCCAAGGAGTCGGCATGGATTATGTTGATATCGCTCGATGATGCCACCTTAGAGTTATGACACAGAGCGAGATAGCGATCTTCGGCAAGCTCGATGGCAGTCACATCATTGCCGCCATTGGCGAAGGAGAAGGCATCGATGCCGAGTCCGGCGGTGATGTCGATTACCTTATGATCTCGGCCGACAAGTCGCGCATGATATTCTGCCACACACTGATGGGTGGCTTGCTCAGCGGCAAGGAGCGTCGGGAAGATAAATTCGATGTGCTCAAGATAGCGCGACAGTTTCTTCGCTGACTTTCGCCGACACTCTATCTGCTCGATGGCAAACGACACCGGGAAGTCAAATTGCTTCGTTGCCGACTGAAGATAGAGCGTAGCAGGGTCGGCTGTTAAATTATTTTTGATGTAATTATAGAATTTTTTATCTAATTTATCAAAATATTTCATAACTTTGCACTTGTAACATTGCGTCGGCCGATGGGCTTGTGATATTATGTCACAAAATAATATTACAGGTGGTTCGGCAGTAGCAATTACAACATTAAAAGTAGCAAATATAATAAAAAACTAAATTCAAATCAAATTGTTATATTCTAATGGAGGCAAAAAAAGCCTTCGATTAAATCTACCATGAATAATTTAGAAGAATCAGCAATTCGCTATCATGAGGAAGGGCGTCCCGGCAAGATCGAAGTGATTCCCACCAAGCCCTACAAGACGCAAGATGATCTTTCTCTTGCTTACTCACCGGGTGTAGCTATTCCATGTCTCGAGATCGAGAAGCAACCTTCGGATGCCTATCGATTCACCAACAAGCGCAACCTTGTGGCTGTTATCTCCAATGGTACAGCTGTGTTGGGTCTTGGCAATATCGGTGCACTTGCCTCGAAGCCTGTGATGGAGGGTAAGGCTCTGCTCTTCAAGATCTTTGCCGGTGTCGATGCCTTCGATATCGAAGTCGATCAGGAAGACCCTGAAGCTTTTATCACTACCGTGAAGGCCATCTCGAAGACTTTCGGTGGCATCAATTTGGAGGATATCAAGGCGCCTGAAAGTTTTGAAATCGAACGCCGTCTGAAGGCTGAGTGTGACATCCCGGTGATGCACGACGACCAGCATGGCACAGCCATCATCTCGGGTGCAGCCCTACTTAATGCCCTCGTGGTGCAAGGCAAGAAGATCGAGGATGTCAAGTTGGTGGTCAATGGCGCCGGTGCGGCTGCCATCAGTTGCACCAACCTCTATAAGAGCCTTGGTGTGCGTCCCGAAAATATAGTGATGTGCGATTCTAAGGGCGTGATCCGCCACGACCGCACCGATATCAATTCTCACAAGCGTCAGTTTGCTACCGACCGTGATATCCATACTCTCGCTGAGGCTATCAAGGGTGCGGATGTGTTCCTCGGCCTTAGTGTAGCCAATGTGTTGACTCCTGAGATGGTCAAGGAGATGGCTCCACGTCCTATCGTGTTTGCCCTCGCCAATCCAAATCCGGAGATCGATTATAACCTGGCACATGCCACTCGCGATGATATCATCGTGGCTACAGGCCGCAGTGACTATCCCAACCAGGTGAACAATGTACTCGGCTTCCCCTATATCTTTAGAGGTGCTCTCGACTGCCACGCATCTGCTATCACCGAGGAGATGAAGCTCGCAGCCACTTACGCCATCGCCGAACTCACCAAGGAACCGGTGCCGCAGAGTGTCCTCGACATCTATCACCTCGATCATCTCGAACTTGGCAAGGACTATATCCTTCCGAAGCCCTTCGACCCCCGTTTGCTCTACAAGGTGTCGCCGGCTGTGGCCCGCGGTGCTATGGAATCGGGAGTAGCAGCATGTCCCATCACCGACTGGGAAGAATACGACCGCTTCCTTCACACTCTCTTGAAATAAATCCCATTTATCCATAAAGTAAAAGAGCTGTGTCAGCCAAAAGCGACACAGCTCTTCTCATATTTTTACGAGATTTTTTCAAGAATTAGCAAACTGTAGAAATTTTATGTAAGGCAGCATCTTACGACAGAAGGTCGACGATGCTTGCGGCGTCATAGCCACAGTCGTGGCGCAGTTCGGCGACTGTCCCTTGCATCACCCAGTGATCTTTGATTCCGAGGCTGATTACCGGCAGTTCATACCCGTTTGCAGCTATCCACTCTTCGACTGCCGAGCCGAATCCGCCCGCTAAGATGCCATCTTCGAGGGTGACAATCTTCTCGTAGCGCCCCACGATATGTCTCAAAGCCTCTTCATCGAGAGGCTTCACCCATATCATATCATAATGGTCGACATATATATCCTTAGCTTTAAGTTGCTTGACAGCCTCTTCGGCTTCAAAACCGATTGGACCGACAGAGAGTATGGCGGTCTTGGAGCGGGAGTCGTCGGTGAGTTGACGCGATTTACCCGGCTCAATCTGCCGCAAGGGGGTGCACCAGTCGGTGGTGTTGCACTTACCGCGTGGGTAGCGGATGGATAGCGGACCGTTCCATGACAATGAAGAGTACATGATATTGCGTAGGGTAGCGGCATCCATCGGTGCGGCGACTTTCATCCCGGGGATGATCCGCAAGTAGGGGATATCAAACATGCCATGATGGGTGACACCATCCTCGCCGACGATGCCGGCGCGGTCGATGCAGAAGGTCACCGGGAGTCCCTGGATAGCCACATCATGGATGATATTGTCGAAACCACGTTGCAGGAATGAAGAGTATATAGCCACGAAGGGACGCTTACCTGCCACGGCGAGTCCTCCGGCGAATGTCACGGCATGCCCCTCGGAGATGCCGACATCATACATGCGGTTGGGGAATTGCGACATCAGGTTCATCGACGTGCCGGAGGGCATAGCCGCCGTGATGCCTACGATCGACTCATCCTTCTCGGCAAGCTCCACTAAGGTCTCACCGAATACCCTCTGCCATAGTGGGGGAGTGTTGTCATTCTTCTTACTTTCCGATTGGCGCTTGGCAGTGTCGGGGTCAAACTTGCCGGGGGCATGCCAAGGTGCTGGATTCTCTTCGGCGGCGGCATAGCCCTTACCCTTGCAAGTGTGCAGGTGGAGGATGCGTGGTCCCTTCATCTCCTTGATATCTCTAAGTACTTTCACCACCTTAGTCACGTCGTTGCCATCGAAAGGTCCGAAATAGCGGATGTTTAGACCGTCGAAGATGTTCTGGCGTTGCGCCACGAGCGACTTCAAGGCATTGCTGAAACGCAACATCAGCCCCTTACCCTTATCGGCGATTAGCCCATGCTTGCGCATCATGGTGTAGAGCTTGAATCTAAGACGGTTATAGCCTGCCGATGTCGACATGTCGGAGAGATACTTATGCAGCGCACCTACATTGGCGTCGATCGACATATTATTGTCGTTGAGTATTATAAGGAGATTATTGTCATTTTGCGACGTGTTGTTAAGCCCCTCGAATGCGATGCCATTGCTGATAGAGGCGTCACCGATGAGGGCTACAGTCTTGCGATCCTCGTTGCCGGGGGTGTTCATATCGGCGATAGCCATGCCGAGAGCCGCCGAAATCGAATTGCCGGCATGACCGCACATGAAGGTGTCATACTCGCTCTCAAAAGGGAATGGAAAACCGCTGATACCATTTTTCTTGCGCTGATTCTTAAATGCCTCAAAACGCCCCGTGAGCAGCTTGTGGGCGTATGCCTGATGACCGACATCGAACACTACGCGATCGCGCGGTGTCTCAAATACATAATGTATTGCCACGATGATATCCACTGCACCCATGCTCGAACCGAAGTGACCCGGATTCGTCGACAGGTTGTCGATCAGATAACTCCTTATCTCCTCGCAGACTGACGGGAGCTGTGATACTTCCAATTCCTTCAGATCTCTCGGACTCTTGATCCGGCTGAGCAGAGGATAGCGGGAGGAGGTGGAGCTTGAGGATTCTATAGTTTCTTGAATCATTTCTTGCGATTTTTATCTTCCTTGACTATGTATTTGCGATAGAGGGGCACGAAGATGATCACGCCTGCCATCGCGATGAGAAGAATATTATATAACGTGACACTACTCTTGGAGAGAATCAACCAGGCCATCCAGATATAGACCAATGCCAAAACGATAAATCCAAAGAGGGTGGATTTCTTCATCTTTCTTTACGATTTAGTTGTTCAATCAGTTGATTTGGTAGTTCATTTTGTTTTGCATACTCCGATTCCCTGTCCCCGAGATTCGGAATATTAAGCAAATATAATAAATTCCCGCCATATAATCTGCATAATCGTGCAATTTTATAATCGGTAACCACATTTTTTACATTATTGTAATCCCTTTTACAGGAGAATATGAATTTTTTTGTTTAACTTTGCATTTCGTGTGAATTACTTTTATTTTCAATAACCTATCATTCTGATATTAACCTAACATTCTGACTAATGCGAAATTGCAGTTCAATCGGCTTTGTAGCATTCTTTATCGGTCTTTCTATTATTTTGAGCGGTTGTAGCGGCCGTGGGAATAATACCTCATCCGATACGACAGATAGCAGTGTTGCGGCTGATAGTGCAGCAACCCAAAAGGAATTAGCCCCCGGCGACGAGGGTTATGAGTTCAAAAATGCCGATGAAATCGGAGATTATCTCGAAAATGGTAAGGATTCCGACAAGTATACCGATGGTATATTGCCGGTGATCGTAGAGCATACTCCTAAATATGCAGAGAAACTCTTCAAAGAGTTTGAGAAGTATTCCAAGTTTATCGTTGTCGACAAGGCAAGTATGCGTGTCATACTCTACGACTCATACGGCATGGTGGTGAAGGCTTACGATATGGCGTGTGCCAAGAATTTTGGCACCAAACATAAAAAGGCTGATTCCCGCACTCCCGAGGGTTTCTTCTCTGTCGAGGGTATCTACGACAGCACCGATTGGCTCTTTACCGATGATAACGGTCATACATCGAAGAAGAAGGGGCAGTTCGGTCCTCGCTTTATCCGCATCAAGAATCCCGCCACTTCTCAGATCGGCATTCATGGCACTTGTGCTCCATGGTCCATCGGTTCGAGAGCCAGTCATGGCTGTATCCGCATCACCAATGAGCAGATTCTCGAACTCGTGAAACTCGTCGAACCGGGTATGCCTGTCATCGTCCTCCCGGGCAAGCGTGACAGAGCTGTCAACCGTGAAGAGGGTTATGATATCGCATACTTCCCTACAGATCCGAAATATGCCATGAGCGACAAGGAGAAGATGCTGAAAGTCAATCCGAAAAAGAAGGATTTCAGCGAGAAGAAGGATTCTGTGGCCAATTCGACAGTGCCTGTTGATTCAGTGGCTGTAACGCCGGCATCGGTGGTCGAAACGCCGGCTCCCGAGACTGTTGTGACAGACTCTATCTGATCTCCAAACAAGTTGCAAATTTAAATTCTTGAAATTTTATGGCGAAAAACTGCGATGAAATCATAATATTTTTTTAAATTTGCATTTGTAAACTCTACAACTCATAACTGCTTAACTGATTAAGATGTCATACGATAATTATTCCCCGGAAATAAATTATAACGAAGAAGAGCAGAAAGAGGAGGTGGCGACACAACCCACCCCCAAGAAGACCTCTTCGCGCACGTCGCGCAAGCCAAAAAACTCGACTAAATCGACCTCTGCCAAGGCGGAAACTCCGAAGTCTGAGAAGAAGAATTTCGATGGAACTATCAGCCGTTTCATCGCATGGTTTCGCAGTCCTTCGGCGAAGATCCTTGCAGGTATATTCTTGGGGTGTCTTACCGTATATCTGGCATTATCGTTTTGCGGTTATTTCTCTTCTTGTATCAAGGATCAGTCGATTATCGCCGATTCACCCGTCGGCCTTGCCAAGGGTGTATCGAACACCGGCGGTGAAGGGGGTGCTCGTCTTTCGGAGATGCTGATAAATCGTGGCTTTGGTCTCGGTTCGTTTGTGATCATTTTTTGGTTGGCTGCGCTGACTTTAAAGGTAATGATCGGCAAACCGAAATTCCGTCTCCTCGACTTTACAATCAAGTGTATTGTGGCTTTGATCACAGTCTCTCTGATCATCGGTCTTGTTACTTACAGTCTCCACACTCCGGTGAATTGGGGTGGCTATCATGGCACTTACGTTAATGAGTTTATCATTAATTTCATAGGTATGTCGGGAGCCGTGCTCCTCAGCTTCTTCATGGTGGCTCTCTTTGTAGTGATCTGCCTCAACGATGTGATCAGATGGATCTTGCGAGTAAGACGCAAGAGAATAGAGCGCCGTCGTGCCGAGGCTGAAAGACGTGCCGCCATCGCCGCACAAGAGGAGGAAATCCGCCGTATGCAAGAGCAAGAACGTATCGACGACCTCAAAGCCGGAGAAACTGCCGAGCTGACTGCCGCCGATAATATCGATACCAATGACGATCTTCATCTTAACTTTGAGAATGAAAATAATGGTATTTATGACATAACTCAAGTCAGCGACGATCCATCGCTCGGCGAATACAACATTGACGACACCTCGGAGAATATATCCGCCGGGAATAGACCTGTGGGAGGAAATAATCCCGATTCCATCGAAGAAATTGGCAATGAACCGGAAAATGCCGAAATCATCGATGAAACCGGAGAAAACAGCGATGAAAAAGGAAATAATCCGAGCAAAATGGTGGTGAATGTCAATAGCATCGACAAGGGTAATGCCCGCCGCTACCATTCGGATGTCGAAATCTATGAGGGTCAAAAATATAAGTTCCCACCCTTCGATCTGCTTCGTGAAGGTAGCAATCGCGTTAGCATCGACAATGAAGAGCAGATCGAAAACAAACACAAAATCGAGAAGACCCTTCTTGACTTCGGCATACCTATCATCAAGATAGAGGCGACTGTCGGACCGACAGTCACTCTCTACGAGATCGTGCCTGACACGGGTGTGAAGATTGCCAAGATTCGAAGCCTTGTCGATGATATCGCTTTGAGCCTCTCCGCTATCGGTGTGCGTATCATTGCGCCCATTCCGGGCAAGGGTACTGTAGGTATCGAGGTGGCAAACAAGGATAAGCAGACCGTGTCGATGCGCACTGTAATACAGTCTAAGAAATATCAGGAATCGCGATATAATCTGCCGATAGCGTTGGGCTCAACCATCTCCAACGATGTCTATATCGCCGACCTTGCCAAGATGCCTCACCTCCTTGTGGCAGGTGCTACCGGTCAAGGTAAGTCTGTCGGTCTGAATGCCATCATCGCATCTCTCCTTTATTGCAAGGCTCCCCATGAGATTAAGTTTGTATTGATCGACCCCAAGCAGGTGGAGTTCAGCCTCTATAATCAGTTGAAAAATTATTATCTGGCTTGTATCCCCGGTGAAGAGGATGAACCGGTTATCACCGATATGGGTAAGGTGGAAGCTACCCTAAATTCTCTGTGTATTGAGATGGAGCAACGCTATACCCTCCTGAAGAATGCACAGACTCGCAATATCGAAGAGTATAACAACAAGATCAGAGAGGGGAAGCTCAATCCGACAGAGGGGCATCGATTCCTCCCATATATTGTCGTTGTAGTCGATGAGTTCGGCGACCTTATCATGGTTTCGGGCAAAAATGTGGAGATGCCTATCGCACGTCTTGCACAGAAGGCTCGCGCCGTCGGCATCCATGTTATTCTGGCTACTCAGCGTCCTTCGACCAATGTCATCACCGGTATCATCAAAGCCAACTTCCCGGCTCGTATATCTTTCAAGGTAACAGCCGGTGTTGACTCCAAGACGATCCTCGACACCACCGGTGCTCAGCATCTTATCGGCAAGGGTGACATGCTGATTTTCAATAATTCCGAGTTAGTGCGCGTTCAGTGTGCATTTATCGACACACCGGAAGTAGAGAAGATTTGCGAGTATGTATCGCGTCAGCCATATCCTCAAGGGGTATACCAACTCCCCGAGCCCTTGATCGACTCGGGTGATGGGGGTAGCGGTCCCGTTTCTGCCGGTTCGATCGGTGAGAAAGATCCCCTCCTGGTGGAGGTGGCTCGCCAGGTGGTCAATTCCGGTAAGGCATCTACCAGCGCCGTGCAACGTACATTCGAGATCGGCTTCAACCGCGCCGGACGTATTATGGACCAATTGGAGGCTCTTGGTGTCGTTGGTGCCGCTCAAGGTGGTAAGCCGAGAGCTGTCTTGGTTGACCCGATGGGATTGGAAGATATCCTCTGCAATCTATAAGGAACTCGCTCTTATCCAATTATAGCTATTTAAGAGAAACAACTCTTTAAGAGAAACAACTCTCCAATTATTATAAATGAAGAAAAGAATTAATATATTGGCTTTGAGAGTGCTCTTGGCAGTGTTTGCTTTATGCTCTGCCGGAGTGATGAAGGCTCAACGCGCTCAAGCCATTTTAGATAAAGCCACTGCCAAGATAGGTGGCGGTTCGAGTGTGAATTGCAGTTTTACCATCACCGGTGACGGAGGTAGCGTCAAGGGTACTTTCAAATCTACCGGTCAGAAGTTTCAGTTGGCGACACCCGTTGCCACTACATGGTATGATGGCAGTAGCATGTGGACTTCCAATGCCAAGACCAAGGAGATAACCTTGGTCCATCCTACAGCCGCCGAGGTCAACGAGGTGAATCCCTTCTCCTATCTCCACAACTATAAGAGCACCTATAAAGCCTACTTCTCAAAGAAGAAAAATGCCAAGTGTCATCTGATAGTGCTTAATCCCCACAATCCCGGCAGTTGTGAGATCAAAGCGATAGAGATAGCGATCAATAAGAGCACCTTTCTGCCGGAGCATTTTATAGTCAGAGACTCCTCAGACAAGGTGGTAACCGTCAATATCTGCCAACTCTCTCTCTCCGCCAAGAATGCCGCTTCGACGTTCGTATGCCCCGTCACGACTATGAAGGGATATGAACTCGTAGACCTCCGTTAGAGGGCATTTGTATGGGTAAAAGCGTTTTCCAAACAGAAAAAATAATTGATTAGCGATATTTTGCTTGGTGATTTTAAGTTAAAGTAGTATATTTGCCAAGCAAAACCAAGTTGAGTCCCTAAATCTATCATTTTAGGGGGCATACAGATCAAAATCAACGCGAAAATTGTTAATTAATTAATCAAAAACCAAACAATCGATCTCACCATGGAAGAGAGAAAAACAAAAGTCCTAATCATTGGTTCGGGTCCTGCCGGATTTACAGCAGGCATCTATACGTCACGCGCCAACCTTCAGCCTATCTTGTTTGAGGGTGAACAGCCCGGTGGGCAGTTAACACAGACCACCGAGATAGAGAACTTCCCCGGTTATCCTCAGGGAGTTCAGGGTATGGAGATGATGGACCAGCTTCGTGAGCAGGCATTGCGTTTCGGCACAGAGGTAGTGTCGCGCACCATCACATCAGTCGATTTCAGCAAGCGTCCCTATCGTTGCGAAGATGAGCGTGGCGATGTATATCTTGCCGACACTGTGATCATCTGCACGGGTGCTTCTGCCAAATATCTCGGTCTTGCCGATGAGAAGAAATACAATGGACTTGGTGTGAGTGCATGCGCCACATGCGATGGCTTCTTCTATCGCAAGAAGAATGTAGCCGTGGTGGGTGGTGGCGACACTGCTTGCGAAGAGGCATTATATCTCTCCACACTCTGCAATAAGGTCTATATGGTGGTGCGTAAGAACTATCTTCGTGCCTCGGAAGTTATGAAGAAGAGAGTCGATGAGCGTGAAAACATCGAGATTCTCTTCGAGTGCAACACTGTCGGTCTCTTCGGCGAAGAGGGTGTAGAGGGTGCACACTTGGTAAGAGGCAAGGGTACTGATCATGAAGAATTTTTCGATATCGCTATCGATGGCTTCTTCCTCGGCATCGGTCACAAGCCCAACACAGAGATATTTAAAGACTATTTGGAACTTGACGAGCAGGGATATATCATCACCAAGGCTCCCGGCACAGCCACCAACGTGCCCGGTGTCTTCGCAGCCGGCGACTGTGCCGACCCGATCTATCGTCAAGCCATCACCTCAGCCGGAACAGGTTGCCGCGCAGCCTTGGATGCTGAGAAGTTCTTGATGAGTAATTGTTAGTCACATTATAAGTAAGATGGAGAACAAACAGGAAATACTCGATCGGCGATATTTGCGAATGGCGAAGATATGGAGCGAAAACTCCTATTGCGAACGTCGCAAAGTCGGTGCGCTGATTGTCAAAGATAAGATGATAATATCCGATGGCTATAATGGCACGCCATCCGGTTTTCCGAATGTGTGCGAGTCGTCGGAGGGTGTAACACTCCCATACGTGTTGCACGCCGAGGCCAATGCCATCACCAAGGTGGCGCGTAGCAACAACTCCAGCGAGGGGGGTACACTCTATGTCTCTACCAGCCCATGTATGGAGTGCTCCAAACTTATCATCCAGTCAGGCATCAAGCGTGTGGTATTCTCCGAATTGTATCGCATCACCGACGGGCTCGACCTCTTGCGTCAAGCCGGCATCGAAGTGATACACCTTCCCTTAGAATAGATCCATCTTTCTTTAGAGTCAAATGAATAAAAAATTTAATACTACAGCCACTATGATTCCTTTGGTTTTAGCCATAGGAATCATTTGTGGTATTTTTATAGGTAAAAAATCGGCTGACAGCACGCTGTCGCCTGAGGAGTTAAAGATACGCACAGTCCTTAATCTTATCAAGGATCAGTATGTCGATGAGGTCAACACAGATTCTCTTCTTGATATGACCATCCCTGATATGCTGGCATCGTTAGACCCTCACTCGGTCTATATTCCTGCCTCCGAGCTTCAGATGGCGAATGATGATCTGGAGAGTTCGTTCAGCGGTATCGGTGTTACGTTCCAGATCATCAATGACACGGTCAACGTGATCGATGTCGTGCCGGGTGGTCCGGCTGAAAAGACCGGCATCCAACCGGGTGATATGATTATCGAGGCGAATGGCAAACAGCTTTCAGGCGCCAAGGCTACGAGTGAGACAGTCTTCACCACTCTCCGCGGCAAGGAGGGTACGAAGGTGGAAACCAAAGTGAAACGTCACGGCAGCAAGAAGTTGCTCTCTTTCGACATAATCCGTGGCATCATCCCTGCCAATAGTGTAGATGCCATCTATATGATCACTGACGAGATTGGCTATCTGAAGGTGTCGAAGTTCGCAAGAAATACTTATAATGAGTTCTTCAATGCCTTGGTGAAGTTGCAGAAGCAGGGTGCAGAGCAGTTTATTATCGACTTGCGAGGCAATTCGGGTGGATTTATGGATCAAGCCATCTATATGGCGAATGAGTTCCTCCCCGAGGGTCGTATCATCGTCTACACCAAGGGTAGGAGTCGTGAGAATGAATCCTTCGCTACGAGCGATGGCAGAGGCAATTTCCAGGATTGTGAAATTACCGTGCTGATCAATGAGTATTCGGCATCTGCCTCCGAGATCTTCGCCGGTGCTATTCAGGATAATGACCGAGGTCTTGTGATCGGTCGTCGTTCATTCGGTAAGGGGCTGGTGCAGAATCAGATAGCGCTCCCCGACAGCTCTGCGATTCGTCTTACTGTGGCTCGCTATTATATCCCTTCCGGCAGATGTATCCAGAAGGAATATAGCCGAGGCAAGGATGGCAAGTATGAACTCGACATTTTGGATAGATATAATCATGGCGAGTTCTATTCCTTGGATAGTGTTAAGATTGATAAGAGCAAGAAATTCACTACAGTCGGTGGACGTACGGTGTTTGGTGGCGGCGGTATCATTCCCGATTGTTTCGTGCCGGAAGATACTACCGAATATACCGGATATTATGTCGATGCTGTCAATAGCGGAATGATCCAGCGCTTCGCCCATGATATGGTGGATAAATATCGTCCGATGCTCAAAGGGAGCAAGTCGATAGAGGATGTGGAGCGTATCTTGCCACGTGATGGTGCACTCTTGACCGCCTTTGTCAATTATGGTTCATCGCATGGGTTGCCGGCGAGATGGTATTATATCAATAAGTCGAGAAATCTTCTTATCAATCAGATTAGAGCTGCCTTGGTGCGAGACCTGATAGGCTATGACGGCTTCATTATGATCTTGAACAGACGAGATCATACCATCGACAAAGCCATCGAGATGCTCGAGTCGGGCAAATCGCCTATGATAATCACCGAATAGACATTCTTCAAGTAAGATTAACAGGAAAGAGATTCCTTAAGGAATGAACAAGAAAGAATTGCGCAAATATATTCGCTCTAAAAAAGCAGAACTTTCCGAGCCGCAGAAGATAGAAGCGGCTCGGAATGCTTTTGCACTCTTGGAGCAGGTTAAAGAATTTCAAGATGCGGAGCATATCTTGCTCTATTACTCCTTGCCGGATGAGATATCGACACATCGCTTTATTGAGAAGTGGCATGGTAAGAAGCAAATATACTTGCCGCGCGTCAATGGCTCAACACTCGATATCTTGCCTTATAATCCCGAGGCGATGGGGGAGGGGGCGTATAATATCGAAGAGCCCACAGGCAGTGATATAGTGCCTGTAGACCGTATGGAACTGATCATAGTCCCGGCGATGGGATATGACAGAAAGGGTAACAGATTAGGAAGAGGAAAAGGCTATTACGACCAATTGCTATGCCAATCGCAAGCCCCGAAGATAGGTATAATCTACGACTTCCAGCTATTGGAAGAAATACCGACCGAACCCCACGACATCCCGGTAGACAAGGTAATCAACCCTACCCAAGTAATTTAAGGAACGCACTCATAAGGAGGGCGCTCTTATTGCCAGTAGTGGAGGTAGAGGAGGATGGCGGGGAGGACCAAGAGGATTGAATCGATGCGGTCGAGGATGCCTCCATGGCCGGGGATAAGATTGCCGGAGTCTTTAATTTCAAGGTCGCGTTTGATCATCGATTCGATCAGGTCGCCCCATGTGCCGATGATTGAAACGATTGCGCCAACACCGAGCCAAAACATAAGGCTCATATCTATATGCTCCATCCCCTCAAATGGCTCGATAAAATAGAATATCAGCAGAGATACTGCCATCGAAGATATCAGACCGCCGAAGAAACCCTCCCAAGTCTTCTTCGGTGACACTCTTTCGATCAGTTTGTGACGACCAATACTGCATCCCACCAAGTAAGCTCCCGTGTCGTTGAGCCACATCAATACGAAAATCGTCAAGAGGATATAGGGAGAATAGTTCATGGCGAGATACACCATTACAGCCATCGGAATGCCGATATATATTTGCGACATCAGTGAGTGAGCAATATGTCGCAGAGGATGCTCCGACTTCAGATATATCTCCGCGATAAGTCTCAGCATAATGATGGCAAGCCAAGTGAGCAAGATGCTTATCAAAGGTATGCTCAGGCATAAAGAGATGCTCAGAGAGAGGCAAGCGGCTATGTCGAGGATCGTAGCGGGAATGTTGCGACGCGACAGGCCGCCGGTGATATGAGTGAACTCAAGGCACCCCCAAATGGTGAGCAACGTAGCGAGTATGGTTACACCCTGATATCCTGAGATAATACATCCGATTATGATAAGACAATATACCAAACCGGAGAGCGCACGTATTGCGATTTTCTTTAGATTCATCTTCTGAAATATTCTGTTATGACTTTTTGGAGCGTGCTCTTGGAGCAACAACAATTCTAATTCATTACAAAATTACAGATAAATCTTAATAACAGCAAGAAAAAAGTGGCTGTACATAAATTTTTGTACAGCCACATATAGAGTATCGCAAAAATTTGCTCTAAGAATGATGTTGTTCTTGGAGAGAGTTTTTAAAAGTCATCTCTTTCATGGTGAAGGGCGGCGAGGCGGAAGTTGTGACCCTCGACGAACTCGATGATGGCTTCGCGTTCGGGGCTCGGGGCTACGTCAGCCTTGACACGCACCATAGCGTTGAAGGGTGATGTGCCTGACTGATAGATGTGTCGATAGCATTTGGCTATCTCGTCGATCAGTTCGTCGCTGAAGTTGCCCTTGCGAAGTATGAAGGCATTCACGCCAAAGTAGGAGATGGGGTTGTGAGCCATAATCACGAAGGGGGGTACATTGTTGTTGACACGACATCCACCCTTGATAAGACACCATTTGCCGATCTCACACTTCTCATGCACCAAGGCGGTGGAGGAGAGGATAGAGTAGTCACCGATCTTCACCGACCCTGCTATCTTGACAGAATTGCCGATTACCACAGAGTCGCCTATTACTGAGTCGTGAGCCACATGACTTTGTGCCATCACGAAGGAGTTGTTGCCGATCACGGTCTTGCCATCTTTATAGATGCTTCGATTGATGATCACATGCTCGCGGATCGTATTGTTATCGCCAATCACTACATAAGATTCTTCACCTTTCCAGCGGAAATCCTGTGGGGTGGCTGCTATGATACAACCTTGGTAGAACTTGTTGTTCTTGCCGATTCTGGATCCTGCAAGGATAGACACATGGGCGTGGATCACACAACCATCACCGATTTCAACGTCACGATCGATATAGGCAAATGCACTAATAGTGACGTTATCTCCGATTTTTGCCTCCGGATGCACGAAGGCTAAAGGACTAATGGATAACATAATATTAGATTTTAAATTGTTATCTACCTCCACCCACTGACTGATAGAGCGAGATCAGAGCCGAAACCTTGTCATGCCATGCCTGCAAGCCGGTGAGTTGTGCCGAAAGTAGGTTCGATCTGGCTGTCAATACTTCCAAGTAAGTGGTTTTAGTGTCTAAAGTTAATAATTCTTGCGTATATTCCACAGATTTTTCCAAACTTTCTATCTGCTGAACGATACATTTTCTTTTTGCCACATTATAATGGTAGGCTGCCAAGGCATTGCTGACATCGCTACTTGCGCTGAGCACCTGAGTTTCGAAGTCGTTCATAGCCTGAGCCTGTTGAGCTTTAGCCACTTCGAGATTGGCGATGTTGCGACCTCTCGAGAAGAGGGGAGCAGTGAGCTGGCCGGCGAGCTGGATGAACCATTTGCCTGGGTTGGTGATCATGCCCGAAACGAGGTTGGTGAATCCACCCTCAGAGGCGATAACCAAGCTGGGATAGAAGGCGGCACGGGCGCTGTTGGTGGCATAATATGCAGTGGCGAGGCCTCTCTCAGCGGCACGCACATCGGGACGAGCAGCGAGATATACCACCGGCACACCCTTGGTCAGGTTTTCGGGAAGATCGAACTCCATATTATTCGAAACCTCCCAAGGATGGGGATAATCGTGGAGCAGGAGCGACATGGTGCTTTCGAGCTGAACGATGCCATTCTTGATGTCGGGGATGGTCGACATGATGTTCCAGTATGCAGCCTCACTCTGTACTACAGCGGCTTCGTTGACCCAACCAGCTGTCTTCATCAGTTTCATAGACTCGACCTGATCTTTCCAGATCTCGGAGGTGCGTGTGGTCAAATCAAGTTGCTGGTGGAGGAGCATAAGACCATAATAGCAACTTGCCACGCCACAGATGATCTGCGATCTTACAGCCTGATGATAATACTCCATCTGCTCGACAGCCACCTTGGCGCCACGCTTGGTGTTAAGGATCTTGCCGAAGAGGTCGATCTCCCATGAGATATTCAAGGGGATGGTATACGACCACTTATCCATACGACTGTCGCCATACTTGGCGGCGCCTCCGTTAGGATTGAGCGACACTGCGGGGAAGTAACTCAACTTAGCCCCTTTGAGCTGGGCACGTGCGATGTCGATATTCTTCACAGCATTGTCCAAGTCGGGGTTCTGCTTCAATGCTGTCTCGATATAGCCCTGAAGGATCGGGTCGGTGAATACCTGATCCCAGCTCAGATAGGGGAGTGAGGTAGAGTCGACTGCCTCCTTCGTGGCGTCATCGAAGGTCTTGACGTAGGAATTGTCGGTGGGCAATTCATATTTCTGATATATATGGCAACTTGACAGAGAGAATGCCACAACTGCCAATATAAGATATTTTACTTTTTTCATATTCTATCTTGTTTGGAAGTGTGTCGACCGATGCCGACACACTTCCTGATCGATAATATTAATTATGTTGAGTATACTGCTCGAGCTCTGACGATAATTCCGTATTGTCGGTATCTTTCCACTTGAATGGTTTGAACTTCTCTTGGATTATCTCGAAGACCACGAAGAGTGCAGGCACCACGAGGAGCTGGAGGATCATACCGATGAGCATACCACCGATGGCACCTGTGCCGAGAGCTCGATAACCGTTAGCACCGGCACCTGTAGCGAACATCAGAGGCAACAGACCGATGATCATCGCCAATGAGGTCATAAGGATAGGACGCAGACGAGCCTTCGAACCGAGGATGGCGGCATTAACTATGCTAACACCCGTGCGGCGTCGCTCCAAGGCGAACTCTACGATAAGGATCGCATTCTTAGCCAACAGACCGATAAGCATAATCAGCGCAATCTGCAAGTAGATGTTGTTGTCGATGCCCATGAAGTTGGCGAAGATGAATGTACCCATCAAGCCGAGAGGCACGGAGAGAAGCACCGACAGAGGTATGATGTAACTTTCATACTGTGCTGAGAGAAGAAGGTAAACGAACAGGAATACCAAACCGAATACCATTGCAGAGGACGAACCGCTCTGCTTATTCTCCTCACGAGTCATACCGGAGAATTCGTAGGTGAAGCCGACAGGAAGTGACTCTGCTGCAACCTCTTTGATTACATTGATAGCCTGACCGGATGATACACCCTCTGCCGGGTTACCACTCACTGAGATGGTGGTGAACATGTTGAAACGGTTGATTGCGTCCGGACCATATACACGCTTCAGTGTCACGAAGTTGTCGATAGGAGCCATCTCAGCGCCATTGCGCACCTTAATCTGCTTGAGCGTCTCGGGTGATACACGGGCCTCAGGTGTGGCTTGCATCATCACACGATAGAGCTTACCGAACTTGTTGAAGTTCGACACATACATACCACCATAATATGCCTGAAGCGTAGAGAGGATGGCATTCTGTGTCAGACCTGCTTTCTTAATTTTGGCTACGTCAAGCTCTACCATATATTGAGGATAGGCAGGGTTGAAGGTCGAGTAGGCTATCGCGATCTCGGGACGTGCATTCAGCTTGGCGATAAAGTTCTGATATACCTTATAGAAGTTAGTCAGATCGCCACCCGTCTTGTCTTGAAGTTTGATCTCAAAACCATTGGAGACTGAATAACCGGCAATCATAGGGGGCTGGAAGAACATAATACGAGCGTTTTTGATTTCCGAACATTTCTGAGTCAACAATCCTGAGATGGCTGCTGCATTCTCTGTCTTGTTGTCACGCTCTTCCCATGGCTTCAGCTTGATGATGAATGAACCGTAGGTGTTACCCTGGCCTGCTATGAAGCTATAACCGGTGATAGCATTTCTGATATACACTGCCGGGATTGTACCTGCTATGCTGTCCACTTGGTCCATCACTGCCTTGGTGCGCTCTACTGATGTGGCAGGGGGCATGTCGACTACACCCATGATCGTACCTGTATCCTCGGTCGGAACAAGTGACGATGGTGTGATGCTCATAAGCCATACAAATAGTGCTATACAGATCGTAACAAGACTGAATGAGGTGATCTTGTGGGCGATGAACCAGCCTGCAAGCTTGGAATATACGTTGAGCAATTTATTGAACTGACGGTTGAAAGCATCGATAAATGCCTGTTGGAACATACCGATAACAGCCAACACAGCGACTAAGGCTGCAACGATACCCTTTACAATATTGTCGAAATTAAACCATCCCAACACCAAGAGAACGATAGTTGCTACAAGGAGAACGACTGTCACGATGGGAGAGAAGCGGAAGCTGACACGTTTCTTATACGACTCTTTGATCACATTGCCGGCTTCGCTGTAAGCCTCTTTCATGCGTTCGCCCAATGAGACTGTCTCGCCATCCTCTTTATGAGGCTTGAGGAAGAGGGCGCAGAGTGCAGGTGTCAATGTCAACGCATTGACTGCCGAGAGGAAGATCGCCATCGCCATAGTAAGACCGAACTGACGATAGAACACACCTGACGTACCACCCAAGAACGATACCGGCACGAACACCAGCATCATAACAAGGGTAATCGATATAAGTGCACTTGCGATATCGCTCATTGCATCGATGGCGGCCAGTTTCGATGACTTATATCCCTGATCGAGTTTTGCATGGACCGCCTCGACCACCACTATGGCATCGTCGACCACAATCGCGATCGCCAAGACAAGTGCTGAGAGTGTAAGAAGGTTCAAGGTAAAGCCGAAAATCTTCATCAGGAAGAATGTACCGATCAATGCCACCGGGATGGCGATCATAGGTATGATAGTGGAGCGGATATCCTGCAAGAAGATGAACACTACCAAGAACACCAGGATGAATGCCTCAAGAAGGGTCTTTACCACCTCATGGATAGAGGCGAACAGGAACTGGTTGACATCCATCGTAGTGACGATCTTCAAGCCCTCGGGACATTCCTTCTGGAAATCATCGAGGAGTGCCTGGATATCGTTTACGATCTGTGTCGCATTTGATCCGGGTGACTGCATGACCATGGCGGCACAACCGATCATACCATTGGTGGTAGAGTGGAAACCGTAAGTAAGACGACCGAGTTCCACTTCAGCCACATCCTTGAGGCGAAGCATCTCGCCGGTGGGGAGCGCCTTGATCACCATATCTTCGAACTCCTGCTCATTCTGCAGACGTCCCTTATAGCGCAAAGTATACTGGAATGACTGGTTACCATTTTCACCAAATTGACCCGGAGCAGCCTCAATGTTCTGCTCGGCGAGGGTGGCTGTAACATCGGTAGGCATAATGCCATACTGAGCCATCACATCAGGCTTGAGCCATATTCGCATAGAGTAGTCGGCACCCATCACCATGGCTTCACCCACACCCGGCACACGCTTGATCACCGGGATGATGTTGATTGCCATATAGTTCTCGACAAACTCTTCGCTATATTTATTGCCTTCGGCATAGAGGTTGAACACCATCAGCATAGAAGACTGACGCTTCTGTGTGGTGACACCAACTTGGTTTACCTCCGAGGGTAGGAAGCTGGCTGCCTTGGCGACACGGTTCTGAACGTCGACCGCTGCCATGTCGGGGTCCATTCCTGCCTTGAAGTATACATTAATCTCGGCAGAACCATTGTTGGATGCCGTAGAATACATATAGTCCATATTCTCCGCACCGTTGATCTGCTCCTCGAGAGGGACAATCACGGAGTTGAGCACAGACTGTGCATTCGCACCGGTATATGTCGTCTTAACCGAAATTGTCGGCGGTGCGATATTCGGGTACTGCTCGATAGGCAATGTTGCCAAGCCTAACACACCGAGAAGCACGATGAATACCGAGATCACGGTGGAGAGTACCGGCCTGTTGATAAATGTTGAAAGTTTCATATTCGTCGATTGGAATAATGATCTTTTTGATTACTTCTTCGGTTTGATCACCATATCATCCTTAACGGAGATACCTACACCCTCGGTGACGATGCGTTCACCTGCTTTCAAGCCATCGAGCACGATGTAGTTCTGACCATCATTCTCCGGAGCGATGGTAATGGCGCGTGAATGTACCTTATTGCTGTCGTTGACTACATATACGAATTTCATATCCTGCATCTCGTAGGTGGCAGACTGCGGGATAAGCATAGCCGATGCATGCACCTGCGGTATCATCACCTGGCCGGTGTTGCCGCTATGCAACATGCCGTTGGGGTTGGGGAAGATGGCGATGGCTGTCGCACTGCCGGTGCTCGGATCGATCACACCTGAGATAGACTCGATCTTGCCACTGTGTGCATATACTTCGCCGGTGGCAAGCTTGAGTGTCACAGCCGGAAGGCTCTTGATAGCCTCATTGAGCGAACGTTTGCCATTGTCGGTGAGTGAGAGGATGAACTTCTCATTCAGAGAGAACTTGGCACGCATGTCACCATTGTTCGAGAGGATGGTGAGAAGTGATGAGGGGGAGACGAGTGAACCCTCACGAAGATCGATCGAACCGACGATACCTGACGTAGGAGCTGTCACGTTGGAATATGACAAGTTCTTACGTGTACTCACCAGGTTGGCGTTGGCTTGATTGTATTGTGCCTTCGCTGCATTATAAGAATCGACCGATGTCTGGAACGCAGCCTGGCTGATGATGTTCTTCTCATAGAGCATCTTGTTGTTGTTCATATTGGTGGTGGCGGTGTTGACATTTGCCTGTGCCACTGCCACTGCTGCCTCGGCGGCATCCACTGCTGCCTTGAGCTGTACCTGGTCGATGATGAATAGTGTCTGACCCTTGCCTACGGCTTGACCCTCTTCTACACATACCTTGGTGATGAAACCTTGGATCTGAGGACGAATTTCCACATCATTTTCTCCCTCAAGTGTGGTGGGCATACCTGTCTGTAACGTAGCATCCTGCTCGCTGATGGTCAACACTGCGAGTTCAGGTGCCTGCTGTCCTTGCTGTTCACCTTTGTTACCCTTGCATGAGGGAAGAATCAACGCCATTGCCATTGCCGACAATAGAAGCGCATTCATTTTCTTAATATTCATACTCTTAATTTAAATGTATTTTGTTTGTTTTTATTTCAAGTTGTCTTTTCTATTTGAGAACGATAATTTGAAAATACATTACAACCATTCGACATTCGATAACATGATTTTGTGTTTCCCAAATTCAAATTACACGCAAAGTTACTAAATATATAGTTAATAATATCCTAAATATTCTTAAAATGCGCGGATTTAACCAATATTGAGCATTATTGAAAACTAATTTAATATTTTTAGTTTTCAAATCAATCAAAAATAATTGAGTGTGGCAGATTTAACTCCTATTTCACTCAATTATTTTTGTTCTATTAAGTCGGTCGATTTAGTGAGTGAATGGAGGGGGAGTGCCATCATCATCATCACTATCTTCCGTGGCTTCATTTTTCCTTGAGAAGATGGATTTGACGGAAGGCTTATTAGTATCTGCCGATTGATTGTCTGAGACATCAGCGGAAGGCTTATTATCAGTTTGTTCTTCAGCTGTTTTATTCTCCAATGCTTTTTTCTCCTTTTCATTAATCTCAAGGATTTCGTCGGTGCGAGACTTCCATTGGCGTTTGCCCAGTATTGCTTCGACATCATCGTGGAAGATTACTTCTCTTTCGATCAGGAGGTCACGGATCTTATTATGTTGCTTGGCATACTGAGTCAGCAGTGATTTAGCACGCTCATATTGCTCATTGACAATACGTTTCACCTCTTCGTCGATCAGCGTAGCTGTAGTCTCGGAATATGGTTTGGTGAAGCTCATCTCTGTGCCGGTCGAGTCATTATAGCTGATATTTGGGAGAACGTCGCTCATACCATATACCATGACTAGTGATCGGGCGATCTTGGTACATCTTTCGAGGTCATTGCCTGCGCCGGTGCCGATCTGCCCCAAAAAGAGTTCTTCGGCGGCGCGTCCTGCGAGGAGTCCGCACATTGTGTCAAGGAGGGCTTGTGTCGGCATGATCTGATGCTCTTCGGGTGCATACCAGGCTGCGCCGAGAGCCATGCCGCGAGGCACGATCGTCACCTTCACCAGCGGATTGCCATATTTGATCATCCAAGTCACAGTGGCATGACCCGCTTCGTGAGTGGCTATGGCTCGTTTCTCCTCTTCGGTGATGATCTTCGATTTCTTCTCCATACCGCCGACGATTCTATCCACGGCTGCCATGAAGTCGCTATATTCCACCATCTTCTTATGGTTGCGGGCTGCAATCAGGGCGGCTTCGTTGCAGACGTTGGCGATATCGGCGCCGGAGAAACCTTGTGTCTGACGTGCCAACTGCTTGACATCCAACTTGCTGTTGCACTTGATGTTGCGGAGGTGAACATGGAAGATCTCCTCACGGTCGGTAAGTTCGGGGAGGTCGACATAGATCTGTCGGTCGAAGCGACCGGGACGAAGCAATGCCTGGTCGAGCATATCAGCGCGGTTGGTGGCTGCCAAGCAGATTACACCATTGTTAGACTGGAAACCATCCATCTCGGTGAGCATCTGGTTGAGGGTATTCTCACGTTCGTCGTTCGATCCCATATTCGGATTGCGACCACGAGCACGACCCACGGCGTCGATCTCATCGATGAAGACGATGCAGGGAGCCTTCTCCTTGGCTTGCTTGAAGAGGTCGCGGACGCGGGCGGCACCCACACCGACGAACATCTCGACGAAGTCCGAACCGGAGATGGAGAGGAAAGGAACGTTTGCTTCGCCGGCTACAGCCTTCGCCAGAAGGGTCTTACCTGTTCCCGGAGGACCAATAAGGAGTGCTCCGCGTGGGATCTTGGCACCCAACTCAGTGTAGCGCTGTGGATTCTTGAGGAACTCTACAATCTCCTCAACCTCTACTTTTGCTTCTGCCAAACCGGCTACATCCTTAAACTTGACATTTGTGCCATTATTCTTGTCGAATACTGTAGCCTTCGATTTGCCGACACTGAAGATGCCACCGGGACCTCCGGAACCTCCTGACATGCGTCGTGAGAGGAAATAGATCAGTATGAAGAATACAATTATCGGTCCGAAATACCAAAGGAACTTCATAAGGTCGCTCCCCTTGTCGTAGGCTACTACGATCTCCGGTTTCCCCTCTTGCACGAGTGCTACATTCCATGCATCGATCTTATCCTGAAGTTTCTCGGATGAGGGAATATTGGTAGTTATCTTCTTATCGCCCGGCGCGTTAATATCTTTAAATTTTAGAGACTTGGCTCCCTGCTCGGTGACTGTCGCCGTGGCTGAATTGTCCTGCATGTTGACCGTAATCTTGGTGATGTAACCCTTGCCGGCGGCATCCTCAAATTCGGTCCAATTCACCTTCTGAACTTGTGAACTGTCTTGAAAGTAATAGAGGGCAAAGAGTCCTATGATGATTGCGGCATACATCCAAAAGATATTGGAGACGCCCTTCATCTTCGGATTATTTCCTTGTTTCTGCTTTAAATTAAACATAACTATCTATATCGGGGGAATGTGTAGGCTATCTACTTGATTTCTATTAGTTTAGTCGAATCGTATGGTTTAGTCGAGATCGGGAATGCAGGTGATATTCGCATCGCTCCATAGGTCTTCGATGTTGTAAAACTCTCTGATATCGGGGAGGAAAATATGGACCATCAGCGAACCGTAGTCGATCACAATCCATTGAGAATTGCGATAACCGTCATAGTTGTATGGTTTGACTCCTAATTTGAGGCGGAGTTCCTCGCGAATGTTATCTGCTATGGCTGAGACCTGAGAGGTGGAATTGCCTTGACAGATGATAAATGTCGATGTCGGCGCTGTTTCCAATTTCGTAAGATCCAATAAAGTGATCTTCGACCCCTTGCGGTCTTGGATAGCATTGACCGCTGTTTCCACGAGAGCGGAATTCGAGATGTTGGACTTCCCAACTACTTGACTATTGGTCTGATTTGTCATATAATGTATTATGTCTGTTCTGTTTTTATTATCCGATTTACATTCATCTCTCTTATATTGAGGGGAATCTGATATCCCAATCTATCATCATCTCCTAATATATTAACAAAGAAGAAGCAAAAGTTATCATATTTATTTTGATTTTTAAATTTCATTCTCTGAAGTCTATTATCAAATTTCATGCCAAATTATGAGTTATTTGGTCTGACTGATAAAATCTTTGGCAAGAAGTTTGATAAGTTTTCTTCTCATTTTGTAGATTGCTCTATACCAGCACAACACCATGGCGGCAAAGAGAGTGGCAAGAATAGAGGCTATTATGTCAGCATAATATTCTACGAGATTAAAGTCGGAGATATAATCATTGAGTAATTCTTCCACAAAACCACCGATAATGCCATAATAGAGAGGCACAATTATATTGAACAGTATTAGGATTTTGATCACGAGAGATGTCGTCGACTTGGTGCAGCGGCCGGAGATGGTGGAGTCGCCATTCATCTGATTGACCGTGAGGAGCGCTGATCCCATTATAAGATTGAAATCGTCGACTATCACCTTTTTGAATCTGCCTCGCAGGGCGTGTATGACATAGTGTACGGATATTTTCTTGTGAGAGATCTTCAGTTTATCTTTGAGTCCGGGTATCACCAGTTTTTCCGCCTTCTCACGGACGCTGTCGCCGTAAGGGGTGTCTTTGGCTTGGTAGCAGAGATCGAAAGCGTCGACGAAGTTCTTGCTTTTGATAAGGGCATCGAATTCGGCGTCAAATTCCTCTTGCTTGAGTTCGCGTTTCGGTTCCGGTTCTTCAACTATCTCCTCTGTCTGTTCGAGAGGTTTTTCGATAGGCTTTGACTGAATGATCGGTTTAAGCCATCGTTTGAGGTCGGCGATAAGATGGTAGATGCTTGTGTCGGAAGTTCCGTCGACTTGCTGCTTTGTGCCATACATGAACTGGAACCAGCTGGAGAATGGAGAGCCATCGATATTGATGAAAACTATGCGTTTTTTGAGAGAGTTGGCGTATGTCAATTCTCGGATGGTCCAATCGGTGTCAAAGTCAGTGATTTCGCAATGACTCTTCGAATACATAAAGAGCACGACCTCCGATCGTTCGATGGCAGACATGATGACGCTGATGAACTGAGCATCACTTTCGATGCCCTCTACATCAATCCAGCAGGTCTCATTGATACTTCGTTCTATCTTATTGCGTATAGCGTTGACCTTCTCCTTGTCAGAGCGTTTATATGAGATGAAAATACGATCCATGCACTATCAAGTAGTTAAAAAGAGGGAAAACAATCTCCCAAAATTATGCAAAGTTAATAAAAAAACGCCATTATCCCAAATTAGTAGGGGAGGGTTAGGTTGGGAATTGGAGTAGGGGGCTTTGGTCGGGTAGTAGGGGATGGTTTTTGGCTCTGATTATTGAGTCGTGGACGAAGGTCTTGGCTTGGCGGATGGCTGTGCTTAGATTTCGGCCTTGGGCTAACCCTGCTGCTATCGCCGATGATAGAGTGCATCCGGTGCCATGAGTATGACAGCTTTCAATCCTCTCTGCCCTAAACACTTCGGTCTCTTGTTTTTGCTCTACGCAAGTGCGACGGTAGAGCTTGTCTATACATTCTTTCCCTTCACTGTGGCCACCCTTTAGTAATATAGCGTTGATATCATAGCGATCCATCAATACCCTAGCTATCTCTTCATCATTAACTCCGTTATCCGATAGGTCGGCAACATTCTCCGACAATCCGGCATTAATCGCAGTTATTCGGGCAAGTTTTCTTAATTCCGGTATGTTGGGCGTGACAAGAGTTGCCTTAGAGAAGAGTTCTTGGCACATCCTTACGACTGTCTGGGAAGTATCGCCCGTGAGAGAACCACCGGAAGTGGCACTCATCACCGGATCGATCACTACATTGCGGAGATTATATCGCTCGATATGGCGAACGATGACATCTACAGCCGATGCCGTCGGGATCATCCCTATTTTCACGGCATCCGGCTTGAAATATGATAGGGTAGCCCCAAGTTGGGCATCGAGCATATCATCGCCGACATATAGGACACCCTTCACGCCTGCCGGGTTTTGCGCCGTCACTGCCGTAACGACACTCACCGGATAGCATGAAAGTGCACAACAAGTCTTTATGTCAGCCTGCATACCGGCACCGGCAGTGTTGTCACTCCCCGATATGCACAAAACAACAGGCATCATAACCCACTATTAACTATTAACTAATCCTTATACTCCTCGGGGAGGGCTGACTGGATAGCTTCACGACATTGAGCCATCAGCACCTTGGTGTTGAAGCCACGTTCTCCGGGGTAGATGGGAGGATGAATAGTCAGCTTAATACGAGTCGGAGTCATATTATAGGTGTTGCGAGGCATAGCCTTGAAACTGCCATCGATGGTCAGCGGCACCACCGGCAACTTAAACTCACCGGCGAGCATAAAAGCACCACGCTTGAAGGGTATCATCTTGCCATCCCAACTGCGACTCCCCTCCGGAAAGATCACAACAGACAGGCCACCCTTCAAAGTCTTCTCAGCTTCCGCGATCGTCTCCTTGATACCTGTCACACTCGAATCGTCGACAAATACATGTCCACCCTTCTTGCATGCCCAACCTACGGCGAAGATCTTCTCAAGACTCTTCTTCATAAGCCAGCGGAAATTATGGTTGAGATAACCATAGATCAGCCAGATATCGTATGCACCCTGATGGTTGGATACGAAGACATAACTCTGATTCTTGTCAATATTCTCTCTCCCCTCCACCTCGATCTTCATTCCGAAGATGATGCAGGTGAGACGCGACCAGATATGTGCCGGCCAATAACTCCAGAAATTATCTTTTCCCAAGATGCAACCGAAAGCTGTGGTCAGCGATGTGAGCAGGGTCGCAATGACGAAGATCGGTCCGGCGATCAGATACTCATAGATAAGATAAAAAATACGAACTATCTTTTTCATCTTTTTCCTATTGGATTCCTATATCTCTTGTATCGGCTGGATCACTCGGCATTGTCGGGAGCTATCAACTTATAGCCTCTGCCATGGATATTGATGATCTCGATCTGCGGGTCATCTTTGAGAAGCTTACGAAGCTTGGTGATATAGACATCCATGCTTCGAGCATTGAAGTAGTTGTCGTCGATCCATATCGACTTCAGCGCATAGTTGCGTTCCAGGATTTCGTTGATATGCTGGCAGAGGAGTGCCAAGAGCTCCGACTCTTTGGTGGTGAGCTTCTGGGTCTTATTGTCAGCAATCAGAGTCTGCTTCTGAGTGTCGAACGTATAGCGACCGATCTTGAAGACGGTAATCTCCTTATCACGTTTTCCTCTGACACGACGCAAGATCGCACTGATGCGCGACACCAACTCCTCCATCGAGAAGGGCTTGGTGATATAATCATCGGCTCCGATTTTAAATCCCTGGAGCACATCCTCCTTCATGTTCTTCGCTGTCAGGAAGATGATAGGCACTTCGCTATTGACATTGCGGATCTCTTGTGCCAACGTGAATCCATCCTTCTTGGGCATCATCACATCGAGCACGCAGATATCATACTTACCTTTCAAGAACTCCTTGTAGCCCTTGTCGCCATCCGAGCACAAATCGGCGTTAAATCCCTTGGCTTGGAGAAACTCTCTGAGCAACATACCCAGGTTCTCATCATCTTCGCAAAGCAGAATCTTTAACTTATCTTCCATTGTTTCTTGTTTTTTATATGACACAATACTTAAAGCATCACTTTAACTATTATGTCTTGGTTTATATTATTTTCAATGTTTTAACTTAGTCTGTTGTTATACATCCTCCACTAAAGGGAGCTTAATGATAAATGTACTTCCGACGCCATATTCGCTCTCGACGGTGATTGTGCCTCGGAAGGCGGTGATCATCTTCTTGACGTATGCCAAACCGAGTCCGAAACCCTTCACATCATGCAGATTGCCTGTCGATACACGATAGAATTTCTCAAAGATATGTTTGGCATGCTCCTTCTTAATGCCGATACCATTGTCGGATATGCGGATCTCTATCATCTTGTCTGCCACTTCGGCTGTAGTGATCTCCAACATCGGTTCGACATCCTCTTTCATATATTTCAAGGCATTGTCCAAGAGATTGAAGATAACGTTGGTAAATTGCATCTCATCTACATTGACATCCGCCTCGATGGCGTCAAGTCGTGTGGCTATTTGTCCACCCTGTTTTTCGACTTTCAGTTTGAAGGTGTTCACGACGTTATCGATGATGGCGTTGGCATTAACCACGCTGAACTTCAGTGTATTGCCTGTCTTTTCAAGCACTGATAGTTGCAACACCTTCTCTACATGGAAACGAAGACGCTTCGACTCGTCGACGATAATCTCCGACAAGTGAGCAAGTGACCCTTCCGACTTGGCTATCGAAGGATCGGAAAGCATCTGTCCCGCCAGGGAGATAGTGGAGATAGGCGTCTTCAATTCGTGAGTCATATTGTTGATGAAATCAGTCTTCATCTCCGCCAAGTTCTTCTGCCGGAATGCCAAAATCAGTGTATAAATAAACACTAATAGCAAAATCACGGTAAAGATAAGCGAGGGGATGATAAACCTCACCGACTTCATAATATAGCTATTCTTGGTGGGGAATTGCACACTTAGTGTAAAGGGAGAATCGGTATTGGAGAAAAGAGGGATGGTGTAATTATCTTCACACGTCGAGTCGAACCCCTCGGTGGAATATATCTGTTGGTTACGATGGTCGGTGATGGCGAAGGTGAAGGGTACGGTTACACCATTGTTGGCAAGGTCGACACGGAGACAGTTGCGAATCGTTACGGAGTCGGCACGTTCCATGGCGGGACGTGTGCTTGAATCGCGCAATATACTCAATATCACCTCATTGAGTAGTCCCTTCTGATATAGATACTGGCTGCGTATCACCTCCTGCATCGCACCATAGCGGTCGCCGACATTTTGAGTCGCAGAGGGGAAATTGATCTTGCCGGTGTTGCGAGTCTGATCGATTTCCGACGATAGTGTGTAGTTGGTTATCGACCCGTCGGGATTCTCTACCGAATATCTGAGGCTCTTATTGTCAGCATCTTGTGGGTTATACTCCTCAACGTCATAGATGCTCGACTCGATAATATTGACATCCTGCTCCAAGAAATAGCGTGTCTCTTGGCGCTCCAAAAAGTCCGAGGTGGAGTTGAGAGAGCGCATTACCCCCTCGGTAAACTGTTCCTCACGCATCTTGACCATATTCTCAAGATACATGATCTGAAAGTAGAGCAACGCTGTAAATGCCACCGACATCAGCGCAGCAAGTATCCACATTATCGACTTCTTCATTACTTTATCAACAACGACTTTTTTGCCGTCTTATCTATATAACGAACTTTTTAACTTAAAATTTTAACAATTAAATGTAAAATTAACAATTAAATGTAAATTTTCCTACTATTTCACTACTTTTTTTAATATTGCCCTAATTTTTTTCATCTCCCTACTTATTAAATACCCGTTATATACGCCGTGAAACCATAATTGTCACACATTATACTTAATTGTTACACTTTTGTTAAGATTTATTTGCATTTTTCGTATTTAGTTTATAAATTAGCATTATAATATGATTTCAATGTTACGTAGATTCATATATTCAATACTAACTATATCTTTCTTATCTTTCTATCTTTTAGATTGTTATGCCGCAAATCCGAGGTCGGATAATTGGGGCTATCCTGACTATATACTATTCACAAGTAATAGTAATCCGGAGGGTGTTTATGACATAAAGAAAGCAAAATTGATACCTGTAATATATAAGGTGAATCGTATCGAATTGCAGGAAACTGCAATGCTCGATTCGATAGTCAAGACCATTTATAGGGTAAAACAAGATCGCTATACATCTCTACGTCATATATGGATCGGCGGTAGCGCCTCACCTGAAGGTCCCCTCGACAATAATATCTACCTCGGTGAAAATCGCGCTTTAGCTTTAAAAAATTACCTCCTATCTCATACCAATATTCCGGACTCTTTGATCTCCATGTATAACTTGGAGGAGGATTGGTATAACACTGAGGTATATCTCCGTACTCACGAGTTCGAAAATGGTGAACAAATTCTCAAGATCATAGCCGAAGAACCGAATCGTATCCTTCGCAAGCAGAAGATCCAAGCAATCGATGACGGCGAAACATGGCAACGACTCGTGGACAGAGTCTTTCCACCCCTGCGTAATGCTCGCCTTATCATCGAATGTTCACCTCGCACCGACACCATCAGCACCATTCCTGTTGGCGATTTGGCATTGAATCTGAAAGCGAGTGCAACAAATTACCCCCCCCGATTTGAGTTTCGTGATATTCAGCAGATTATAAAGAGGAGGCAGTTTGTCGCATTGAAGACAAACCTTCTTTTTGTTGCTCTTTTGACAGCCAACCTCTCGGTTGAGGCAGAGATCTCGAAGCATTTCTCGATAGATGTTCCGGTCTATTATTCCCCTTACGACATTACGGATAAGT
>JBJEDL010000062.1:0-80598 GCA_051872035.1 Lepagella sp.
CCCTCTTTGACTTTCAAAATCTGCTCAAAAATATCCGCCCCTACGACCCAAAAAATTTAAGGAACGCGCTCTAACCTCAACCATAAAAAAAAGGAGGCTTTGAGCCTCCTTTTTTTATGGGTTGAGATGGGATTATTCGGCGGTCAGGAAGTGGTGGATGCGGTCGAGGACAGCGGGGACGTTGTAGCCGAACTTCTCTTCGAGCACCTTTGCGGGGGCTGAGGCTCCGAAGCGGCTGAGGCCCATAACTTCATAACGACCTTTCATCACAGGATAGAGCACTGAAGGAAGCCCCGAAGTTAAGCCGAAGATCTTGACGCCGTCGGGGATCACACTATTGCGATAATCCTCGCTCTGCTCCATAAAGAGTCCGATCGAGGGTATCGACACCACTTGGGCATGAATACCTTCAGCCTCGAGAGCCTCGGCAGCATGGAGCAAGAGAGCCACATCACTACCATTAGCGACGAGAGTAACGTCGGGGCGAGCATCCTGACGCACCACGTAAGCACCATACTTGGCTTTCATAGCCTCCTCGCGGCGATTCTCGCCCGGGAGATCCTCCAAGTTCTGACGCGAGAGAATCAAGACAGTAGGAGTCTTATCATTCTCCATAGCGAGCTTATAAGCGGCTATAGTCTCAGCGCTATCAGCGGGACGCAAGACAAGAATCGAAGGGCGATCGCTGAAATTGCGAACCTGCTCGAGGAGCCGCATCTGAGCCTCCTGCTCGATAGGTTGATGAGTGGGACCATCCTCGCCAACTCTGAAAGAATCGTGAGAATAGATGAACTTCACGGGGAGCTGCATAAGAGCCGCCATGCGGATGGCAGGTTTCATATAGTCGCTGAACACGAAGAATGTGCCGCAAGCTGCATAAACGCCTCCATGGAGAGCGATACCATTGATCAGGCATGCCATGGTGAGTTCGGCGACACCGGCATGGAGGAATCCACCGGCGAAATTATCGCGACGCAACGCACCTGTTTTCTTCAAGAAGCCATCGGTCTTATCGCTATTGGCGAGGTCGGCGGAAGAGACTATCATATTGCTGACATGCTCAGCGAGGAAAGAGAGGCAAGCAGAAGAAGCGGCACGCGAAGCGACATTGGGCTTATAAGAGACATCGCTCCAATCGAGGTTTGGAAGCTTGCCAGCGATATAGCTCTGCAAGAGTTCAGCCTCAGAGGGGTTCTCCTCCTGCCAGCGAGCGAACGCTTGACGGCGAGCAGCGACCACCTTACGGAGTTCCTCTGCACGCTGTGCATATAGATCCTTAACTTCGGGGCGAATCTCCCAAGGCTGATCGGGGTTACCGCCGAGTTCGCGTATAGTAGCGTTGATATCAGCTCCGGCAGCAGAGAGGGGTTGACCATGAGTAGAGACAGCACCCTCGAGCGAACCGCCATCGGCAGTAACGACATGGCGAGCCATGACAGTATGACCGATGATAAGCGAGGGGCGGCTGCACTCCTTATTTGCAGCCTCGAGCGCCTCAGCGATAGCGACAGGATCGGAGCCATCGACCTCGATCACATTCCAGCCCCAAGCGCGATACTTGGCAGCGACATCCTCAGTGGCTACATCAGAGACCTTGGTAGAGAGTTGGACATCGTTCGAATCATAGAACATGATAAGATTATGGAGACCGAGGTGACCTGCGATGCGACCGGCACCTTGCGAGATCTCCTCCTGGATGCCGCCATCGGAGATAAAAGCGTAAGTTTTATGCGAAACGACCTCACCGAAGCGAGCGGCGAGGAATCTCTCAGCGATGGCGCAACCGACAGCCATAGCGTGACCTTGACCGAGAGGGCCGGAAGAGTTCTCGATGCCGCGATTTACATCAAGTTCGGGGTGCCCCGGGGTGACACTACCCCACTGGCGGAAACTCTGAAGATCCTCGACAGAGAAATAGCCGGCGAAAGTCAGCACGGCATAAAGCATCGGCGACATGTGACCGGGATCGAGGAAAAAACGATCGCGGCAGAACCAACGGGCATCATCGGGATCGTAGGTCAAGAACTGCGAATAGAGCACATTGATAAAATCAGCAGCGCCGATAGCACCACCGGGATGGCCGGATTTAGCCTTTTCGACCATTTGGGCAATCAGCACGCGGAGATTATCGGCTGCTGAATCCATAATTTTTTTGTCCATGGTATAATTTAATGAATTAGATTTAATCTATATCATCGACCGGGATATCCTTATTGACATTCTTGCAGCCGACGAGGGCATAGAAGAGGAGGTAAGCCAACATGGCGACCACGAGCCAATAAGATTTGAGATACCCGAGAGAATTAGCGATAGCATTTTGGATAAGAGGCATCACACCGCCGCCGACCACCATCATCATAAACAGACCGGAGGCCTGAGCGGTATACTTGCCGAGACCCTCGACAGCGAGGTTGAAGATCACACCCCACATCACGGAAGTGCAGAGACCGCAGAGCACGAGGAAGAGAGCCGAGATGGGGACTTGAGCCAGAGCGAAACCATCGCCGGCGGAATATGCGGGCATATTCACACGGATGGAAGCAGGCATAACGATAGCGAGGATGACAAAGATGATAGCCAGCGAAGAGACGGCGATGAGCTGGATGCGGCTGCTCACCGAGCCTGAGATTGCAGAAGAAGAGAGACGGCCCACGAGCATCAAGAGCCAGTAGACGGCAGCCACGGCGCCGGCAACAGCAGTTGCATTTTCGGTAATGCCGGAGGCAGCACTGTCAGAGAGATAGAAGATCAATACTCCCGGGATGCCGACCTCGATACCGACATAGAAGAAGATACCGATGACGCCGAGGAGAGTATGACGGAAGCTCCAAGCGCTGTGAGTATACTTCTTCTTGGCGCCATCTTTGGAAACAGCCACCGGCTCGGGGATATTGACGAAGAAGATCACGACGAAAGCGAAAGCGAAGACACCCATAGCGATCCAGAGGAGTGGAGCGACATTAGCCATCGACGTGTCGGCAGTGACCGTGCCGACGAGCATACCCACGAAGAGAGGGGTAAGAGTGCCGGCAAGCGAATTGAAGGAGCTTCCGAGCTGCACGAGCTGATTACCCTTATTACCGCCGCCACCGAGGATATTAAGCATCGGGTTGACCACAGTATTGAGGATGCAGACGCAGAAACCGGAGACGAACGCACCGAGGAGATAGATGATAAAATCGAGTTTTACAGTGCCACCTGCCACGGAGAACGTGTCGACGTCGGCACCTGTGATGCTGGAGAGATACTGCAAGAAAACGCCCACGACGCCGATAGCCATGGCGAGGAGAGCCGTATTCTTATAGCCGATGCGCTGGAGGAGCATACCGGCGGGGATACCCATGATGAGGTAAGCCAAGAAATTCATAAAATTGCCGACCATACCTGCCCACTCATAGTGGCCTTTCCAGATGGTGCCGAGGGGAGCGGCGAGGTTGGTGACGAAAGCAATCATGGCGAAGAGGAAAGACATAGCCACGATAGCGATCAGAGCACCGCTACCGGCAGGCTTTCCAGAGGTTGTAGAAACTTGTGAACCCATAAGAAATAAATTTATGATTTTAGGTTAAAAAATAAAAAAATAAAAGACACAATAAAGAACTAATATTGGCGCTCGCCGAAGATGCGAGTACCTATACGGATAAGATTAGATCCCTCCTCGACAGCGATGTTCCAATCGCCGCTCATCCCCATGGAGATGGTGTCGAAGCCACGAAGTCCGAGGGAAGCATCGTCGGCGATTTGATGGAAAGTCCGAGCGATTAGAGCGAAATCCTGACGCACACGGTCAAGGTCGTCGGTATTTGACGCCATGCCCATGACGCCACAGATGTGAGTGGCTTGGAGCGACTCGAACTGCCGGGAGCGGAAGAACTCGAGGAGTTCGTCGGGAGAGAAACCGAACTTTGTTTCCTCTTGGGCGACATGGATCTGCATGAGTACACGAGTGGTGACCCCGGCGCGGAGCGACTCTTTATCAATAAGATCGAGGAGGCGTATGGAATCCACGCTCTCGATCATGGCAGTATGTCCGATGATCTGGCGGACCTTATTGGTCTGAAGATGACCGATAAAATGCCAGCTGATATCATCGGGCAGTTGGGGTATCTTGGCGAGGAGCTCTTGGACACGACTTTCGCCGAAACAGCGATGGCCGGCATCGTAAGCCTCGCGGATAGCCTCAACGGGGTGGAACTTCGAGACAGCCACAAGGCGGACATCCTGTGGAAGCTCGGCATATATCTTCTTTAACTCATCAGAAATCATAACACTGAGAGGGGAGAGAGGTCTGAACTAAAGGGGAGGATTACTCCTGAGAATTCGGATCAAGATTCGCCTTAAAGATATCCATGATGGCAGTTTCGGCGATCGAGACGATGGTGTAATCAGCCATCGTGCCCTTCATGCCCTCATTGAAATTATTGAGAGCCTCCTCGAAGTCGCACGCCTGCACGAGAATCTGAGAGATCGACTTCTTCTCGGTGCCGGTCTTCTCATCATAAGAGATGAAAGCCACCTTCACGAGGTAATAACGGTCGCCACCCTCATGATAGAAGATCTCCGAGATCTTGGTCTTCTTCTCCGACGAGATGGAATACTCGCCCGAGATATAGGGTTTCATTTCCTCGACGATGCGTGACTCAGCTTCGGTAAAGGTCAAAGCATCAACGAGATAGGGCTCATTAACCTTCTTAACCATACCATTTTCCTGCATCTTGTCATAACGCACCTTACATTCAAACCATATAGCCATATACTACTATAACTTATTATAAATCAATTAAATAAAACGAATATCGAGGGAGCATAGCGGATATCTCAAGCATAGCGACAGAGCTACATCTCTGACAAGACCACTACCCCACTTCAGTGCAAAATTAAGAAAATTATATGACAAAAAAGAAAACAAAGGGAAAAGAATTTCAGAATAGGGGTCAATATAATGGAAAAAGTAGTAAATTTGCAGAAAAAAAGAAGAATCAGCAACTGATAAGGATACTTAACAACAGCAAAAACAATAGAAAAAGTGAATAGAGACTATTGGCAACTATTTACGAGTTTTTTCAAGATAGGGGCCTTCACCTTCGGGGGAGGCTGGGCTATGATATCGGTGATCGAGAAAGAGATCGTGGATCGTCATGGCTGGATAGAGCGGGAAGAATTTCTTGATCTCTTGGCGATAGCTCAATCTATGCCGGGGATCCTGGCGGTGAACATAGCGACGGCGATCGGCGACAAGATCGGCGGGATGAGGGGAAGCATTGTAGCCTCCTTAGGGACCATCCTCCCCTCCTTTCTGATCATCTTGGCGATAGCCATCTTCCTGACCCCCGAAACGATTAAGAACAATCGGGTGTTATCGGCGATATTCATGGGAATACGGCCGGCGGTGGTGGCACTGATTATTGCGCCGGTGGTGACATCTGCCAGGGCTGCTCGACTTACCATTAAGACGGTATGGATTCCCTTGGTGGTGGCGCTGATGATTTCGCTCAATCTCGGGGTTGTCTCCAACCCTATCATCTATATCATCTTAGGGGGCTTGGGAGGCTATCTATTCTGGGCAATAGGAAGGAGAAAATTGAATAAAACGGGAGAGAAACAAAGATAAGGAGGAGAGGAAACAATGGGAATCTACTTAAAGCTCATTTGGGCATATATGAAGATAGGTCTCTTCGGTTTCGGAGGAGGCTATGCGATGCTGTCGTTGGTACAGAAGATTATCGTGACCGACAATGGCTGGCTCACAGAGCAGATGTTTACCGACATCGTAGCGATCTCGCAGATGACACCGGGGCCAATCGGCATCAACTCCGCCACCTATATCGGATATGTAGCACCGATGGCTACAGAACCGAGTCTAAGTTCACCGCTATGGGGTGTATTAGGCTCAGTGATAGCCACCTTGGCGGTGACGGTGCCCAGTTTCTTCTTAGTGTTATACTGTTCACACTTCATCAGGCGACATCAAGAGAGCGGGGTGATTAAGGCGATCTTTGCCGGGCTGCGTCCGGTGGTGGTCGGACTGATAGCCTCTGCGGCAATCCTGCTGATGAACCGCGAGAACTTCAACCCTCATGGAGAGAACCGAGAACTGATCATCTCGACACTGATATGTGTCGTTTCCTTCTGCTTGGTCTACTTTCCGGTGAAAGTGGAGGGTAAGCAATATAAGATGCATCCAATAATGGTAATCATACTTGCCGGTATCTCCGGCTTAGCAATATATGGACTATAAAGAATCGATAGAATGGCTATTCGGTCAGCTGCCAATGTTTTCGCGAGTAGGAGCAGCGGCCTACAAGCCGGGATTGGAGAGGAGTGAGGCATTATCGCGACAATTCGGGGATCCTCATCGCAAATGGAAAGCGATCCATGTGGCGGGGACCAACGGCAAGGGTAGTGTGTCGAGTTTGATCTCGGCAGTTCTCCAGAGTCAGGGGTATAAGACCGGACTCTATACGTCGCCCCACTTGGTGGACTTCCGCGAGCGTATGCGCATCAACGGGGAGAAGATACCCGAAGAGAGAGTAGTCGACTTTGTGGAGCGTTGGCAATCGGTGGACTATAAGGGAGACAAGCCCTCCTTTTTCGAATTGACGATGATGATGGCATTCGAATGGTTTGCCGCCGAATCGGTGGACTATGCCGTGATCGAAGTTGGGATGGGAGGGAGATTGGACTCCACCAATATCATCACTCCAATCTTGTCGGTGATCACGAACATATCGAAAGATCACACACAATTTTTGGGCGACACGTTGGCAGCGATAGCCGTGGAGAAGGCAGGTATCATCAAGCCGGGGATACCGGTAGTGATCGGGGAGGCGACGGAAGAGACCGAGCCTGTGTTCCGCGCCAAAGCAGCGGAGGCAGGCACCACACTTCGGGAGGCATATCGCGAAGTGGATGATGCTGCCAACGAGTCGCTGAGATGCGAACTTCATGGGTCATACCAGCAAAAGAATGTCAACACGGCGCGGGTGGCTATCGACAGATTGCGGCAGATAGGCGTAGAGATAAGCCGCGAGGCTGAAGAGCGAGGATTTCGTGAAGTCTGCGAGCTGACCGGATTCAGAGGGAGATGGACAGTGCTCAAAGAGTCACCGCTGACTATATGCGACACGGGACACAACGAGGCGGGATTGCGCTATAACCTGGGTCAGTTACAAGAGATACATACCAAACGAGCAGGGGGCGTAGTGCGCTTTGTGATAGGATTCGTAGCAGACAAGGATGTGGATCATATACTACCGATGTTTCCGGCGGATGCGGAATACTATGTGACGCAAGCAGCTATACCTCGCGCCATGAGTTGCGACGAATTGTTGCGACGTTGTCAAGAGCGAGGGCTACGCTCTCATCTATATCGCACTGTCAAAGATGCGATGGCAGCGGCAGAGGCAGAAGCCACTCCACAAGACATCATCTATATCGGGGGCAGCACCTTCATCGTAGCGGATGCGTTGGGGAGTTAGGAGTTAGGAGTTAGGAATTAGGAATTAGGAATTAGGAATTAGGAATTAGGAATTAGGAGTTAGGAATTAAAAAAAAGCTGAAGAGAGGTGGAGCCAAGTGGCTTCACCTCTCTTGATGATAGGAATTATCCGTAAAAATGGATAACTAAGCATTAGAGCTTTTCTTCAATTCTCATCGTTATTATCTCTGAAACGGACTCTATTTTTGCTTTGGCTTGAGCTGATATCACTCTCCTCCTTGAGGTCGATTTCCTTGCCGTCGGGGTCTATGACTCGATACTGCAGATAAGCGAGCGACTCATCGGCGATAACCTTAAACGATCGGCCGAAACGGCGTCTCCACTTGCCATATAGGGAGAAGACCCCCTTTTTGACGTAAGCATCGACAAAGGGATGGATATACATGGTAAACTTTTTGACCTTAAGATGCTCTACGAGATACTCGATTTTTTCCTCGAGACGATCGGTAAAAAGAATCGAAGATTGGACTTCGCCTTTGCCGAAGCAGGAAGGGCAAGACTCGCTTGTTGTGATATCGAGAGCCGGGCGGACACGTTGGCGAGTGATCTGCATAAGTCCGAACTTGCTGAGAGGGAGGATATTATGGCGGGCACGATCGTGAGCCATCACCTCCTTCATATGGTCATAGAGTTGCTGACGGTGTTCAGACTTAGCCATGTCGATAAAATCGACGACCACGATACCACCCATATCTCTAAGTCGTAACTGACGAGCAATTTCATCGGCGGCTTTAAGGTTGACATCCAAGGCATTAGACTCTTGGTCGGGGCTAGCCTTGCTACGATTGCCGGAATTGACGTCGATCACATGGAGAGCTTCGGTGCTTTCGATGATCAGATAAGCGCCGGAGCGGAAAGAGACGGTTTTGCCGAAACTGGATTTGATCTGACGAGTGATGTTGAAGAAATCGAAGATTGGCGTATCCTTGGTATATAGCTTAACGACATCTCCACACTCGGGAGAAATCAGGGATACATAATTTTGGATTTGCGTGAACGTGTCGGCATGATTGACGTAAATATTTTCGAAATTAGGGGAGAAAAGATCCCTAATTATGCTGACAGCACGCGATTCCTCCTCATAGATCAAATCGGGGGCTTTGCTACGTTGCATTTTGAAAATAGCCTCCTCCCAGTTTTTGAGCAGAGAGCGCAACTCATTGTTAAGTTCAGCCACACGTTTACCCTCGGCAGAAGTACGGACGATGACGCTGAATCCTTTAGGCTTGATGCTTCCGATGAGCTGGCGAAGTCTGATTTTCTCCTCAGTAGATTTGATCTTTTGAGAGACAGAGATTTTATCGCCGAAAGGCATCAAGACCATATAACGACCGGTGAACGAGAGTTCGGTGGTGAGTCTGGGTCCTTTGGAAGATATAGGCTCCTTGGCGATCTGAACGAGGAGTAATTGCCCCGGCTGGACTACAGACTGGATGGTGCCCTGTTTGGGAATATCGGGCAGAAGTTTACGCTTAGAGATGGATGGGACTCTCTTCTTATCGGCGAAAGCCTCTTTGAGGAAATCGGAATAAGAGCTGAATTGAGGTCCGAGATCGAGATAATGAAGAAAAGCGTCTTTTTCGTAGCCGACATCGACGAATGCGGCATTCAGACCCGGCATGATCTTTTTGACTTTCGCCAGATAGATATCGCCAACAGCATAAGCTATATTTCGGCTTTCCTTCTGGAGCGAGACCAAGCGCGAGTCTTCCAAGAGGGCAATGGAAATGTCCTCCTGATTGACATCAACAACTAATTCGCTTTTCATACAAGAGATAGGTAGGTTTAAATTTCAAAAGAAAGCAAACCGACAAAAAAACGTGAAAAGAAATAAAAATATATTAAAATCGACCGGCAAAAAAGCGGAGCCGGTCGAAATCACGCAGAATAGATTATTTCTTTTTATGACGATTTTTTCTCAGTCTTTTCTTGCGTTTGTGAGTAGCCATCTTGTGGCCTTTTCTCTTTTTTCCGCTGGGCATAACTGCAAAGGTTTTATAGAGTTAGACTTTTGATTGATTATTTCACTTCATCGAGGAACACCTTAGAGGGCTTGAAAGTGGGCACCTTGTGTTCGGGGATCTTGATAGTAGTATTACGAGAGATGTTGCGGGCAGTTTTCTCCTTGCGAGTTTTCACAACGAAGCTGCCGAAGCCACGGAGGTACACATTGTTACCTGCCGCCATAGCTTCTTTGACAACATCCATGAACTTTTCAACTGATGCGAGCACAGCAGCGCGTTCGAGGCCTGTGCTACGAGCGATTTCACTTACGATATCTGCTTTAGTCATTTTTACAATATCTTTAATCTATATTAACTATAATCGGATTAATAAATTGGCTAAAAAATCGGGGTAAAAAGAGGGGTGAGGAGGAGTCCCGATTTTTTTGCAGTGCAAATATCGGAATTTTTTTTGAATTTATCACTATCAAAGAGAGATAATTATAAAAAAAGTCAACATTTTTAGGGTTTTAGCGGCTGTAATGGCATAAAAAAGGGATGTGTCATTACAAAAATGACACATCCCGGATCTGAAAGGAGTATATCTACAGGATAATTATTTCACAAGAATCTTCTTGCCGTTGATGATATAAATACCCGGCTCGGAGATTTTGTTGCAAGGTAGACCTTGGAGGTTGAAGATGGTGTTGTTCTCTTGCACAGTGTCATCGACGATACTATCGACACCCGACGGGCTGAGGAGGGGAGTATAGAGGAACATATTGGGGAATACACCATTGGTAAGGATACACATCACGTCGGTGAAGCTGCGGAGGAAGGTGGTGACACCATTGTCGATAGTATAGTCTTCACCTTCGACGAGAGTTGTGCCGGAAAGTTCTCCGAACTCGTCATACTCGGGGACACCCTGATACCACACGAATTGAGTTTCGGTGTCATCGACTCGAGCCTGAGAAGAGAGGTCAACCTTATCACCTACGGGCTCAACGAGGAGGGGATATTGGTTGCTATAAGAATAGACATACCAATTACTGTTGGGACGCGGGAGTGTAGTGAAATCGAACATATTTCCATCGAGTTGTAGCACCTTGATGTTATTGTTGGCGGAGAGGTCGATTTCAGAGAGGTAGTTATTGCTCAGGCTGACTTGCTCGAGACCGGGAAGAGTAGAGAGGTCGATCGACTCGAGGCCGTTGGCAGCGAGATTGACGAGCCAGAGGTTGGAGTTGGAACCGAAGTTTACGGAAGTCAACTGATTGAGGGAAGCGTTGAATACCTGGAGGTCGGAAGCCGCAGAGACATCGATCGAAGCAAGATTGTTGTTGGAAACGGCGAGGGCTCTGACAGCGGGGAAGATCGAGACGTCGAACGACTCGAGGAGGTTGCGGTCGAGGTTAATCTCGGTGAGGTCTGCAGTGTTGGTGGGGAATGTGATCTCGGGGAGAGAAGCATTGATCAGCGAGAGACACTGCACGCCGTCGAGGTTGGTAAGATCGCACGACTCCATGGTGCAATTGCTGATGGAGAAGATAGTCACCTTCTCTTCGGGCTCGTAGGTATAAACATTGACAGTAGCACCGGCAGTAGTGGTGGCTTCATAGAGGGTATACATACTCTTGAGGAGATACTGCTGGAAGAAATCTTCCTCACCCTCCCAATCGAAGTAAACGGCAGATCCTTCGACGTTACCGGCCAAAGAGAGCGACACGACTTCATTGCCGACAGGCGTTTCGAAAGTAGCGATACGATTGGTCGGCTTCTTGTCAGCCTTGATCAGAGTGGTGCGGAGTGCGTTGTCGCCGGCGAAACCGGGATAAGCTCCATTGGTCATTTCGCAATAGATTTTACCAACCTCGGTATTGAGGAACTTGGTGCGTCCGCCGGAGATAGAGTAATCGACATCCTTGACCAAGGGTGTACCATCCTGCTTCTTCCATACGAATGTAGTTTGATTACCGGCGATGTTCACATCTTGAGCAGAGAGGTCGATGCCGGGGCCGCGAGTAGCGATGGCTATCGGGGCTTGAGGAGCGGTAACATACTCGAGACCTTCACGCGGCGCGAGGTATGGGAGCGAGGCGAAGGTGAGATGATTGTTCGAAACGTTGAGATACTCGAAGACGTTGCTTTCAGGGAGTTCGAGATAAGTGAATTGGTTGTCGGAGACATTGCAATACTTCACCTTCTCGAAATAAGCCATATTGAGGAATGGGATATTATTTCCTGCAATGTTGATAGACTCAAGGTTGTCGAAATCCTTGAAGTTAAACTCTTCGAATTGGTTGTAAGAGAGGTCGAGGTTGACCAGAGTCAGAGATGAAGTGAACTCGATTTCGGAGAGCTTATTGTGAGAAGCATTGACATTAAAGAGGACATTCTTGCCATAGCTTTCGTTGATACCCTTCAAGTCGAGAGCTGAGAGATTGTTGTAAGAGAGGTCGAGATCAGTGAGGCAACGGCAATAGTCGAGGTTGATGTTATAGAGTTCGGCATTGCTGATGGTGAGTTCACGTATTTCGGTAGCGGCAGAGAGTGTAGAGCTATACACGGGGATACCATCCATCTTGAATGCTGTGAGGACTGATCCTTCCGGCACATACACTTCGAGAGCGCTACCAACGCCCATGGTGCAAGTCACGTTAGGTTCGGCGGGAGTAGAAGCAGTGGTGGCGACACCTGAGAAAGATTTATCGCCTGCCTTCACGGTGAATGGGAGGGGATTCTCCTCCGAAGCGCCATAGAGACCGATATGGAGGCTGAAGGTATCGCCGGTGTACTTACCGATGGTGAAAGAGAGAATCTTGGATGGTTGGCCATAATTTTCCACAGTTTTGACCATGAACTTTTGAGTCTCATGAGTAGCATCGGGGAAGAGAGGGTTGGCGAAAGAGACTACGAGAGAATCCTTGTGAGCCTTGAGGAGAGTAACGCGGCCATCGGCGTAAGAGAAATATGAATTATCGAGTTGAGTATAGACATCGCCTGCCACATTATAGGAATAAAGGGTGCAGGAGGTGGTAGAGCCATCACGGATCACCTTATCGGAGAAATCAAGCACAGAACCCTCGGCATAAGAGCGTTCGGTGGGGAGGGCACGCTGCTTGTATGTATACTCATAGAAAGAGTCAGAAGGGAGGGGGAGAGTAGCAAACGACATATTATTGTCGGAGATGTTGAGGGTCGATATCAGAGGATTGTTGGAGATATCGATAGCCGTGAGGAGGTTATTGCTGAGGATGACGTAAGTCAAGTTGGGGCAAGGTGTAAGGTCGATCGAAGTAAGGAGGTTGCCACCGGCGGTAAGATAATTCAATTGGGGGTTACCGCTGAGGTCGAGGTTGGTCATCTTGTAAGCACGGTTGACCCATCCGCTCTCATGTCGGGCATATAGTTGCTGGAGCTTGGAGCAGTGAGTGAGGTCAATTGTTGTGATTTTGGTATCTTCAATATTGAGTACCACGAGTTCGGTGTTTTGAGTAACGTCGAGCGACTCGATGGGACACATATCGACAGAGAGTCTCATCAGCCCGGGGCAGTTGGTAGGGTCGAGATGCGAAAGAGTCTTGTTTGCGTAAGCGTCGAAAGACTTCAGATTGGTGAAAGTATTGATATCGAAATCGGGAGAGATATAATCGACGATATCGACTTCGAGGATCTGGAGATCGGGGTGATTATCGCCGACTACGAGAGGAGTCTCAGCCGTGAAAGGGTTGTCAGTAAGATATATGGCCTGCAGGGCTGTATAAGGAGAGAGGTCGAGCGCCTTGAGGACATTGTGAGAGAGGTCGAGGATCTGGAGGTTATAGCACTGGCCGAAATCGATCGATTCGATATAACCACCCTGAGAGAAGAAATAATTGATAAGAGAGGGGTCACCATAAACTTTGACCTCCTTGGTTTCGCTCAGAGTGATGGGTACGATAGTGGAAACGATGCCTTGATTATCTTCGCTCCAGAAAGATGGATGGACATCGTAGGTGACGGGGCCATAGCCGCAGTCGACTTTGATTTGAGTATCTTCAATGGTAGCTATCTGGAAGCTGAAAGATGGAGCAGTGCCATCGGCTTTAAAACTAATAGCGAGCTGATCGTCAGCGAGGGCATATCCGGAGATAGCCAGCAGAGCGAACAGAGCGGAACATAACTTATTCATAAATGGATCAAATGGTCATTAAAGTAAAAGTTCAGAGAATAATAATAAAAAAAACGCATCCCGGTGTGTGGGCACTGAGATGTCCACACATCGGGATGGTATAAGGAGTTAAACCATAAAGGTTGGAGATTACTTCACGATAACTTTCTTGCCATCTACGACATAAACACCTGCGGGGAGGTTGTTGAGATCGTTGGAGTTAGCAACGCGGATACCCTGGAGGTTGAATACGGGGCTAACAGTCTGATCAGTGATCATAGACTTAACGCCTGAAGTAGTGGTAGTGATGCTAACGGAGTTAGTTTCGTTTTCAACTACGAATACATACTTGCCATCTTCGCCGGCTACGAGGGGCTCGTCATTGAGAGTAACGACAACAGTCTTATCGGGATCTTCGAGAGAAGCGGCGACAGCAACTTCAGTACCATTGAAGCAAGAGATACCCTCTGACCAGTCAGTTACAGGAGTGATACGATCGACAGTCACCTCAGTAGCGACATCCTCTTCAGCGTCGATAGAAACGGTGCAATTTACAGGTTCGGCAGCAACGAAAGCCTTAACAACGTCGCCATCGGCGAGAGTAAGATCCCAGTAAGAACCGCCCTCATAGTTCGGGCTCTTGGCCTCACCATTGAGGAATACGAACTTCTGAACATTTTCGCCGGACCATCCGAGACCGAAGGGATTGTAAGAGTTTTCGCTGAAGTCGAATTCAAAGTAACCATTCAACATATCAATGGCAGCATAATCGTAGCGCTTAGCATTCTGGAAAGAGAAATAGTAGTTGGCAGCAGACATATCGTCTACCCAGATAACAGCGTGAGAATCGAGGACTTCAGCCTTACCAACGAGGTCGATTACCATACCGTCAGTTACATCATAGATGTACATAGTATTTGAGATATCGACGGGATCCAAATCACCTTCAGTCTTGGTAGCTGAAACGAGTTCATAACCGGGGTTGACCTCATAGCTCATGTAGTTATACTTCTCAGAGAGTTCAATTTCATTGCGACCCTCAACGATTTCCAAGAGGTTCTCAGGATATTGATACTGTTTGTAAAGGTTGAATGCCTCCTTGCAAGTAACGTTCACAATAGCAGTGATCGTGCCATAACCGGCAGCAGAAACCTCAAGGGTATTCTCCTCTTGAGTTACAGTGAAATAGAAGTTGCCCCAGAAATAAGACAAATCTTGAGCCTCGCCATTAAGCTTAATTTCGGTGACATTATAGTCGGTGGCATTCATATAGACACCCACGAGGTCGCCGAGCTGGCAAGAGATTACATTGTCTACGATATCGACATCATCATAGTTGACAGCAGCACCTGAGATAAGACCGGGAGTAGCCTCCTCGTCATACTGCAGAGAAATGGCACAAGGGATGTCGGGCCATTTGGCTTGAACGACGATATTGCAACCATCTTCGAGGGGCACTTGAACTGAGTAGCTTTCAACGGGGATAGTCTCATCATTCTTAGTGACAGAATAGATATTCTTGTCGCCCTGAGCGAAGAGAGTAAGGACATTCTCAGTGTTGGGGTCGAACTTGTAAGTAGTAGGACCCTCTTGCACGTCGAGACGAGAGTTAGTGCCGGAGAGAGTAGCAGAAACGAGAGAAGGATCATCTACAGACATGGTGAACGAAGCAGTACGAGCCTCTTCGAGGTTGACTGTAGTAACATACCAATGCTTACCGCTATAATAAGAATAGAGGTAGATGTAAGCGATACCGCCATAGAAAGCGCTAAGCTTAGTACCATTTTCATCCACTACGGAAGTGATGGCATAACCATCCTTGGCAGCGATGTTATAGCGGATGTAAGCGTTATCATCTTCAGAATAGAAGACATTGTCGCCGGTAACAACAGGGACCTCAATATCGGGGTCTCCATAATTCTCAGCGGGAGTAGTTACTGTCACAGCATCAGCATTGTCGAGGGTAACAGTAACCGAAATAGTGGCATTAGCATTGAAAGAGAACAATGCGATCAGCGCCATAGCCAAAAAAGAGTAGATCTTTTTCATAAGCAAACTGTTTTTATTAAATTATACTAACAATTATTTTATCCTCATAATTTGATGCTCAAATAATCCGCTAACCATAAAAGCATCAAAGAAAAACTCGCTAAACTAACAAAATATTGAGGTAAAAAACAGGGTCTATTTTATTGATATAAATCCGAGACAAACCGCTGATTACCAAAGAATTACACGACGAAGTCTATAATAAATAGATAATCATTGCATAAATCCATAATGCAAAAGTAGGAAATATTTTTTAAACTTCCAATAATTTCTGTATTATTTTTTTGACAGACAAAAACGAGAAAATCTATCAAAAAGAAAGAGAATGTCGCAAATTACCTCACAAAATTATATAAAGTCGCAAACCGACAACAAAATATGATTTAGTCGGGCTATGGCATAATGTATAATATGGTTGAGCAAATATGATGTAAGAGCGAGTTCTACAATATAGTTATCATAGTTCGCTCTACAATAGAGTTATCATAGCGCCTTCGATTTTGGATAATCTGCCGGTGATTTGCTCTTGGAGGTCGAGAGGGAACTCCGCGATGATGCCACACATATTGTCGAACGACTTATCGAGGACCTTAATTTCGGGGTTTGCTTTGATGATTTTCATGACTTGGTCGGCGGTTTCGTAAGAGAACTCGACCTTGATACAGGACATTTGTCGGCACACCAACTTGCCGGCATCATCGAGAGCGAGACGCGCAGCCTCGCGATAGGCTGCAATTAGACCGGAAGTGCCGAGTTTGATACCGCCGAAATATCTTACGACGATGACTATGAGATTGGTAAGTTCAAGACTATTAATCTGCCCGAGGATTGGCTTACCGGCAGTGCCGGAAGGTTCGCCATTGTCATTGAGTTGCCACTCCTTGCGATCGGGACCAATCATATAAGCCCAGCATACATGTCGGGCGTCGTGGTATTCGTTTTGATATTGTTTGACGACAGCCTTAGCCTCATCGGCAGAGCTGACGGGTAAGGCAAAAGCGAGAAACCGGCTCATTTTCTCAGTATAACGAGCAGAGCCGGTTTTGGGGATAGTATAATAGATGTCCATTAAAAAAACGAATAAAGGAGAGTGAGACTACCCGAATATATTGTCGATGTGGTCATCACTGATAGGATAGAAGAGCATACCGGCAGCAACGGAGTCGGACTGTTTGGCACCGAGTTCTTCGCGAACGATAGCGAGCGCCCAGAGGAGAGCAGAAGATGGGCCGTTGGCGAGGACGAACTTATCATCGCACACCACCTTTTGATCCTGATAAGCGGCGTCATGGAGGAGGTGTTCGAACCCGGGATAGCAAGTAGCTTTTCGACCGGCGAGCAAACCTTCAGCGCCGAGCACGACGGCGGGAGATGCGCAGATGGCAGCGATGCGGCCGGAATGAGAAGATAATTGACGCTTCAGCAGCCCGATAAGGGGAGCAAAATCATGGAGATTGTCGGCGCCGGGGAGGCCTCCGGGGAGGATGAGCCATGCCGGGTCGGAGAAGAGCGTCGAATCGAAGAGCACATCCGCATTGACCTGGATGCCATGAGCACCCGCTACGGAGAGACAATTAGATATGGAGACTGTCTTTACCGGCATACCGGCTCTTCTTAACACATCAACGACAGTCAAGGCTTCGACCTCTTCGAAGCCATCGGCAAGGAAAACAAACGATTCTCTCATAGGCAAATAATTTTAAAAAATAAGGTAATAACAAAAGTTTAAAAAGAGAAAACCAAAATGATAATTGTAAATTTAGCAAAATATTAGAGATTGTCAAAATAAATATTGAAAAAAATTGAGAATTTTTTTATAAATGTAATGAAAAAGTAAGGAATTTGGTGGTATATTTGCAGAAACAAGCGAAAAACCGGAAATTAACATGAATAAGTTATCACAAACAATTGGGAAAAATATGGCAGCGATATTGGTGTCGGCGATGGCAGTATCGATGGCATCGTGTGGCAAAGAATATCGCAGCAATGAGGGGATGATCTGGCACACATCGTATCATATCACCTACTGTGGCGAACGGGATATGGGTGATAGTATTATGTCAGCGCTTCGGGAGGTGGATCGATCGCTCAATGTATTTGACGCGACCTCACTTGTGTCACGTGCGAATGTCGGAGATTCAGTCGAAGTGGATGGGCACTATATCCGTGTGTACGAGACATCGCGAGAGATCCATCGGATCAGTGGAGGGGCATTTGACCCGACCCTTGGGCCACTGATCACGGCGTGGGGCTTTGGCAAGGGACATAAGGCGACATCAGATACACTTCGCATCGACTCACTTATGCAGATCGTGGGTATCGACAAGACCCGGATTGATGGGAAGCGACTGGTGAAGGGAGATCGCCGTATCGAGTTCAACTACTCGGCGATAGCCAAGGGATATGGTTGCGACTGTGTAGCGGAGATGTTGGAGCGCAATGGCATCAGCGACTATATGGTGGAGATCGGAGGGGAGATAAGGTGTGCCGGGGAGAGTCCGACGGGACAAGGGTGGCGAGTATCGATCGACCGACCGGTAAGGAGCGAGGGTGTGGATCACAGTTCGCAATGTATCATCGAGATCACCGACCGGGGGATGGCGACGTCGGGCAACTATCGGAACTATCACCAAGAGGGTGGTAAGATCTATGGTCACACGATTTCGGCGAAGACGGGGCGTCCGACGCTTACGGATGTGCTGAGTGCCACAGTGGTGAGCAGCAACTCGATGGAGGCAGATGGGCTTGCCACGGCGATGATGGCGATGGGTTCAGATCGAGCCAAGGCGCTTGCAGACTCGCTGAAGCTGCCGGTGATGCTGATACTCACAGATACGGTGGTGTGGCAAACGCCGGAATTCGATAAATTAATTAGGAATTAGGAGTTAGGAGTTAGGAATTAGGAATTTGAAAAAAAGAGGAGTGGCGATAATCGCTACTCCTCTTAAAATGAACAAATTACAAAATCGAATTTCTGCTAAAAACAGTTTTTCCTTTGTTAATCTTCGGCTTAATCGAATAGGGCTTGTTAATCTTCAGCTTGGTCGAGCAGGGCTATCTTCTCCTGGAGCTCTTGGATGTCTTGCTTGAGATGCTTGATTTTGTTTTCCATCTCCTTGAGCATAGAGTTTCCGGCGTTGGACTTGATGCTGAAGAATCCCATATTGTTTTCGATGGTCTTGAGTTCGTTCTTACGGCTTTCGCATACGCGGAGGAGACGATCACGTTCACGACCGATCTTGTTTTCATCACCCTTTAGTTCGGAAACGCGGCTCTGATAGTTTGCCATACGGTCGCGAGCTTGGCGAGAATTGTAGGCATCATAGAGAGCGTCGCATATTTTGCGATATTCGGTGAAGATCTTATCCTTATATTTGAAGGGCACGAAACCAACGGCCTGCCAATCGCTTTGGAGCTGCTTGATTTGTGGCATCACCTCGTTGCGGTTGCCATCTTTGGGGAGGGCAGCGAGGGCAGCAATGATGGCTCGTTTCTTCTCGAGGTTTTCATTTTCCACCTGGTGACGCTCCTTATTTTGACGTTTGCGCTCATCGAAGAAATAATTGCAAGCGGTGGTAAATCTTTGCCAGAGAGCATCGCTATGTTTGCGGGGCACGCTGCCGATGGTCTTCCACTCGGCCTGTAGTTTCATGACCTTGTCGGTGGCAGCCTTCAGGTCGGTAGTATCCTTAAGGGCTTCAGCCTGCTCACAGAGAGCGGTTTTCTTCTCGAGGTTTGAATTGAGCTCATCCTTAGCCTGCTGGAAGAATTTGGTTTTAGCCTCGAAGAAATCGTCGCAAGACTTACGGAAGCGGCTATACAGGGCATTGTTTGCCTTCTTGGAGGCGAAACCGAACTCGCGCCATCTCTTTTGGATGTCGATGATCTTGTCGGTAGCGGCATTCCAGTCGTTGAACGACTTGAGATCGTCGAGCGCGATAGCTTCGATTTCGACACAGAGAGCAGTTTTGGCCTCCTCATTAGCTTGCTCGGCAGCCTTACGCTGTTCGAAATATTCCTGGTGACGGCGATTGATGACCGTAGAAGCGGCTTTGAATTCCTCCCAGATTTCCTCGCGGATTTCCTTGGCAACGGGGCCGATGGCTCGCCAGCGATCGTGGAGGCTCTGAAGAGCGCGGAAAGCGGCAACGGGGTCGGACATAGCTTCAAGGGCTTTAGCCTCATCGATAAGGAGACGCTTGGCTTCGAGATTCTTTTTGAAGTCAAAATCGCGAAGTTCCTTATTGATCTTGAGGTTATCGTAGAATCTCTCTACGACGCCTTGGAAAGCCTTCCAGATCTCAGTTTCGGCGGCAGCGGGGATATCCTTGATAGCTTTGAAATCCTGCTGAAGCTGTTGGAACTCGGAGAACTTGGTGTTGACATTATCGATATCGCCGGCTATTTCCTCCATCGAAGTGATGATCTCCTTCTTCTGTTCGAGGTTAGCGGCACGGCGTTTCTCATCGGCGACGAGATAAGCTGCACGTTTTTCTTTAAAATCAGCATATAACGTTTTGAACTCATTTTCGACTTCATCGGGTTGTGCCGAGAAATCGGAAGGAGCGTTACCATCGGCTACGAATTGGTCGAGAGCTTCGAGGTTTTCGCGACTTTTGATACTAAAGAACACTTGTTTTAGAGCAGTGACTTCACGATGAGCCTCCATATCGTCACGCTCGATGATATCCTTGAGGGCATCACGGAGTTCCTCTTTAGAGAGAGCATGGAGACGGCGCAGTTCAGCCTTTGCGTCATCATCTTCGCGAGCGATCACATCCGAGAGTTCGGCACACTCGGCGGCGGGATCAACAACGGGAGCATCGACGACGGCTTCCTGTACGGGAGCGGGAGCGGGCTCAGCGGCGGGTTGGACATTGCTTTCAACAGCGTTTTCAGCCATAGCAGGCTCGGGGGTTACAGACTCTTCCGGAGAGAGAGCTGCTTTTTCAAGTTCGTTCATAATCGTTATGATGATAGTAAATATAACGTGGATCCGACATCAAAAATCACTCACGAAATGGAGTCAAAATTGATTAAAGATCGAAATAATTGCCAAATATATAACAATTTATTGATTTAGCCAAAATAAAATTAAGAGAAAATTCGCTTAATCTACTTTAGCAGAGATAATTTTAACGTCATTTTTGGGACGATCGGCGACACCGGTCTCTACATTTTGGATAGCTTCGACGATTTCCATACCCTCGATGACTTCACCGAAAACGGTGTATTGGGCGTCGAGATGTGGAGTACCGCCGATATTGAGATAATCGTCAATAAGTTGCTGAGGGAGAGGCTGATCGGGGACATTTTTCTCGGTTATCTCGACGAGAGAATTTTTGAGAGAATCGAGAGCTTGGCGGTCTCCGGTCTTTTGGAATTGGCGAATTTCCTCGATATGTTGCTTGGCGAGGCCATTGAAATAGGCTTGTTTGCGTTGGAAATTAGCTTGTTGCGACATTTGGTCGAGGGCACGTTGCGACTGCTTCTTACCGACGACGATATAGAACTGGGATCCGGAGCTGCGACGTTCGGGGTTTACTTGGTCGCCGGTGCGAGCGGCAGCCAAGGCTCCATACTTATGATAGTGAGTAGGATATTTGATTTCAGCCTCGAGTGTATAACCGGGGTCTCCATCGCCGAGCATGGTGGTGCTGTCGGCGGACTTGGAGTTGGGGTCGCCGGCTTGGATCATAAAATCCTTGATAACGCGATGGAAAAGGACACCATCGTAATAACCCTCGCGAGCGAGTTTCAAGAAATTATCGCGATGGATGGGGGTATCATCATATAGACGCACCTTAATATCGCCCATCGAAGTGTGGAGAGTGACTATATTCTCAGCCACGGCAGGTGTAATCATAAGCAAAATGAATATATAGATTAAAAATTTCTTCATAATGACAGAGAGGAGAGAATTGTTAGGTATTAGGGATGAGGGAATGAAGAGAGAAGCGATAATATGCATTATGCATTATGAATTATGCATTATGAATTATGAATCATGAGTTATAGATCATGAATCATAGGTTATATCAGATAGGGGAATCGGGATAAATTCTCTTATAGATACGACGGAAATTATTGTCAGACACCTTGAGGGCATCAATATTATCACGATAGTCATCGCCCCAGATTGCTTCGAGGAGAGAACCGATGTAGCGATGTTCGCGGTCACGGTCGATAGCCCCTTCGATGAGAGGCGAGAGCCAAGGTTCGAACTTTTCGCGGTCGAGAGCAGAGAGATAACGGGCAGTGCTGGCGAGGAACTGACCGGATGTATCGACGCTACGAAGTTTGCCGATCAATTCGGAGAGTTGTTCGGTGTCTTGTTCACAATGGTCGACGATATATTGGTAAATTTCGAGACCTTGTTGTTCAAGAGAAACTTGTTTATCAGCCATAATCAAAAAGTATAAAAGATCGGAGAAGAGAGCGTCCGATGATGTTATAATCAGATAATGAAAGTAAAAATGGTTTGCAAATTTAAGAAATATTTTGATTAAAGGAGGTATAAAGGGTAGAAAAAATTGTGAAAGCGGGATAAAAGCGTTAACTTTGCGGGATAAAAATGGAAACAAGGCAGAGATGAGGTCTGTCGCTCTATGCGAGTCATAAAGAGGAAAGTCCGGGCAACGCAGAGCATCGCATTTTCTAACGGAAAGCCGGCGGCGACGTCGGGGATAAGGTGACAGAAAACGACCGCCTCGAGTCTACGGACACGGGGTAAGGGTGAAAAGGTGGGGTAAGAGCCCACCGGTCGATATGGCGACATATCGAGCCGCACTTCCTGCGAGTTGCAAGGTCAAATATACCGGCATCTAAGGGCTGCTCGTCCATTGTCGGGGGGTAGACTGCTATAGCGCGCCGTGCAAGCGGCCGCAAAGATAAATGACAGACACTCCGCAAAACCAAGGAGCACATAACCCGGCTTATATCATCTCTGTCTAACATCAAGGGGATGTCTCAGTCAGACTGAGGCATCCCCTACCCTATAGAATGGAATAGTGAAAAGTGTTGAAAAACATATTGTCAGATTGCTCAAAAAATTGTATTTTTGTAATATCATATAAAAAGAGCGTTTCAGGCGCCACTTTAGGTCATAAAAAGTGTCGATATTACTACCGAAAGTAAAAAAATCGGTACGAGGGCACTCGAAATAACAAGACAGAGTAAAAATTATTAATCTAACTATATCATGAGTTATCTTAAATTTGACAAGAATCTTATGATCAATTTGGAGCAATCGTTGCCTAAGGAGATGTTGCGCACCAACATGTCGGGGGCATATCATTGCACCACCATAGTCGGATGCAACACACGTAAACAGCATGGTTTATTGGTATTGCCTATACCGGAGATGGACGACAAGGCACATGTGCTGCTATCCTCGCTCGATGAGTCAGTGATACAGCATGGGGCGTCGTTCAATCTCGGGTTGCATCAATATGGCGACGATGTATTCAGTCCGAATGGTCATAAGTACATTCGCGAATTTAACTGCGAATCAGTGCCCAAGCTTACCTTCAGAGTAGGCGGAGTGATAATGACAAAAGAGAAGGTGTTCATCTCGCATGAGAACCGGATCTTGATCCGCTACACGCTATTGGATGCCCACTCCTCGACCTCCTTGCGATTCCGGCCCTTCTTGGCATTCAGAGATGCCAACTCGCTGGTGATGGAGAACAATCAGTATAACAGCGAGATACGTCGTGAGCGCAATGGAGTTTCCTCCTGTATGTATGATGGATATCCACGTCTCTATATGCAATTCAACAAAGAGGCAAAGTGGGTGGATGAGCCACACTGGTATAAAGGGATCGAATATTACAAAGATCGCGACCGCGGCCTTCCCTATAAAGAAGACCTCTGGGTGCCGGGCTATTTTGAATTGCCTATCAAGAAGGGGGAATCGATTATCTTCTCGGCATCGACCTACGAAGCAGATCCGGCAGAGTTCGAGCAGACCTACGAGAATGAATTGAAGACCCGCACATGCCGCACAAGTTTCTACAACTGTCTGAAGAATGCCGCCAAGCAATTCTATCTCAAGCAGGGAGACAAGATGTATATCATGGCAGGCTATCCCTGGTATAATGTGAGGTGTCGCGACGAATTGATTGCCTTGCCGGGCTGCACACTCGCCATCGACCATGAAGAGGATTACCATCAGATTTTATCGACACTTTTGGAGGCCTTGCATCGCAACATCGAGCAGGGAGAGAAAGATAGGGTGATCAAAGAGATAGACCTTCCGGACATACCCTTATGGACCATCTGGGCGATACAGCAATATCGTCGATACAGCGAGAAGGGTAAATGCAGCGAGCGCTATCTTGAGGAGGTTAAATACCTGGTGGAGAAGATCAGACAAGGAGGCATCAGCAACTTGAAGCTTGAGGCAGACGGCTTGCTGAGTTCGGCAGGAGCCGACAAGCCTATCACCTGGCTATCCGCCTCGATAGGAGGGCGACCGATCATCCCGCGCACGGGATATATTTTGGAATTTAATGCACTCTGGTATAACGCCTTGCAGTTCCTCATCTCGATGCTTGAAGAGCGCGGCGAAGAGGGTGAATATGTCGAAGGGCTCAGAAGTCTGAGTGAGCAATGCAAAGAGGCATTTATCGCTACATTTGTCAATGAAGCTGGCTATCTCTACGACTATGTCAACGGCAGCTATACCGACCTGGAAGTACGTCCGAACATAGCGATAGCGATTGGATTGGAATACTCGCCCTTAGATCGCAAGCAGCGCAAGAAAGCGCTTGACTTCTGCACGCGTGAATTGCTGACACCCAAGGGATTGCGCTCATTGAGTCCGAAGAGCCATGCCTATCGACCGGTGTATGTCGGCAATCCTGAAGAGCGCGAATACACGGTGCATCAGGGTCCGGCACGTCCATGGCTGTTCGGCTTCTACGTAGATGCCTACTTCAAGGTGTTCGGAGTCAGCGGTTTATCCTTCATCGAGAGGATGCTCATCGGCTATGAAGAGGAGATGTCTGAGGGATGCATCGGCAGTCTGTCGGAGCTCTACGACGGCAATCCACCCTACGCCGGCCGCGGCGCAGTGAGCACGGCGAAGAATGTCGGGGAGATCATCTGCTCGATACGCTTGGTGAACCGAATGAACAAATTACTATCACAAAATGAATAGGAGACTGGAGATATGAAAGCATTAATGTTTGGCTGGGAATTTCCGCCTCATATTTTGGGAGGACTTGGCACAGCGAGTTACGGTCTCACCAAAGGGATGTATAACAATGGCAACATGGACATCACATTTGTGATACCGAAGCCATGGGGTGATGAGCCTAAAGAATTTGCGCATATCATCGGAGCGAACAGCACGCCGGTGGCATGGCGCGATGTAAGCAGAGAATATGTGGAGGGGCGCATCGGCAAGGTGATGGATCCGGATCTCTACTATCGACTTCGCGACCACATCTATGCCGACTTCAACTACATGCGACTCAACGACTTGGGATGTATCGAATTTTCGGGCAAGTATCCTGACAATCTGATCGAAGAGATCAACAACTACTCTATCGTGGCGGGCGTGATAGCACGTAGCATCGACTGCGATGTGATCCACTCCCATGACTGGCTGACCTATCCGGCGGGAGTACATGCGAAGAATGTCACAGGGAAGCCATTAGTGATCCATGTGCATGCCACCGACTTCGACCGTTCACGCGGCAATGTAAACCCGACAGTGTTCGGCATCGAGAAAGATGGTATGAACAATGCGGACCATATCATCACGGTGTCGGATTTGACCCGCCGCACGGTGATCGAGAAATATGGGATATCACCTGAGAAAGTAACGACGGTGCATAACGCCGTGATACCACTTGACGACGAGCTTCTGAATCTGCCCCGCAAGGAGCGCAAAGAGAAGGTGATTACCTTCTTGGGTCGCATCACGATGCAGAAGGGGCCGGAATACTTCGTCGAGGCGGCAGCCAAAGTGCTACAAAAGACTAAGAATGTGCGCTTCGTGATGGCAGGGTCGGGCGACATGATGGATGCGATGATCCGATTAGCGGCCAAGCGCGGCATCGCCGACCGATTCCACTTCACCGGTTTCTTGCGCGGCAAGCAGGTATATGAGATGCTCGCCGAATCGGATGTATATGTAATGCCCTCAGTGTCAGAGCCTTTCGGCATCTCGCCGTTGGAGGCAATGGAGATGGGCGTACCCTCGATCATCTCGATACAGAGTGGATGTGCGGAGATTCTTACCAACGTGATCAAGACCGACTACTGGGACATCGACGCTATGGCAGACGCCATGCACTCCCTGATATCCTATCCGGCACTTCACAATGAGCTTCGCGACCGAGGCATCGAAGAGATCCATGGCATCACCTGGGAGAAAGCAGGTAAAAAAGTTATTGACATCTATCATAAAGTGATTGAAAAAGCATAAAAGATATGAAGAACGTTTGTTTTTATTTCAAAATACATCAGCCCTACAGGCTAAAAAGATATCGTTTTTTTGACATCGGCAACGACCACTACTACTATGATGACTTCGCCAACGACGACATCATCACTCGCTTGGCAGAGACCTCATACATGCCGATGTGCGACACGTTGTTAGAGATGATTCGCGAGACGAATGGCGGTTTTAAGTGCGCCATCTCCGTTTCGGGCACCGCCTTGGAGCAGTTGCAGCTCTACGTGCCGGAGTGTGTGGATAAGCTTCGCCAACTTGCCGACACCGGTTGTGTCGAATTTATGGCAGGCACCTTCTCCCACTCCTTAGTATCGCTCGAAGATCCTGAGGAGTTCATCCGCGAGGTAAAACTTGAGACCAAGATCATAAATCAGACCCTCGGCATAAAGCCCAAGACCTTCGCCAACACCGAGTTGATTTACGACGATGACATCGCCATGCTGATCAGCGGCATGGGCTTCAAGTCTTGTCTGACAGTTGGCGCCAAGCATGTATTGGGATGGAAATCGCCCAACTATGTCTATAACGCCGCCACAGCTCCCAAGCTGAAAGTTCTGCTTGCCAACGACAAGCTGAGCGACGACATCGCGATGAACTTCAACAACACCGAATGGTCGGAATATCCTCTTACCGCCGACAAATATATGGAATGGATTGCCGCCCTGCCGGAAGAGGAGCAGGTGGTGAATCTCCATTTCAGCATGGACACCTTCGGATCATTCCTGCCGGCAACGACCGGTATCTTCATGTTCATGAAGGCATTACCGAGATTTGCCGCCGAGCATAACATCGCCTTTGCAATGCCATCGGAGGTAACATCGAAGATGAAATCAGTCGGAGAACTGAGTGTGCCCTACCCTATCTCAGGCATCGACGAGGCACGCGACGTGTCGGCATGGAAAGGCAACTCACTTCAGAAAGAGGCACTCAACAAGCTATATGGTGTGGCAGAGCGTGTAAATCTCTGCAACGACCGTCGCCTCAAACAAGACTGGCGCTATCTGCAGAGCAGCGACCACTTCTACTATATGAGTACGAAGAAACTTGAAGATGGCGAATCGCATGCAGCCTTCAGTCCCTACGAGTCACCCTTTGCAGCCTTCACCAACTATATGAACGTCTTGGCAGACTTCTTGGTGAGAGTGGCAGAGCAATATCCCGAAAGCGTAGAGAATGAGGAGCTCAACTCACTGGTATTGACCCTTCGCAACCAGGCAGATGAGATCACCTCACTGAAGAAGGAGGTTCAGACCCTTCGCACCAACCTCACCAACAGCGATGAGATCAGCGAGACCACCAAAGAGGCGGTGAAAGATGCTATCGAAGAGAGCAAGAAGGCTGAAGAGAAGAAAGCCCCCGTAAAGAAGGCCCCTGCCAAGAAGGCTGCTGCCAAGCGAGCCGGCGGAGCTAAAAAGACTGAAGAAAAATAACAATCAAACCTTAAGAGCGCGTCCCATAATTAATATGATATGCGCTCTAAACAAAAAAATAACCGCGATGTCTGAGATGACACAGCGGTTATTTTTTATCTATGATATATAAGATCTATTTAAGAACTATATAACGCTTGTAGCTTAGGCTGCGAAGATGGAGAGGAGATTAGCCGACTCGAAGCAGTAAGCGTAGATGCAAGGCACGATACCGAAGAGGATGATACCTGCGACGCAGATCCAGATAGAGAGTCTCTCGCTGAGCGAGCTCTTGAAAGCTTCTACCTTAGCCTCACCCGGATTGATCCACATAGCCTTAACGACGAGCAGATAGTAATAGAGCGAGATGATGGTATTGATCAAAGCGATCAAGACGAGCATGTAGAGAGCCATGCTGCCGGAAGCAGTGACAGAAGTAAAGATCAAGAACTTGCTGAAGAAGCCTGCGAAGGGAGGGATGCCTGCCAGAGAGAACATGGCAAGAGTCATGGCGAAAGAGAGCCAAGGATTGGTCTTGTGAAGGCCATCATAGTCATCCATGCCGACCTTGCCGGTCTTATTCTCTATAGCTGCGATAACCGAGAAGACTGCGAGGTTGCTGACGATATACACAAAGATGTAATAGATCATCGAAGCGAGACCGAGAGCAGACTCAGTCATGACACCGAGCATGATATAACCGGCTTGCGAGATAGAAGAGAATGCCATGAAGCGTTTGAGGTTCTTCTGACGGATTGCGAAGATGTTACCGATGGTGATAGTAGCGATAATCACAGCATACATCATCCATTCCCACACACCCTCATAGAGAGTGCCGAAAGCCTGCACGAAGATCACGAAGAATGTAAAAGCGGCAGCACCTTTGGAGATAACAGAGAGGTAAGCAGTGATGGCTGTGGGAGCACCTTGATAAGTATCGGCAGTCCAGAGGTGGAAAGGCACCAAAGAGAGTTTGAAACCGATACCGGCGATCACGAAAGCCAGGGCGCAGATCATAAGGCCGGAATTGGCATGACCGGTCACGGCATTGCGGATATCATCGAAATAGAGAGAACCTTCACCTGAGAAAGCATAAACGAACGAAAGGCCCATCAGCAAGATGGCTGAAGAAAAGACCGCAGTAAGGATATACTTGATAGCGGCTTCATGGCTTTCATAATGCTTCTTATTGAATGCCACCATAGCGGCAAGGGGAAGAGAAGCTGTCTCCAGACCGATAACGAAGAGGAGTAAATGGCGAGCCGAGATCATGAGATACATACCGAAGAGAGTTGCAAGCATAAGCTCATAGAACTCACCCTTGCGGATAGCGACCTCATCGCTATCGACCCACTTGGCAGACTGCAAGAAGACGATAAACACGCCGATATTGAGGATAGCCTTAATGGCCTTGCACGCAGCGTCATTGATATACATACCGCCGAAGATAGCCTCCGTGCCGGCGGGGAGAACCCAGATGGCCACCGTAGCGAGACCGAACAGAATTGTCGAGACCGGAGTCAAGAACTTCTTATTGCTACCATCTTTAGAGAAGACATCGAGGATGAAGACAATAAAGAAGAGTCCGAGAATTATGAGTTCGGGCATCATCGCCCAGAATTGTGAATAATCCATTGTATGTCGATATATAAATTTCTAAAAGAGTTGAAATTACATCACAGAATTAAGGGCATTGATGATCGGGGTAAAGCTCTGCTGGATGGTTTCATTGATCCACTGAGGGAAGAAACCGATTCCGGCGAGGCAGATGATCAAAGTAGCCGTAGACAGACGTTCCCACCAAGATGCGTCGGTGAGCTGGAGGTGATGTTCATTTTGAACAGGACCGAGGATCAGCTTCCCGACCACGCGGAGGATATAGACCGCAGTAATCACGATCGAGGTAGTTGCAGCGATGACGAATCCGCGGTGGAACCAGTCGGCATGTTCGAACGAACCGAAGAAGATGGTCATTTCAGCCACGAAGCCTGAGAGACCGGGGAGTCCGAGTGAAGCGAAACCGGCGATCATGTAGCAGACACCGAGGTAGGGCATAATCTTCATCATACCGCCCATCTCGCGGATGTCGCGAGTGTGGGTACGGCCGTAGATCATACCGATCAGGGCGAAGAAGAGGGCTGTCATCAGACCGTGGCTGAGCATCTGGAGGATACCGCCGGTCATGGCAGTGCGATTGAGCATCAGGATGGCGAAGAGCACCATACCGCAGTGTGACACTGAAGAATAAGCATTGATATACTTAAGGTCGGTCTGAACACAAGCGGAGAATGCACCATATACGATCGAGATACCTGTCAAGATGATAAATATCCAAGCCAACTCAGTAGCGGCTGCGGGGAGAAGATAGATGGCGATACGGAAGCAACCGTAACCACCGAGCTTCATAAGCACGCCGGCGTGGAGCATGGATACGGCAGTCGGTGCACAAGCATGACCGTCGGGGCTCCAAGTGTGGAAGGGGAACATAGCGCCGAGGACACCGAAGCCGACGAAAGTGAAGCAGAAGAGAAGATTCTGCCAGCCGGCGGGGATAGCACCATTCTTCGAGATCTCGAGGATGTTCCAAGTCAGAGCCGAAGAGTCGGCAGAGCTATGCCAGTAGATACCGAGGAGACCGAGCATCAAGAATGCCGAACCACCCATAAGCATCAGGGTAAGTTTCATAGCTGAATACTCCTTGCGACCTGTGCCCCAGACACCGATGAGAAGATACATCGGGATAAGAGCCACCTCATAGAACATGAACATGGTGAACATGTCGATCGAGATAAAGAAGCCGAACACACCGGTGGAGAGGAGCGCGAACCAGAGAAAAAAATTCTTGGGTAGCGGATCGATCTTCCACGAAGCGAACGTACCGGCAAAAACGATGATCGCCGAGAGGAGAAGCATCAAGACGGAGATGCCGTCGACGCCGACAGCGAGATGGATATTAAGAGGAGCATACCACATCCAGCTTCCTGTGAAGAGCATTTCGTCGGTGTTACCGGCGGCTCTGAGTTGGAGGAAGGCATAGACCAGATAGATGGCCATGGCCAGGAGGACTGTGGAGCAAGTCACCATCACGGCGCGGATGGCTTTCATATTGCTATTGCCGCAACATGCAAGCCCTGCCATCATAATGATGGGAACTATAACAAACCAGATTAAGAAATTTGAAAACATAATCTAAAATATTTTGCGACAATTACAATTATAAGAGACATACCCAAGTGATAGCAGCGAGAGCTACAGCACCGAGGAAATACCAGATGACGTAAGCATGGACGCAACCACTCTGGAGACCGCGGATCTTAAGAGAAGTCCACTGAGTCACAGCAGCAAGGGCATTCATAGTGCCATCGATGATATGGCGGTCGAACCAAGCGATCGAGCGGCAGATGATGTTGAAGATGAATCGATGAGTGATGAACTGATAGATCTCATCCCAATAGAAGCGACGATGAGCTGCAGTCCAGAGAGCAGGCCAGAAATTCTTGACCTTCTCGGGGAGAGGATTCTTCTTGGCATACATCAGAGTAGCAAGGCCTATAGCGAGCACAGCGACTACGAGCGAGCGGACAGCTACCGAAGTCTGGATGTGGATAGTATAGGGCTTGCCATCGAAAGTGACATACTCACCGAAAGGAATGAATCCGGCTACGCAGCTTACGGCAGCGAGGATGATCAGCGGGAGAGACATCTGCCAAGATGCATCGTGGGGTTTATGGCCATGCTCCTTATATTTCGGGTTCTCCTCCCACCAGAAGATGAGATAATAGAGACGGAACATATAGAAAGCGGTAAGACCGGCAACCATAGTCATCCACCATCCGAGGAAGCTGTTGCAATTGAACATCGCAGTGATCATCTCATCCTTAGAGAAGAATCCGGAGAAGGGCCAGATACCGGCGATGGCGAGACATCCTATCAAGAATGTGATATGACAGATAGGCATATACTTGCGGAGGCCACCCATCTCGCTATAATCGTTAGAATGAACGGCATGAATCAAGCAACCGGCGCCGAGGAACAAGAGAGCCTTGAACATGGCGTGAGTGAAGAGGTGGAACATACCGGACATATATCCGAGCACTGTATGACCCTCATGCACTACAAGCTGATTGTAAGAGCAACCGAGTGCCACCATCATAAATGCGATCTGCGAGATAGTGGAGAAAGCGAGTACACGTTTGATATCTTTCTGAGCGCAAGCTACCACAGCGGCATAGAAGGCAGTGATAGCGCCTACGACAGTAATAAATACCATCGAATTGGGAACAACGCCGAATACGGGGAAGAAACGAGCCACCAAGTAAACACCGGCGACGACCATAGTAGCGGCGTGGATAAGTGCAGACACGGGGGTCGGACCCTCCATAGCATCGGGAAGCCAAATGTGGAGAGGCATCATAGCCGACTTACCCATACCGCCGGCGAAGATCAGAACCATCGCCCAAGTCAAAACGGAACAGCCGAGGAAGGTAGCACCTGTAGTTGAAGCGAGCACGTCCTGTGCGTGACCATTAAGCATCGAGAAGTTGAAAGCCGAAGCAGTGCCGAGAGGGCCGTCAGCCGGAGTCTGTGCTACATAATAAGAGAGCACCAAGATACCGATGAGCATGAAGAGGTCGGCGAAACGGGTCACGATGAATGCCTTCTTCGAAGCAGCCACAGCGGAGGGGAGCTTATAGAAGAAACCGATCAAGAGGTAGGAAGAGACACCCACGAGCTCCCAGAAGATATACATTTGGAAGATGTTGGTAGCCACCACGAGGCCGAGCATCGAGAAAGTAAAGAGCGAAAGGAACGCATAATATCTCTGGAAGCCCGGTTCATGTTCCATATATCCCCAGCTGTAGAGATGGACCATGAAAGAGATGGTGGTGATCACCACAAGCATCATAGCCGCGATGGGATCGAGGATGAAACCGATGTTTACAACAAGACGATCGGTGAAAGCGAGCCAGGTAACATCGAATACCTCGAGTTGCTGACGGACGCCCTCAGCGTCGATGAAAGCGGGATCTCCCGAGAAGAAATATGTGAAGGCTATAATATAGGCAACGACTGCCAAGGCACCATTAGCGAGGATACCGAGAGTACCGGCTAACTTACGGCCCATCTTCACACCGCCAAGCCCGAGGATGAGGAACATCACGAAGGGGATGGCCAAAACGAGAATTGGAAGAGTATTGCCCATAATTAGAATTTCATTTGTTTAACGGAGTTAATATCAGTATTCTTCACCTCGCGATAAATATTGATGATAATCGCGATGGCGATAGCCGTTTCAGCGGCAGCGATAGCGATGGCGAAGATAGTGAAGAACATACCTTCCATCGAACCGGGGAATAAGAAACGGTTGAACACGACGAAATTGAGGTCGGCCGCGTTCAGCATAAGCTCGAGCGAGATCAGGAGAGCGATCATGTTCTTACGGGTGCAGAAACCATATACACCTGCCGCAAACATAATCAAACTCGGCACGAGATAACATAACATTGTTAAATTCATAGACTGAGTAAATTATCTTTTGCGGGCCACGGTGACACCGCCGATTATACATGCCAACAAGAGGACCGAAATAGCCTCAAATGGTAATAAATACTGGAACTTATCAGACCCGACGAGCGACTGGCCGATGGTGTGCATGTCGATGGTAGCACCGGCTTCGAGCGACTGAGCGAGGGAATTACCGCTGAGGATCGGCATATAGAAGATAGCCAGACCCAAGAGGATAAGACCTATCAGAGCGAGAGTCACACCGAGCGCGCGACGATGGGAACTGAGCAGAGGTGCCTTCTCGTCGGGGCGACGCGTCAAGAGGATCGAGAAGACGAAGAGCACCATAATGCCGCCGGCGTATACCGCTATCTGGACAGCTCCGAGGAACTCATATCCGAGTTGGAAATAGAACACGGCAGTGCCGAGGAGCACAAAGAGCAGATAAGTGGCAGCGCGAAGGATTTTGCGGCTTGTCACGGTCATCACCGAGAAGACGATGATGGCGATAGCAGCCACAAAATAAAGAATTATATTCGCTAAAGAATCCATTATGATTTGTGTAGTAGTTAATATTCGATGTTAGGGAGAAGATGGGAGAACCCGAAAGAATTATATATAAAAAGCCTTAAAGGGTTAGAATATAAATTACTCAGCCGGAGCATCATTTTTAGCCTTCTCGGCGGCCTCCTTGGCAGCCTTGATAGCGGCAGCCTTTTTGAGGGCTTCAGCCTTGATAGCGGCTAATTTTTCGGGGTCCATCGCAGGCTTGGCGGGAGCCTCGGGTAGGCCTTTCGGTTCGGGGCGATAATTAAGTTGCTTCACGAGCTTATCGCGTTCGAACACAGCCTGTTCGAAATCGTTGGAGAACTCGAGGGCATCCTGGGGGCAGGAAGTGACACAAAGCATACAGAATGTGCAGCTGCCGAGATCATAGAGATACTTATCGAGTTTACGTTTCTTCTTACCATCGGGGAGCTCGACCATTTTGGTTTCGAGGCGGATGGTGCCGTTGGGGCAATTCATCTGGCAGATGCCGCAAGCGATACACTTGTGACGATCCTCGTTGTCATATTTAAGGGTTAGTTCGGCACGGAAACGGTCAGCGATCTTGAGAGTATCGCGATTCTCGGGATACTGTTCGGTGATCTTGGGAGTCACGAATTCCTTACCTGTAACGCCCATGCCGAGGAGGAGGCTTTTGACGCCTTCTCCGACAGATTTAAAATAATTTGAAAAGCTACTCATCAAAAAAATGATATATTCTGAAAATTGTTATCTTAAGATTATCTTTCGACCTGACCACCGAGGATATCGAGGAGTTCGGTAGTGATGCTCTGTTGACGGAGTTTGTTATACTCGAGTCGGAGTTCTTCGAGGAGCTTTTTGGCGTTATCGTTAGCGCTCTGCATAGCCATAACGCGTGCAGCCTGCTCGGAACTGCGGTTTTCAATGGTGATCTCTTGCATGGTAGAAAGCACGAACATGGGGAGGACCTCATTGAAGATGCTGTTAGCATCAGGTTCGAAGATATAGAGTTGATTATCGTTGACCTCAGAAGCATCCTCGAGGAGCGCCTTTTCGGAAATAGGGAAAAGAGGCTCGGTGGTGAGGATCTGACGGCTCATCGACTTATACTTCATATAAATCACGTCGATGCGATCAGTTTCGCCCGATATGAAAGTGCGGCGGAGAGAGTCAGTAAAAGCATTAACCTGCTCACCCTTCATTTTGCTATCGACCCCGTCGGTAGAGATGATGTTGAGGCGTGAATCATGGAGGCGTTCCACAGTCTTCAACATCTTCTTACCAACAGGATAAATATCGATAGCCAAATCCTCGCCGAGCTCCTGACGAAGGGACTCGATATGAGCCAACATGCCCTTGAGGATATTGGAATTATAGGCTCCACAAAGACCATCATCAGAGCCAAACACGACGATAGCGGCGCGATTGACTTCACGGGCTACAATAAGGGGAGAATCAAAATTTTGATCGGTCGACAGAATATGCCCCATGATCGATTTGATCTTATCCTTAAAAGGCTGAAGTTTGCGAAGAGCAGCTTCATTTTGATGGACTTTGGCAGATGAAATCATCTTCATCGCACCGGTGATCTTTTCGGTAGAGGCTACCGAACCGATACGAGTTTTTAATTCTCTAAGAGTTGCCATAACAGTCTTTGAAAAACAGCTTAATTAAAAGGTTAAAAAAGAAGTGAGGATAAGGAAACCGGATATTACTGAGCGAGGACGTTTTGAGCCACTTCCTTAGCGACAGCTTTAAGAGTTTCCTCCACTTCGGGGGTAAGTTTGCCGTCACGGAGGACATCGAGGACATCCTGACGATGGCGGAGTTTGAGGGTTTGGATCAGTAGTTCCTCGAAATCCTTAACTTTTTCGACGGGGAGGCTTTCGAGCAATCCGTTAACACCGCAGTAGATGATAGCGACTTCGCTTTCGACATCCCAGGGATGATATTGAGGCTGCACGAGGATTTGCTGGTTCTTACGACCGCGGTCGATAACGGCAGCTGTAACGGGGTCGATATCGCCACCGAACTTGGTAAACGACTCGAGCTCGCGATACTGCGCCTGTGCGATCTTAAGCGTACCGGCTACCTTCTTCATACACTTGATTTGGGCGTTACCACCGACACGCGATACGGAGATACCAACGTTGATGGCGGGACGAATACCCTGATTGAAGAGGCCTGTTTCGAGGAATATCTGACCATCGGTGATAGAGATGACGTTGGTCGGGATATAAGCGGAGACGTCTCCGGCTTGAGTTTCGATGATGGGGAGAGCTGTGAGCGAACCGCCACCCTTCACGATAGGTTTGAGCGCCTCAGGGAGGTCGTTCATAGACTGAGCTACTTTCTGGTCGTCGATGATCTTAGCGGCACGTTCGAGGAGACGAGAGTGGAGATAGAAGATATCACCGGGGTAAGCCTCACGACCTGAGGGTCGCTTAAGGATAAGCGAGATCTCACGATAAGCGACAGCCTGCTTTGAGAGGTCATCGTAGATAATAAGAGCATCGCGGCCTGTGTCGCGGAAATACTCACCGATAGCCACGCCTGCGAAAGGTGCATAATATCTCATAGAGGCGGAGTCGGAAGCATTAGCAGCGACAACGACAGTATAAGGGAGAGCACCATATTTCTCGAGGGTATGAACGAGAGCAGCGACAGTAGAAGCCTTCTGGCCGATAGCCACATAGATACAATATACGGGTTTACCCTTCTCGTAATTTTCCTTTTGGTTGATGATCGTATCGATGGCGATAGCGGTCTTACCGACCTGGCGGTCGCCGATGATAAGCTCACGCTGACCGCGACCGATAGGGATCATAGCGTCGACAGCCTTGATACCTGTCTGGAGGGGCTGATTTACGGGCTGACGGAAGATAACGCCGGGGGCCTTACGTTCGAGGGGGAGACGATATCGCTCACCTTCGATGGGACCCTTGCCGTCGAGCGGCTCGCCGAGCATATTGATGACACGGCCGAGCATACCTTCACCCACGGGGATAGAAGCCACCTCACCGGTGCGCTTCACCGACATATTCTCGGTGATCGAATTGACCTTATCGAGCAAAACGACACCGACGTTGCTCTCCTCGAGGTTCAGGGCGACGCCCATAGCTCCATTTTCGAACTCGACAAGTTCGTTACTTCTGACGTTTTCGAGTCCATAGACGTGAGCGACACCGTCGCCGACATTAAGGACAGTGCCGACCTCGTCAAACTTTACTTTCGAATTAATGTTTTCGAGTTCTTGTTTTAAAACATCTGATATTTCGCTTGGATTTAGCATTTCTTACTTAGAGCTTAGAGTTTGACGTAAAAGTTCGATTTCACTACTTATGGAGGCATCCAATCGAGTCGAATCGACATCGATGACGAAACCGCCGATCAGATCCGGGTCGATGGCGTAGATATATTCGAAAGAAGTTTCGACAAACGACTTTTCGACGATCTTACGGATCTTGGCGAGATCTGACTCCGGGAGTTTTGCCGCCGTAGTGATCTTCACCTGCGAAATCTTATTGTGCTTACGATAGATGTCACGATAAGCGAGCGCCATAAGCATGGCATACTCTTCGCGGTGATGGTCGAGAATTAGAGTAACGAACCTCTGATAGTCATCTCCGGGCTTATCGCCGGCAGCGGCGAGCAGGACCTTTCTCTTGTCCTTGAGATCGACAAAGGGATTGGCGAGCACTTTTTGGAGCCTCTCGTCGGCAGAGAAAGCGGAGATCAGAGTCTTCATTTGCTCATAGACGTTCTGGCTATTATTGTTATCGCAAGCGAACTTGTATAGAGCACGAGCGTAGCGATGTGGGATAAGTCCGGAATTCATGATCTATCAATTTTTCTCAATTTCGTCCAACAACTTGTTAACCAGCTCAGTTTGAGCCTTATCATCACTCATACGAGAGCGCATCATTTTCTCAGCGATATCGATAGAGAAACGGCCTACCTCGTTACGGAATTGGAGTTCCGCCTCCTTGCGCGCCTGATCGATGGCGAGCTTGGCGGCATCCATTTCCTTCTTGGCGGCTTCTTGCGCTTCGGCGCGAGCTTGCTCGATGATATCGGATTTCAACTTGTTGGCCTCGCGAAGGATTTCAGCTTGACGCGCTTGAGCTTCAGCCACATACTTTTGGGCTTCGGCGCGAGCATTGTCAAGTTGTTCCTTAGCTTTCCGGGCGTCTTCCACACCCTGATCGATAGTGGCAGCACGTTTAGCCATCATAGAGATGATGACAGGCCATCCCCACTTAGCGAGGACCAAGAACAGCAGGATGAACGCGATGAACATCCAAATGACCAGACCGGTTTCGGGCGTGAATAGTTCCATTATCTAAAAAAGATTAGTTGATAACTACTAAGTGTTGAAAAGCTGATCTTACTTGATGAAGATAGCAAGAGCAGAGACGATGACAGCGAAGAGAGCGACACCCTCGATAAGAGCGGCGATCACGATCATGTTGCTTCGGATATCACCGGCAGCTTCAGGTTGACGAGCGATAGCTTCCATAGCGGAAGAACCGATTTTGCCGATACCGAGACCTGCGCCGATAGCTGTGATAGCTGCACCGAGAGCTGCACCGAGAGCTGCGAGAGGTTGCAAAGAGAGAACCTCATTAAGAATTGTAGATAACATAGTTCAGATTTTTAAGATGTTTATATTTTTGTTTATTTAATTCTAAATGATATGGATGAGGAGAGGGGTGAGAGGATTACTGCTGTTCGACAGAGGGATGCTCTTTATGCTCCTCGTGGGCTTGCGCCAGACCGATAAAGATGGTCGAGAGGAGAGTAAAGACGTAAGCCTGGATGAAGCTGACCAGCGTATCGAGCAAGAGCATGAAGATCGAGAAAGCGACTGAGAGCACTATCGAAGCGCTTGTAGCAGCAACGCCGAAGGCTGTGAAGATGAAGATAAGGAGAGTCAGAGTGATAACGATCATGTGACCACCCATCATATTGGCGAAAAGACGCACGCAGAGGGCAGCAGGCTTGGTGAACATACCGAACACCTCGATAAGCTGCATGATGGGGAGGGGACACTTCAACCAGATGGGAACATCGGGCCAGAAGATATCCTTCCAATAATGCTTGCTGCCGAACACGTTGGTAACGATGAAGGTGCAGAGCGCCAAGACGAGCGTAACGGCGATATTACCGGTAAGGTTGGCACCACCGGGGAAGATCACAATAAGACCTACGAGGTTCATCACCAGAATAAAGAAGAAGGCGGTGAGCAGGTAGGGAGCGAACTTGGGAGCCTTTTCGCCGAGAGTAGCCTTGATGGTATCGTTATAGATAAAATTGAAGATCACTTCGAAGAAGCCCTTTGCGCCGGTAGGTGCTTTCAAGCCATTCTTGCGATAATAGCGACCCATGCCGAAAACGATAATCATAACCAAGATCACGGCGATGAAAAGAGCTGCCACATTCTTGGTGATCGAGATATCAAATGGACGATATTCACGATAATACTTACCATCAACATAGATGAAGCCATCTATCGGAGTCTTGGCTGGCTTAAAATCTCCGGCAGCGGAGAGTTCAGCCACCTTGGCATCGACTTTAGCTTGCTCCTCCGGTGTGAGGGGGAAGATCTGCACCAACTTATCCTTGTGAGTGGAAGACTCATTACCGATGATAAATTGTGAAGCAGTCGAGCCTTCACCGATAGTTTTGACCACAGGCACTCGATGAGCTTTGGTCTTGCCGGTGGCGGGGTCGGCAACACTATGCACTTCGGCGAGGTCGCCGGAAGAGAAGCAATGCCAAGAGCCATCTTCAGCGCAGATGATTACAGGGAGGGGAATGCGATAATTGTGAGAGAAAGGCACTTCCCAGCCATAACCGTCACCGAGGTGTTCGAAGATTATGTTCTTGACATCGAGTCCCTCCTCCTCAGACTCTGAAGCAGCCATCTTCGAAGGGATAGCGGCAGCGAGCAAGAGGCAGAAGGCTGCGAAGAGTAATCTCAGGGAGCTTCGATGTCTGATATTTGAATCGGAAATTGACATTAGCGGAAAAGATTAGAATGGTCAGTAAATCCGGTCGTAATCAATAGACGCAGACTGAAATAACATTGCTATTGACATCGGCGAGTCCACCTGCGATAGGGAACTCATGAAGTTCCTCATTGAGATCGACGAACTTGAGATTTCCGGCGACGAGGACGGAAATCAGAGCGGCGTGATCCTTAAGGACAGTAAACGAGCCGAGAGCGCCGGGGAGAGTAACGGAACTCACCTCACCGGAGAAAGTGATCTCGTGGGCAGAAATTATTTCGAGTTTCATCAGCTGACTATTGAAAAATTAGAAAATCGATTAAACGAAATTAAAAGAAAGGGAGGATCGAAGATTACTTAACATCCTTAAGCATAGCCTCACCCTTGGCGATAGCCTCATCGATAGTACCGACATTGAGGAATGCCTGTTCGGGGAGATAATCGAGGTCACCTGAGAGGATCATCTTGAATCCGCGGATAGTCTCAGCGAGGGGCACCATGACACCGGGGAGGCCGGTGAACTGCTCAGCAACGTGGAATGGCTGAGAGAGGTAACGCTGAGCACGACGAGCGCGAGTCACGACCTGCTTATCCTCATCCGAGAGCTCATCGACACCGAGGATGGCGATGATATCTTGCAACTCATTATACTTCTGGAGGAGCTGCTTGACAGCCTGAGCGGTGTTATAGTGATCCTCGCCGATAATGTTGGGGTCGAGGATACGAGAAGTCGAATCGAGGGGGTCGACGGCGGGATAGATACCGAGCTCGGCGATCTTACGAGAGAGCACGGTAGTGGCGTCGAGGAATGAGAAAGTAGTGGCAGGAGCAGGGTCGGTAAGGTCGTCGGCAGGCACATAGATAGCCTGAACCGAAGTAATCGAACCATTCTTGGTAGATGTAATACGCTCTTGGAGGGCACCCATTTCAGAGGCGAGGTTAGGCTGATAACCTACGGCAGAAGGCATACGACCGAGAAGTGCGGACACCTCCGAACCGGCCTGAGTGAAACGGAAGATATTGTCGATGAAGAGGAGGATCTCCTTACCGCCGCCATCATTATCGCGGAACTGCTCAGCGACAGTCAGACCGGAGAGGGCGACACGGAGACGAGCACCCGGTGGCTCATTCATCTGACCGAACACGAGGGTAGCTTGCGAATTGGCGAGTTCCTTGGGGTCTACGTCAGCTACGGGCCAATGGCCTGCTTCCATACCCTCCTCGAACTTCTTACCATACTTGATAACACCACTTTCGATCATCTCACGGAGGAGGTCATTACCCTCACGAGTACGTTCACCGACGCCGGTGAATACGGAATAACCGTTGTGACCCTTGGCGATATTATTGATAAGCTCCATGATGAGCACGGTCTTACCAACGCCGGCACCACCGAAAAGACCGATCTTACCACCCTTGGAATATGGTTCGAGGAGGTCGATCACCTTGATACCGGTAAAGAGAACTTCCTGCGAGATAGCGAGGTCTTCGAAACCGGGAGCGGGCTGATGGATAGAGCGGACATTTTCGCGTTTGAGATCGCCGAGCATATCGATGGCGTCTCCTACGACATTCAAGAGACGGCCCTTCACCTGATTGCCGGTAGGCACCGAGATGGGCTGGCCCACATTATGCACTTTCATGCCACGACGGATACCGTCGGTGCTTTCCATAGCGACACATCTCACGATATCTTCGCCGATGTGTTGCTCAACTTCGAGGACGAGTTCCTCGCCATTGTCGCGTTCCACCTTAAGGGCGGTATAGATAGGTGGCAGATTATCCTTACCACCTTCAAACGAGACGTCAATAACCGGGCCAATCACCTGGGTTACCGTACCAAAAATTTCGCTCATATCACTTAGTATAACTATGGAGGTCGAAGGAAAGGGAGTTTTTCAGTAGACCTACCGAAATATTTGAATTAGATTTAATTACGAAATAAAGAATTAAGGAGAGAGAGATGAGAGAGGGGAGTTTAAGATTAGAAATGCCAGCCGAAAGCGACGCAGAGAGTCATCAGGAGCATATTAGCCAAAGCGAAAGGCATAAGATACTTCCACTCGAAAGCGAGGAGCTGGTCGATACGCACGCGGGGGAACGTCCACTTGAACCAGATGATGACGAACGAGATGAAGAAAGCCTTAATCACGAACCAGATGGGAGAAGGGATGAAATCCATTACATTGTTGAAACCCTCCCAACCGGGAACGTGGAGAGGCATCCAACCGCCGAGGAACATCAGAGTGGCGATACCGGACACGATAAAGAGGTTAAGATACTCAGCGAGGTAGAAGAAACCGAAATGGATACCGGAATACTCGGTATGGTAGCCGGCGGTGAGCTCATGTTCAGCCTCGGGGAGGTCGAATGGGCCGCGGTTGGTTTCGGCAGTCGCTGCGATGACATAGATCAAGAAAGCGATGAACGCGGGGATATGCCCCTTGAAGATATACCATCCGTCGGCTTGACCATTGACGATATCGGAGATATTCATCGAGCCGCACATCAGCACGATAGTCATGATGGCGAGTCCGAGAGAGATCTCGTATGAGATCATTTGAGCGCCACTACGCATAGCGCCGATCAGGGTGTACTTATTGTTAGACGACCATCCGGCGAGGAGAATGCCGAGGACACCGACAGAAGAGACGGCAAGCACGAAGAAGATGCCGATATTCCAATCGATGATCTGGAGGCCATTGCCCCAGGGGAGACAAGCGAGCATTACCACAGAAGAAGTAATGACGATGTAAGGGGCGAGTTTGAAGAGGAAGCGGTCGGTGCCTTTAAGCGAGATCAGCTCCTTTATAAGGATCTTGAACATATCGGCGAAGACCTGAAGGAGCCCCCAAGGGCCGACACGCATAGGACCGAGGCGGCACTGGAACCAAGCGCAGAGTTTACGCTCATACAAGATATAGAAGAGAGCCAAGACGGTGTAAACGCCCAACACAGCCACACCGATCAGTACACACTCGATAAGGACAGCGAGCCAGTCAGACATGCCCACGCCGAGCAACCAATCATTGAATGCTGAGGTCCATTTTCCGAAATCGAACATATTATTATAGTTTCTTATTTAATAAACAGATGAAAAATTAAAAATGTTTTAGAGCCAGACAGAGATCATTCGCGATTAGCGGTCGATATCGGGGATAACGAAGTCGAGAGCGGCACCGATAGTGATCAAGTCGGCGATCATATTTCCTTTGCAGGTAAGATCCATGACGCCTACGAGGTTGAAGCAAGGGCTCTGGAAATGAACGCGATAGGGGTTCTTTTCGCCGGTCGACTCGATATATACGCCGAAAGTGCCGCGGCTTGCCTCCACCTGCTGATACCAGCGACCTGCCGGGAGTTTGATCACCTTAGGCACCTGAGCTCGGATGTCACCTTCGGGGATCTGATCCACGAGTTGCTCGAGGATACGGCAGCTCTGTTCGATCTCCTTCATGCGGACCATATAGCGCGAATAAGAATCGCAACCATCGAGGAGCACCTCATCGAACTGCACCATATCGTAAGCAGCGTAAGGGTGCTTCTTACGGCAGTCGCAACTCCAGTTAGAGCCACGACCGCTGGGGCCTGTGATGGCATAATTGATGGCATCCTCCTTAGAGAGCATACCTACGCCGACGAGACGATTCTTAGCGATGATATTTCCGGAGAACACAGTGTGATACTCCTTAAGGCGAGAAGGCATGATACGCACGAACTCCTTGACATCCTTCACGAAATCGGGATGTAGGTCAGCTATCACGCCACCAATAACATTATAATTCATCGACATACGAGCGCCGCAAGTCTTCTCGAAGATATCGAGCACCATTTCGCGTTCGCGGAAGCCATAGAAGAAAGCGGTGGTGGCACCGAGGTCCATGGCAGTACATCCGAACGAGAGGAGGTGAGAAGAGATACGCATAAGTTCATCCATCATAGTGCGGATAACTTGGGCGCGACGGGGCACCTCGATGCCGAGGGCTTTTTCGATACACATACAGAGACAATGGCGGTTCTGATGAGCCGACATATAGTCCATACGGTCGGTGAAATGGAGAGTTTGGGGATAAGTAAGGCCTTCGCAAAGTTTTTCGATACCACGGTGGATATAACCTGAGACGACATCGACCTTCTTAACGATCTCGCCATCGATGGCAGTGCGGAAACGCATCACACCATGAGTAGAGGGGTGCTGCGGGCCGATATTCACGACATAATCATCAGCCTCGAACACCTTGCCGGGGACCTCGACCACATTACCCTTCTCATCAAGTTGGAAAGAGCGAGTATCATCCTCATGCTCCTCGTCGTTGAGGCGGATAGGGTTGAGATCGGGGTTGGCGTCATAATCCTTGCGGAGGGGATGTCCCACCCAGTCATTGCGGAGGAAGAAACGGCGCATATCGGGGTGACCGATAAACTTGATGCCGACGAGGTCATAAGCCTCACGTTCTTGGAAATTGGCGACCTTCCAGATGGAAGACACCGAATGTATATAGGCGTTATCGCGGTCACCTTGAGCCAAGACCTTAACGGCGAGCACCTGCCAATCATGAGAAGTGGAGGTGAGATAATAGATAACGCCGAGAGAATCCTTCCAGTCCATTCCGACGAGAGCGGAGAGGACATCGAAGCCAAGTTTATTCTTAAGATCGTTGGCAACAGAGAGCCACTTATCCTCAGCCACAACGAGGAGGAGGTTATCGCCCTCTTCGAAAGTAGCTTCGGGGTATACTTTTAAAATATTATTTTTAAGATCGCTCATAATTAGGTAAAGAGTGAAAAGATGGAAGGACTAACCGATTTGACCCTCTTGCTCGGGATGCTGAGCGAAGAACTGATCAATTTTCTCCTTACGGTTGACACCGCCGAAGAATTTTTGGACTTTAATCTTGCGTTGGAGCTGCATAAGTCCATAGAACATAGCTTCGGGTCTTGGGGGGCAACCGGGGACATAAACGTCGACGGGGATGATCTTATCTACACCGGGGAGAACGCAGTAAGAGTTCTTGAACGGGCCACCGGAGACGGCGCAACCGCCGCAAGCGATGACATACTTAGGCTCGGCGAGCTGCTCATAGAGACGGCGGAGGACAGAAGCCATACGATGGACGATAGTACCCTGAACCATAATATAGTCAGCTTGGCGAGGGGAGTTACGCGCCACCTCGAAGCCGAAACGCGCCATATCATAACGGGCAGCGCCGAGACACATAAACTCGATAGCGCAGCAGCTGGTGCCGAAACAGAGGGGCCACAGCGAATTGGCTACACCCCAATTGATGAGTTCATCAAACTTACCGACCACAACGTTAGCGCCGGTAGCATTGAGTTCCTCCACCAGCTGATCGATATACTCATTGTTCTTGAATGCCTCACGGGGCATGCTTTTAATATGGTCTAATCCCATTTGAGCGCTCCTTTCCGCCAGGCATAAGCCAAGCCCATAATTAAGACGAACATAAAGATGGCGATACAGAGGATGCCTTGGGGTCCGAGACCCTTAAGCACTGTCGCCCATGGATAAAGAAACACCACCTCGACATCGAACAGGAGGAAGAGGATGGCAAAAATATAATAGCCGGCCTTGAATTGGATCATCGACTCACCACGAGTCGGGATACCACATTCATAAGGCTCGGCTTTCTTAACCGAAAAAGATTTCGGAGAAATCAATTTTGCAATAAGCAAGGCTGCGAAGACGAGACCTACGCCTGTAATAACAGCCGTAACAGAAAGCGCACCATTGCCAATTTCGCACAATAGATTCATATCGTGTTATTATTTAATTAGTTATCTAACTATAGGGATATACCGAAAGGACATTACTCTCAGTATATCCGCAAAATTAGCCAAATTTTCTTAGACTGGCAAATTAAAACTATTTATTTTTAAATAAATTTTTAATAACGCAAACTGATGCTCCGATCAGTAAATGCATTAAAGTGTATTATCTTGCACCTCGCAATAACCCATACAAGCGCCGGTGAACTCGTCATTAACCTTGTAAGTGATGTTGGCGCCGGTCATATCAGTGGTGGTAGAGAGGTAGAAATTATCGAATTTGATGGAATCATCATCTACGAGTTCTTGGCCTGAAGTGCTGAGGGCAAGCACGCTAAGGTTTTTGCCGGACACTTCATATCCGAAGCCGCCGAACTTAAGGTCGAGATCCTTGATCACGACAGTCTTGGGCAATACATTGTCAGAGAGAGCGAGGTTGTAGATAATCATGTCGGCCTTGTCGAGGATCTTGCCATCCTTATCGAGGTGCATAGCAACACGATACGAGATCTTCGAATTGCTATAAGAAGTGAGGAGGTCATGTTTGGAATTGACAGAAGTCATGCCGCAGAAAGTGACGTCCGGCCAGAAGGTGCGCACGATTAGGTCTTCGTTAAGATTATACTGCATCACGACATTATGGAGCGTGCCGACAGCCACGAGAATATTATAACCGGGCACGGGGATATCCAAGACATAATTGAAAGCCTGAGTAAGGCGGCCATTGAGATTGGAGACAGGAGCGCCATCGGTGACAGGAGCTGCATCATGGAACGAGATGACTTCGCGAGCGAAATTGTCTACCATAAAGCTCTTGTAAGTAAAAGGCATACGACCGGTGACGAAAGAAGCGGTGGTTTCGCCCGACACCTTCATAGCATTGGCGGTAATGTCGATGGTTTTGGAACTGTAATAAAGTCCGAAGCGATAGATGGCTCGCTGGGTACTTACTACCTCGCCGGTGGTGGAAGATGTGTAGAGATTGTAGGTAAGAAAATCAACGACAGAGTTATTCTTTTCATCAGAGGAATCGGAATTACACGATGCCAAGAACGAGAGAGAAAGAATAGCCAAAGCCATCAGTAGAGAATTGCGTACAACTTTCATGATAAAGAAAAAAGTATTTAAAGAATGATAAATTCAATCAAAAGGAACAATCGATGCCCGAGAGCATAGATATACTAAAAGAATAACGTAAGAAAGAGGGTATATATTATTAGGAATAATAAAATAAGGAGGGGAAAAGAATAAAAAAATGGAGAAAAATGACTAAATTTGCGATTAGTTCGATTAGATATTAGATATTAGTAATAAGATAAACTTAAAGCGGTAAATGGGAACATTCAAGTTATATACGTTGGGATGCGGATCGGCGAAGCCGACGCCACGGCACTACACATCGTGCAGTGTGATCAATCATCGTGAGACACTCTATATGATCGACTGCGGCGAGGGTGCGCAGGTAGCCTTCATGAAAGCACGGCTAAAGCCCACTCGACTGCGTCACATCTTTTTGACACATCTACATGGCGACCACATCTTGGGTTTGCCGGGGCTGCTGATGACCTTCAATCTATCTCAAATCGGGGGGACATTGACGATCCACACCTTTGCCGAGGGAGAGCGCATAATGCGAGAGATATTGCGGACATTGGGTTGTGAACTCAACTACAACATAGAATTCGACATCATCAAGCCGGAAGACAGGGTGATCTTGGAGACCTCCTCACTGACAGTTCGGACAGTAGCGTTAGATCATCGGGTGCCCTGTGTAGGGTATGTTTTTGAAGAAAAGCCGGGGCGGAGGCACATCATCCGAGAGATGGTGGACTACCACCAAGTGCCGGTGAGTCGGATGAAAGAGATCACAGAGGGAGCAGACTACATCACACCGGATGGTAAGGTAATACCCAACGCGATGTTGACCAGCGATGCGGATCCGGCGCCGAGTTATGCCCATATCGGCGACACTCGCTACATGGAAGGAATCGCAGCGAAGATTGGACCGGTGGACCTGTTATATCATGAGACGACCTACTTGGAAGAGCATCGAGGGGATGCACGCGACCGCTATCACAGCACGGCTCGTCAGGCAGCGATGGTGGCGCGAGATGCCGGAGTGGGGACACTGCTGACCGGTCACTACTCCAGTCGCTACAAAGATGAGACGCTGATCAAAGCGGAAGCCGAAACCATCTTTCATCCGGTAATCCTCAACGACGAAGGGCTGGTAACCGACATCGACCTCCTCTGCCGAGAAAGAAGAAAGAGCCTACGCTGAAAGATGCTATCACAGCAAAATTTCAGCATAGACTCTCTCTAAAAAGAATCAAGTAATCAGTTCACAAATATCTTACGAACAGAGCCATCGCTATACTTGATGATATTTACACCTTTGACAGGATGGTCGACAGGTGTACCATCGAGCAAATAACGAGCTATTTCGATCGGAGATGGAAGAGAGTCATCAACATTCGCATCGACGTATGCGAACGGAGTTCCGCCGACATAATCAGAAGAATTGCAATTCACTACTTTGCCGGACTTTCCATCGATTAATACAGCAATAACTCGGAGATAATCGGGCTGAGAGAGAAGTTTCTCTTTAATACCATCTAAAGAGAAGGTATAGACGACAGGATAAGACTCATTTAGAGAGATACCATCCGGGATTGCTCCACGGATACCCTCATAATCAGTAGTAGCGATCACCACATCATTGAAAATCAAGCCACTGACATACGCCTCACCCTCGGTGAATAACTTACCGAGGTCACCCGGCATTTCGGGATACTCCTTTGGTTCAGATCCCGGAGTTGGAGCATAAGAATTATGTTGTTTCCAATTCGGGTCACTGAGGTTATCAGCGATGAGCAAGAAATTGACTTTAAAATCAGCATCATCGAAATCTTTGATAAACCTGACATCAGCAGTTGTTTTGAGGGCGGAGTGCGAGTCATCGACCCACTCGAGATAGGCATCCAGATCGGCATCGGGCAAGACTTGTCTAAAAGTATCCCATTCGGAATAAATATTTCCGATATTCACAGAAACATTTCTATTGACATAAGCGGAGGGATAACCATCGGGGCTATTAGGAGCACTACCATTCAAAGCCATATCTTCGCCGGAATGATAAGCGGCAGCGACAAAGAGATCTCCTTTAAGTTCCTTCATAGTTTCGAGCGCAACATATCCACGCGGACACCAACCGCACCAGAGGGCAGTATACTCCTCAATAAGAGGCCGGCATACAGGCAAGAAAGGATAAACGGTCAATATTCCGGAAGATTGATTTGGATCGACATCTACATTCTCGATTGAATTGATAGAAAACCGGATATTGTATTGACCGGTAGAATCGGGTATTTTCACGGAAACAGGAGCGACCCCGCGAGCGGCGATATGAGGAGCGAGAGGAGTATCCAGGTTGGCTACACCGGAGTCGGAGATGTCACCCACAGAATAAGAGTAAGAGAACCGAGAAACTTCAGAAGAACCGCAATTCACGATAGGGAGATAAACAGTCTGCTGATCGCCGGCAGCACCGACAAGATCAACAGATGAAAAGCAAAGGGCATACTGCGGCACGTTGCCATCCAGAATAACAGACATGGCACTGATAGCCCCAATATCTTCCGACATAGCACCCCAACGGAGTTTGGTGCGAGAAGAGTGTAAGAACAATCCGGAAGGGTGAGTAGCATCAACGACGGCAACGGGAGTCGAATTGTCATCATTAAGTTCATCTACCGTAAACGAATAGCCGACATAACAACCCCCCTCCGGGACAATGCAAGGCTGATCAAAATATATCTCGAGACATCCATCCGCCACATCACCGTATTGAGACAACATATCCGGAGAATTGACATTTTGACCATTCTTCTTAACGAGATTGAGTTCAGAAGATACCCAAGCAGATGTTTGGGAAATGCCGTTCTGAGAGAGGGGCACTTTTACACCCTTGATAGTCAACCCGATCAAAGAGGGATTATCAATATGAATAGCCACATCGAAAGTTTCAGTCTTAGAATTACCATAACCATGAGACGGGAGATTCTCAAAATTATAAGAGAATTCAAAGACCTCGGCAGATAAATTCAGACAAGGCACGAGAATCGATATTGTTAACAAAAACTTCTTCATAACTAAGAGAGAAAAAGGTAGATAGAAGTGCCGCAGTACGAAAGCACCACGACACTTCCAACTATCAACGGTTCATTATGAAACTTTTATTTAACAATTACTTTACGAGTAGAGCCATCATTATATCTAATGATATTCACGCCCTTAACGGGAGCAGAGATGCGCGTACCATCGAGAGTAAATCTTTCGACTTCAACAATGTTGTCAGCCACCTTAATTTGGTGTAAGTTAGCGAATTGAGAAGAGCCATTATTAAGGTCGACCACCATTCTGCCATTTTCAAAAGAGACGATTTTTTCTTTGCCCTCACCCTTGAAAGCAGAAGCATAGTAAGCGTAATATCCGAAGGCCTCATTATCGAGTTCCTCGAAATCAAACGATGTATTATCCTTATCAGTTTCAGATCGACCGAGCCAAGTGTAAGCGAACTGTCCGGCCTTGAGATTCTGGCTTATAGAGATATAATCGATGAAAATAGGGAATTCATTGGGTCCGGAAATGCCGAGAGTGCATTCACTCATGCCGCAAGTCGGGAGTTCAATAACATCCTCGAACACCTTACCTTCGACATTGATTTGATAGATGTTGTCAGCGAATCGGATATAGAAAGAATAATATTCATAGGGAGCTACAACGCGCAGAGCGATTTTAGCTTTATCGCTGTTCCATACATAAATATTGGGAGAAGTGAGCAAGAAGCTACCATAAGCATCAACACCAAGTCCGGCCATGCCTTGAACCAAAAGGATGTAATTATTGGCAAAATCCCAGCCTGGAGAAGAAGTTAAGTCATCGAATACGATATCGCTATCTCTACCGGTAACATCAGGATTGTTGATATCGGTGGCATCAGTAAGAGCATAAGTACCATCAAAATCCTCTTCGAAGATAACAAAATCTTCAGTATCTTCCTCAGCCATATTTGCACCAAAAAGATCTACATAATAACCATCAGCTTTCGAGACAGGTTCCCAATTAGCTGTGAAAGCAGAAGTTGTAACATTGGTGGCAGGGAGATTAACCGGCGTAGCAATAACATCGACGGGTCGGATATTTTCAGGAGAGAAAGTTTTATAATAGTGAGAGCGAATGTCGAAATAATATTGTTTGTCAGGGTCGAGATCTGTGTATTCAAACGAATATAAATTCTTACCATCAACGCTGTCCACGGTGCCTACATTATTATAAGGTTTGCCGGGTATCAGCATCTCCATAAGTTCATCGACAGTCATGCCGTAAGCGTCAGCCATCATCTGAATATATTCTTCAGGAGTCATTCCCATATCAGCGAGCTCTTCAAGTTCTTCGGGAGCGAAGAGGTAGGAATAAGGTATTACGGTTTTATAAATAGGAGTTCCATCTTCTTCATACCCGTCGAGTTCATAAAGGTAGAGATAATAATTAGAAGATTTTCTGACAGACTCGAAAGTAACGGTGAAAGACGTTTCAGAGGCAGCTGTGAACCCCTTAAATACGGGGGAAGCAATAAATTTATCTATCGACTGAGTAATTCTAACATCGTCAATAAGGATATGGCCGACAGAAGCAATTTCGAAGTAAGAGTCATGATATGCAGAATAATTGTCGAACTCAACAGTAACCTCACACCAGCCCTGATTAGGATAAATGGGGAAATTTTTCATAAAGCCATTTTCATTGATTTCTTGAGAGTCTCCGAAATCGAAAGGACGATCATCGTCATTTCCCATATAAAGGAGCAAAGAGGAACACGAATAGCCCATGGTCTTCAATTCGCCATTTTCATCTTCCTGTTGCCAAGAAGTTTTAAGAGCCTTAACCAGGAAAGTGATTTTAATCGAACCGGAATAATCCATTTTGGGAGTTTTGATATATGCCGGAGCTTGAGCATTTATGTTGTAGAGAGCAGCAGCCCCTCCGGCTTGGCATACATAATGGCCATACCATTGATTACCGTGAGTAAAAGCCGGATCAATAGTTTCATCACCATTGCTATAACCTACGCATAATTTATTTTCCCAATCGGGAGAATCGGTAGAACCGGCAGTGAAAGCCTCAAAATTTTCGTTGACGATCACATCAGCTTGGCTAATAGATCTCTCGGGTCGATCTGCAGGATAATCACCGAGCGGAGTAACTGTGACTTTTGGGGATGCAGAAAGTCCGATGACAGTAGACAAAGCTACAGCACATACAAGTAGTTGTTTTCTCATAATAAATAATATTTGGATTAGACTAAACACGAATCGGGAGAGATTCGCGATGGCTAAATTAGTTTATCGAAATGGGAATGCAAAGAGAAACGAAGTAATGCATGACTTCAAACGCGTTTTGATACGTTAGAAGTATTAAAACTTGTATGATATCTAAGAGCTTGTTCTAAGGGTTAGGCTCTAAGAGTTGCGCTCTAAGCGCGACATTTTCCAATAGTCAGAGGGAGTCAGCCCTGTGGTCTTGCGGAAGAGAGTGGCGAAAGAAGTACGAGATTTGAAGCCGACTCGATCGGCGATATACTCTACGGTGTGTATTCGAGGGTCAGTATCGGGCATAATACGGCAAGCTTCACGCACACGATATCCATTGAGCAACTGATGAAAGTTCTTTCCTGCACAACGGTTAATAGCCTTCGAGACAATGCGCTGATATACGTTGATTTTCTTCGCAAGAGTTTCAAGGTTAAAACCGGCTTGGTAGATATCATCAGATGACTCCATAAAATTAAGAATCGAAGCAAACACCTCCATAAGTTCTGCTTCAGACTCCGAATCGCTCGGAGATTCCCGGGTATCATCAATGGCACTAACATCTTTATCGGCGGAGGAAGGGATAACCGAATCGGCGAGGTCTTTATTTTTAAGCAAGAGTCGATATTGAGCTTCGATGTCGAGGAGTTGACGATTCTGACGATACAAGAGACGATGATTTCGACGAAGGTTAAAGAAAAAGATCAGTAACACGACAGCAGATACGAAGACAACAATAGAAATGCATATAGTAAGCATAAGCCTGCGTCGGGACTTCATTTTTTCTACAGACAATTCTTTAATTTCTTCATTAGCGGCATCAATCTTATCAAGCATTTCGATATTTAACACCTTATCAAACCCGGATGTTTCCTCCATTTCATCTTTAAGGAGGAGATACTTGATACGATAAAAATGAGCCGAATCGGGAGAATTTATAGAATTATAAAAATTGACCAAATGAGCGTATGCAAAAAGTTCATAATCTTTCTGACCCAGAGCGACCGACTGCGCCAACTGCGATCGGATGAGTTTCTCTTCCGAGACACGATCTCCCATAGCCTGATAGACTAATTGAAGCATTCTTTCAATGCTATACACATTTCTATCAGTGCTGCGATCATTATTATATAGAGATCTCAAGTGAGACAAGATCGCTACAGCTTCGTCATAATTCTTATCTACGAACGATTCGAGAGCATTAATTATTCCTAATGTAATGACTGATTGGGCTTTAGAGTCGAACTTATAGGCCTTGATTTTGGCTATTTCATCGGCATAACCTTGAAAATTCCCCTCTTGAAAAGCAGACATCGCAATATTTATCACGAACCTGGCGATCATATCATCATTTCGACCTTCAAGAGCAGCCTTGGCACAAGCATGTTCTAACGAATCTATAATGTGATAAATACTATCATTAGAGTCGCCACACACCATATAAATATTAGCCAGCATGGCATAAATTCTTGACAAATTATAGTTGTCGCCAATCTCCTCTCCAATCATTTTGGCAGTGGATAAATAGCGATAAGATTTGGGATAATCAAATAATTTTACGCTATAGATCTTTCCCAATTCCGCCATAGACTTAACTGCATTTTTTCTATTTTCAAGATTTTCGGGATTATCATAATATCTATTGGAAACTTCAGAAAGAGACGCGACAGCCTTCTCCAACAGTGTATCCTTTTCAATCAAAGAAATACCCTCCCGTAGTAACACATCTGATGGCCTATTATCTCTTTTAATCTCGGCAGCGTAGAGTTGAATAGAGAACCCCCAAATAAGACATATAGCCAATATGTGTATATTGTAAAAAGACTTGAATAACCTAATCATACTGCTAAATTATGAAAAAAAGGAGGAAACTGCAAAAAATAGTATCTCTAATAATGGGTATCGGGGCATATTAGGGGAGAAAAATTAAAAAAATTGTGAAATTTGGCACATGCTTTGTAAAAAAGTTTTAAAAAATAATTATATTTGTGGAAAATAAATCAATTACAACCAACCATACAAAACAGAAAACCAAAAATCACAACTTATGAAGAGACAGATTCTAATGGGCGTGACGATAGCGATCACGTCAGTATGCTCGACAGGGGCGCTGGCGGATGTGGTGTGTCACGGTCAGGTGGTCGACGAGAAGGGGGAGCCCCTGATCGGAGCCGTAGTCAAGGTGCCGGGGACACAGATCGGCGCCAACACAGACATAGATGGGCGATTCAAGCTGTCGGTACCCGACAATACGCGTGATATCCAGATATCATACGTAGGCTACAAGCCCCAGACCATGAAAGTAAAGAAAGAAATTGGGCAGATCTCGATGGAGATAGAATCGACGATGCTACAAGACGTAGTAATCACCCAATCGATAGCCAAGACACGCAAGACGCCGATAGCGATTTCGCAGATCAGCGCGCCGGAGATCGAAGCCAAGCTTGGCAATCAAGAATTTCCGGAAGTATTGAAGACGACACCCGGCGTATGGGCGACACCCGACGGAGGTGGATTCGGCGATGCCAAGATCAATATGCGAGGCTTCAAATCGGAGAACTTAGCCGTATTAATCAATGGACTTCCGATCAACGACATGGAATGGGGCGGAGTCTACTGGAGCAACTGGGCAGGACTCTCCGACGTAACGAGCAACATGCAGACCCAGCGCGGACTTGGTGCGGCGATCATCTCCTCACCCTCAGTGGGAGGAACGATCAACATCACCACCCGCTCGACCGATGCCAAGCGAGGCGGCACAGCCTGGTATGGCATGGGCAACGACATGATGAACAATGTAGGATTTAGCCTTTCGACCGGATTGATGAAGAATGGTTGGGCCATCACCGTGTTGGGATCGCGCAAATGGGGTGACGGCTACATCCAGGGCACCAACTTCAACTCCTACAACTACTTTGTGAACGTATCGAAGCGCATTGGCGACAGCCATCAGCTCTCCTTAACAGCCTTCGGCGCACCGCAGACCCACTATCAGCGCAGCAGTCAGAACGGACTTTCCATCGAGGGCTGGCAAGAGGCACGCGACTATATGAATGGAGCATCGCCCTACAAATACAATCCGACCTTCGGATATGATATGCATGGGCAAGTACGCAACTCTAACTACAACCACTATCACAAGCCTCAAATCTCATTGGGACACATCTGGCAGATCGACCATAAATCCTCACTCTCGAGCACTATCTATGCCAGCTTCTCATCGGGTGGAGGTTACAGCGGTCAGGGCCATGGCACCTACAATGGCACAAGCCTCAGCAACTCCAGCTGGTATGGAGCATCATCAGGCAATGTTAATACCCTCTTCCGCTGTCCGGACGGCACCTTCGACTATGCCGCCATCCAGCGTATGAATATGGAATCGACCACGGGATCAAACATGGTGATGACCGATGGAAGAAACGAGCACACATGGATCGGACTCGTATCTACCTACAAGAATGAGTTCATCCCCAAGAAGTTGGTCTTCACCGGCGGTATCGACGTAAGATATTATGTAGGACACCACTACAACAAGATCGTAGATCTCTATGAAGGAGACTACTACATGAACTACGAAAGCCGCAAGAATGTTAAATCCATCAACAATGCAGCTGCAGCTGATCCGGACTGGAAATATGAGAAACTTGGGGTCGGCGACATCGCCTATCGCAACTACTATGGCTATGTAACCCAAGAGGGAGCTTACGCCCAGGCGGAATACACAGCGTTCGACAACAAGCTCACCACCATATTGGCAGGATCGCTCAATGGTACCAGCTATTGGCGTCGCGACAAATTCTACTACGACGAAGAGCATGAGCGTTCGAAGACCAAGACCTTCTTGGGAGGAACGATCAAAGCAGGTGTCAACTATAACATCAACCGTCACAACAACGTCTATGTGAATGGAGGTTATATCTCACGTGCACCCTTCTTCAGCTACGGCGTGTTCTTGAGTTCATCTACCAGCAATATGATCAATCCCGATGCGAAGAACTCGAAGATCGGATCATTTGAGGTGGGCTACGGATATCACTCGCCGAAATTCTCATTGAACGCCAACCTCTACTACACCGAATGGATCGACAAGAGCGACAAGAGCACTACCCGCTCGGGTGAGATCCGCACCGGCGATCTGGCAGGTCAATACTACTCGATCAGCCTCTCGGGTGTAAATGCACGTCACATGGGTATCGAGCTAAACGCGAAATACATACCATTCAACTGGATGGAACTTGACGGAATGTTCTCGATCGGCGACTGGGTATGGAACTCCAACCCGACCGGTTACTTCTACAGCAGCGAAGGATATCCCTTGGCAGACATCAACACTGGAGCGATCGCCAGCGGCATCATGGCACCCGACCATGCGAGAGCGACCCTGAACCAGAAAGGGCGCAAGATCGGCGGTTCGGCGCAGACCACAGCCTTCGTAGGCGTTACCTTCAAGCCCTTCAAAGGCTTCCGCATCGGTGCAGACTGGACCTGCTCGGCACGCAACTACTCCGACTACGAGGTATCCTCATCGGCCTACGACAACGGCAAAGTAATCGAAGTGGCAAACCCCTGGAAGATACCCTTCGGCAACGAGCTTGACCTGAACGTAAGTTATCGTTTCAAGATCGGCGGAGTGCAAGCCACGATCTATGGCAACGTGAACAACCTCTTGAACAACTACTATGTAAAAGATGCATACACCCAGAGCGACACAGCCGGAGCATGGAACAATGCCTTCCGCGTGATCTACTCCTACGGGCGCACCTTCTCAATCAAACTTAAGATACACTTCTAAGTCGACAACACAATGAAAATCAACATAAGACACCTGCTGATGGCAGGAGGCGTGATGCTGCTGATGGCATCATGCAGCGAGAACAGTTGGAACAATCATTATCTCGACGGATTTGAAGAGGGGCATACAGCCACCGACGTTCAGACCCTGAGTTATACACTGACCGACGCCGACTATGAATACTTGGCAGTCAACAGCGCCAACAAGGCACTGGCAGAAGAGGCGGGAGTATCCAACGAATTGGCAGCGATCAAATCGCAGCACTACTTCAACGCCTCGGCGACAGCAGAGGTGTATATGCCCAACTATCTTAAAGATGCCAACTTCTGTTACTTTTCTCTCTCCGACGGATCGGCACTCAACCTGACCTATCGCGAAGTGGGAGAACTACCCGAAGTGATGAAAGGGCTTAACGGAGCCAAAGAATATGTGGTGAGCGAAGCAGACTACCAGATCGTCTATGGCAGTTCTACCGACTACACCGCCGCCTTCTCTCCCTCACACTCGGCATCTGCCAACATTCCCAAGATTCTGGCAGACAACCTGGTAGCAGAGGCCGGAGAATATGTAGTGGTGAACTACAATCGTTCGGAAGTAGACCCCAACTTCGGAGGCACGGAAGATCCGGAGACCCCCGGTTTCGAGCTCAGTTCAGTGCTGACCTCCGGTCTGAGTGTCGGCGATGAAGTTACAGTGAATGGTGTAGTGACCGGTATCTGCACCCGCGGCATCATTCTGACCGACAAAGCAGGCTCAATTCTGGTGTATGGCAGCGGCTTCCCCTACCAAGAATATGCCATCGGCGACCAGGTAATCGCCACCGGTGCGATCACCAGCTTCAAGAACTGTATGCAGATCGCCTACGCCGAGAACTTGAAGAAAGTGGGGAGTCAATCCTACACCTATCCTGCACCTGTCAACTTGACGGCAGACTATCTTGTATCGGCGCATGCCAACAGCGATCCGGCATTGGCAGTCTATGGCACGATTACCGGCACAGTAGTGGTGGATGGCAACTACTACAACATCGTATTTGATGATTCGGAAGCAGCACGCGGATCTATATACTATGCGAGCGATGAGACCAAGGCACTGCTTCAGAATGGTACGAAAGCAACTGTAAGCGGCTACTTCACCCAGACCTCACAATCGGGCGACATGGTGAATGCCAACATCGTGGTGACCAAGGTATCGGCAGCCACATCATCGCCACGTCGCAAAGCCACAAGATCGGTGGTCGTTCCCTCAGTGAGCGAGAATGCAGTCTATGTATTCGACGGCTCGAAATGGTCGGCAGCAGGCTCGAACATCACAGTGATCCAGCCGGCAGACTATGAGGCAATGGGCTTGTCCTACGGCAACTTCTCCGGCACACAAGCCGACGAACTGCTTCCCATCTTCATGAAGAACAAATATCCCTACGCATCGGCAGATGCCGTGAAATATGTCGCCTACAAATACTTCTCTAACAAGGTAACCAGCTATGCCTGCGCCGAATACACCTTCGACGGATCGAAATGGTATGACAGCATAGCCACCAACGGCGTGAGAGAGGTAACCAACCAATTTGTGCGACGCGACGGCAAATGGCAGCTTGACCCCTCGGTAGAGTTGACACTTCCGGCAGGCAAGAATCAGCCCTTGAGCACATGGTTCTACCAGGCATGTGTAGACTGGACACGTGATAATGTGCCCGATGGAGAGGCCTACATCACCTCCTATGGCAACAACGACTACTACACCGGCGTATCGGCATATCAGGGGAACATCGACCTGCGCGCATCCTCAGCGAGGGCACAGAACCCGACCGCCTACGAAGGTATGACCGACGAACAGATCGTGGCATTGATGAAGAAGAGATTCGAAGAAGAGGTAGGCCCCGGCACACTGTCAGTGCTCTACCCGAACATGCAGCCGGTGGGAGACTTCCATCCGACAGTAACTATCCACTTCTACATCTACGATGGCAACTCGACCAAGCCGGCGAAGATCATCTTCGAGACAGTCGAGAAAGGCAAATTTGTAAAGCAATATGTAAACTGGAAAGCCGACGAATAACCCCGACGGCATCCTGACGCTAATTCAATAAGAAGAGCGCGTTCCTTGCAAGAGGGACGCGCTCTAATTCTATAAGATAGGGATATGAGATCAGGGGAGGATGGTGATTTGTGCGCCGGCAGAGTGTGCGGCGATCTCCGGAGCATACTGCGACTGGGCTGTGGCTATGCCGAGGGAATAAGTTCCGGTGCGGTCGGCGAAGCACTCATAATCGATGACATACTTACCCTTGGGGAGGAAGGGGATGAAGAGATTGGTGACATCATTTCGAATTTCCTTATATACGAATACACCATCGACAGCGTCATAACCTGAAATTTGCTCTACAGGTTCGAGGCAAGCAGCACGGGAGTCATTGACAGTGACATATTCAAGATCGCGGTCGCAGATCAGAGTAATAGTGACATGGAGACGCTCTCCCTGCTTATAAGAATCAGAGACTACACGATCCTCGCCCGAGTGCGCCACGGCATATACGCTCTTCTCGACAGAGAGCTGAGGTATCGAAGCCGCTTTTACATCGAGGATGGGAGCGACCCACTGCGCCACTACCCCACCCCAGGCGGGACCGTTGCCGCTACGTTTCAGAGAGAGGGTGGCACCCGATGCAGCCTTCGGATCGATATCAATGACTACGGCGCCTGTGTGAGGAGTTGCCTTGACATTCTCAATCTGACTGCCATTGAGATAGAAAAGGGGTGACTCGGTGGGGATGGTCCAATCAGTGCCGGAAGAGAGGATGGCATTGATGGCAGAGCAAGTGCTCGTATTTCCACCCCAATCGGTGGTCTGCTTGGTAACGACGAGGAACTGACGGATCTGATCGACAGCCGGGTCATTGGGTTGAATCTCGGCAAAAGCCTCCAGCACGCGGGAAGTCGAGATCAGCGAACGATACTGAAGGATGGCATCCGAATGGATATTGTCGAACCACATACCCTTCTGAGGAGTGTAAGAAGCGAACTGTCGGAGTGACTCCAAGATCAGATCAGCAGTCTCCTTATCGCCTGTGCGAGAGAGGATCATAGCTGCAGTAGCCTTATCCTTAACATCAAAACCGGTCCACTTCTTGCGCAAAGACTTCAGGAAATCCTTGCGAATCTTTTCAAACTCCCGGTTGGGGAGATCGACATAGAAGAGGTCACGTACGAAGATATAATCGAGGAGGGTACGGTCGGAGATATACTTGTATTCCTTCTTATACTTCACAAGTTCCTTATCGACATACTTTATGGCCTTTTCCACCATAGGTTCGGCATCGGAGGGGAGATATCCGAGATTCTTGAGAGATCCGAAAGTAGAGATTACCAAATCAGAAATGAACCAAGAAGACTCCTTAAAATTTCGGCACCAGCTCCAGCCGCCATCACTATTTTGACGATCTGCGATGGTCTCCATAAGATTATCGATTTGGGAGGCGATGGCATCTTGGTCGGCATAATTTACGAGCCCCTGCATACGGAGGGTTTGCGACTGAGCGTCACGGACCCATGGGGTATTATTGAGCGACACGCGTTTCAGGCTCTCATTTCGTTCGAGGGGAGAGACGAGAGGCGAGCTATCGCCGTCATAATGAGCCAGCTCCTGAACACCCTCCAATAGAGAGGGGAAGCGGCGGAAAATACCTTGAGCCACCGACTTGCCATAAAGCACATAGAGGATATCGAGGATAGACTCATCCGACTTAGGCATCAAGAGGTCGGGAAGAGCGGTGACACACTCCCAGACGGGGTTATCGCAATAAGTGAGCGACACGACGGCATCGTCGGTAAACTTCGGGAGTTGGATATTGAAAGAATCGGCATTCGGCCGGAGATAGAAAGAAGTCGACTCCAAGACGGGGTTGCTTGCCGGCAAGAGGGGCACGATCGCCTGCTCGCCGTCGGAGCTACCGGGGATCGAGGCATAGGCCTTAATACAGAGTGAATTAAGGTCAGCCGGAGTCGTAAACGAAGTAGTAACGACACGCGAAGCAGAGGGAGAGAGCGACAGAGGTTCAAACTCCTGCTGATGGATGACCCGACCGGTGAGTGGATCGCAAATCACGATACGTCCGGCGACATCGGCGGGGGCATCGTCATTATTGAAAAGAGTAGCCGACACGGCGACCACATCGCCCGTTCTGACGAAACGGGGAGCATTGAGTTGCGCCATCACACGCTTGGCAGAGGTGACATCCAAAGACTCGACAGCGACATTCAGTTCGGGGGTAAAGCCGAGAAGATGGAGTTGCCACATACCTACGAAATCGGGGGCTTCAAAATCGATAGACACGACACCCTGCTGATCAGTGATGAGATCCGGCAAGAAGAGAGCTACCGGATTATTCACATCTCTGAGAGGAGTCAAATCTGTGGATGGGGTAGCATCCTCTTGCGCATCGGATTCAACCGAAGACTCTTCCATTTCCACACAAGCCTTTTCAGCCACTGCACCAATAGAACTACATTCATTAGCGGCACATGGAGCTGCACAATCCATCATCATATCACAATCCTCTTCCATGACGGCAGACTTAGCATATCGGAAAGAGCGAACGCCGGAGCGGTAGCCATAATAGTCGATAAGTTGGCAGAGAGTCGGGTAAGTACGGAAAACACGACCCTGAACAGACTGATAAAGAGATGTTTTTACCGAATAGGAGGATATTGAAGTTGGTTCTGTCGAGAGACGAGGAATCCAACTCAGCGACGTGTTGGGACGAGATAGGCTATAGGGTTCGAGAGCGGAGAGAGCCTTATTGTTCATCACCGCCATAACGGGGATAGATGGGCATAGCTTATCGTCAAATTTGAAAGAGAATCGCCACGACTCCTTATTTCCCGGTTCGATATGATCGCGGAAAGACTCCTGTGATATTACCAAACTCTTGGTTTGGAGTTCCGGTATCACCACGACACGCTTAACGACAGACTTAAGATCTCTCATACCGACGACATTAATGAAAAGACGCGAATCCTCGGCGGGAGCATTGAAATCGAGCGATACGAACCCCTTGTTTACCATCACCCACACCTCGCTGATGAGGGTGTCGACATCACATGTTTGCACCAGGATGTAGCCATTATCGTAAGAAGAACCGACGCGGAGGGATACCTGACGATCACCGCGAGGGGCGATAATCTTATCGGCAGTGATCCAGAGGGGAGACTCGACAGGTGGAGTCTTGTCATTATCGCGCCACACCACCATCTCATTCGACACGACATCGGCAGCATCGGAGAAATCGGGGGATAGAGAGAACGACAACTTATACTTGCCTGAAGGGATCTTCGACATATCGGGAGAGAAGGAGGGAGATTGGAACTCACCGGAAGCGATGCGCTCACCCTTCATATCGTCGATGGCATAATATACTGTTTTCACCACCGGATGGTGGGAGATGTCATATACCGGCACATTATAGGACTTGGCAACCGAGGCATTGATCATAGCGAGGTCGCTGCTCGGGGATATATGGCAAGCCTCCGAGAGGGAGAAATAAAGAGGTTGTAGCTCTTGGGACTCACCGGCGGCATTGGTGACAGTGACCAAAAGGGTGAACGATCCACGTTCGAAGTCAGTGCCGATCAGTCCTTTAGTGTCGAGTGTAATTTCGAACGATCCATCCTGAGCGGTGATGGTTTCGCCGCCGTAAGAGGCATCCGAGCCATAACCGAACCACCATAGGGGAGCATACTTCACGACATACGAGACCTTGGCATCCGCCACGGGCATTCCGGCGTAGGTATTGGCAGAGCCATGGAAAGAGATTTTGTCGCCCACCTTATAAGAGGGGAGATCCGAGGCAACAACGCCGGTGAAAGTCGGCGCTTTATAGTCAGCTACAACGAAGCTGGACTCGAACGTGCAATACTTACCGGCAAGCCGGGCGAGTTTCTCTGGGAGAGTGCTATAATTGGGTGGGATGCACACACTACCTTGCAAACTCCAATTGCCGAGCAAGCCCTCCTTGGGAAGTTTGAACTTGCCGGAGAAGCGTCCGAACTGATCGACATTGAGGGAGAGGGTGTCGATTTCTTGATAATTGGCATCCTTGAGAGCCAACTCGACAGAGACATCGGAGAGGGGATGGAAGCGGCGATTATCTTTGGAATATATCACACCGGAGAATTGGATAGAATCGCCGGGATGATAGATAGAGAGGTCGGTAAACATCGATCCATGTATCGAGAGAGACTTACGGTCAGTGTTATACCATCCGGAATAGGTCGAACCGTAGGCATAACTATCCTTGAACGAAACCACATACCGGCAACTCTTATATGGCACCTCTACCCTGCCATTGGCATCAGTCTTAGCCAGGCAGGAGGCCTTATCGTCGATGAACTTCACCTTAGCCCCCGGGATAGGAGCTTGATTGTAAGCCGAAACGACATGTAAGATACACTTATCCCCCTTGATATTCGACTTTATCACCGAGATATCGGAGACATTGAAGATATCGACACTCAAATAGCTCTTATAATCGAGTACACCGGAGAGCGACTTCGATGTAGAAGGGATGCAAGTATAGAGGCCCGGAGGGAGGGCAGGTAGTTCGACCTCCTTCTCAAAGAGCGAGGGAAGGGAATCAGCCACCGACACCGGCACCACAGCCTTAATCTTATTTTTCAGATCCTTAAACGAGATACTACTTCCATAATAATATTTCTTGCCGGTTAGAACTGTCGTATCGACAGGTATCACCAAGAGGTAGAAATCATATACACCCGACCCATTGACCGAGACCTTAACAGGCTGATTGGGAAGATATTGAGAAGAGAAAGAGACCGAGAGCGACTTTTTGGAGAGATCGGCGATTCGGCTGCTCACATTATTTATGCAATAAGCCTTGGGGAAACGGCTACGATAATCATTCAAAAGATCATAACACTTACGGCGGATGAGATTATTGTCAGAATTTGAAACAGACTTTCTGCCGAAATAAGGACGTGGTTGCGAAGTCAGTTTATTGTCGGCGAGTTGATCGCAATAGCGCAGCAACATATCGGCAGCGTTTGGAGTGTCAGAGAGGAAGTTATACTGCTCAGCGACAAAGGATTTCGCTTTAGCCCGGGGTAATATGTCAGCCATGCAGGAGGCGATGATGGCGTAAGATAATAGGTCCTTATCATCATGCCGGATCGATAAAGCCTTATCGATAATGTCGAATCGGAGTTGACGGACGGGAGAGGTGGAAGCCTCGGTATTAAAGGGGATGCTGTCATCATTACCTTCGCAGAAAATCGACAAGATATCGAAAGCATTGATAGTGACAACATCGAATAGGGAAAGATGCTCCAAATATGGTTTGACATCCTTGGAGAGATTGTCGGGGAAAGATGCGACATCCCGGGCATCGGTAGCAGGAGTGCTCAAGAGAGAAGGAGAATCGTTGAGGGCGAGTGAGATTAGCGAAACGATCTTATTCTCGAACATAGGTCGACTCCAGAGGGCTGCATCCTCGGGGATATCGTTGAGAGGGAGATTTCTGCCATCGTAAGCGTACTTATTGGCGCCATAGAACTCCGAATAGAGTTTAGCCTCATAGAGATAGGCAAGACCGGACCAAGGTGCAGAGCACTTGGTAGCGATAGTTTCGAAAAGATTGACATTTTTCATAACGCTGTCGGCAGAGATCTCCGAATCGGCATAAATGAACTTGATAGCGCTTCGGAGAGCAGACAGGCCATCATTTCGGTTCAGAGCGGAGTCGAACTCCTGTTTCATCTGAGCCTTAACAGTTTGAGGGAAAGCCATATCAGCATTAGATTTAGATGGTTTGACAGACTTGGTTTTAGCGACCGTAGCATTAGTAGAAGCCGGGGAAGAGGCAGCGAGAGCAGTCTGAGGGGCAGAGAAGAGCCACCCGGCGAAAAAAAGAAAGAAAAAAAAGGAAGCTAAGGCTTCCTTTTTAGAATAAATATGACGAAATGACATAACCAAAAAAATATGGATAATTACTTTTTAGATTTGCATTTATTTCGGCGCATCTCTCTCATTTTGTCGCGGAACTTTTGTTCGGCGGACTTCATTTTGAAGATTTGGCGAGGAGAAAGGAATTGAGAAAACTTCTCGTCATATCTTTTTTCGATTTCAGCCTCCTTTTCCTTAGCGGAAGTGATGGCTTTAGATACGGCCTCATATTCAGCGTCAGTGGCATCCTCGACATTTTTGAGTTTTTTCTCAAGAGCTTTGGTGTCTCTGATGACCTTTAGTCTTTCCTCCTCCATTTGGGTATATAGGTCGAAGAATTGCTTTTGTTTGCTCTCTTCGAGGTCCATCTCCTGAGCGAGGAACTTAAGTTTAAACTCTTGGATTTCACGTTTCATTTCCTCGCGATCTTTGCCGCGGTTTTTATTTTGGGCGGCAAGAGGAGAAGTAAACGTTAAGATAGCCAAGAGGGCTAATATCAGATACTTTTTCATAGATCTATCTTATCATATTTAGGGTCAAGTTGATAATCGAAATCCTTTTCGAACTCGTCGAACGACTCATAGTCAGCGCTGACTTCATCGAGAAGTTCGACATCAGAGAGGGCGGAAGGAGTGGCATATAGGTCGGCGACATCGGGTTCAGCCATATAAGCAGCGATCTGAGCCGGGGGATTATCGAGGCTGAGCTGATCGGCGGAAGAGATATCGTGGAAGATATGCATCATACACCATATTCCGGCGAACATAGCTGCGAGGTAAGCGTATGGCTTAATGCGCTGCCACAAAGAGAGTTTGACAGGCTCGGGAGCTGCGGGGAACTCCGGGAGCTTATCGAGGACCTCCAATCTGACGGCATCGAAATAACCCTCGGGGACTTGCCAGGGGCTTTTCTTGCCGCACTTATCGATGATATACTGTTCTTCCTTCATTGTCATGGTCTTTTGTCTTATTGACTCTTGGAGAGGGCGATGGTTTAATGAAGCAAGAAAAAATTTTACGAATTATTCAAACTCGGAAGAATCCCAAAGTCAAATATAAAAATGCGTCCGGTTTCTCAATCGGGCGCATTACATGTTTTCCATATTACTTTTCGAACTAACCTAACATCATGAAACGATTTCATTTTATTAGTAAAACAAGCAAAATGGATAAAATGTTTGCACCCGGATGACAGAAAATCTATAATAAATGTTAAAATAGGGGAATAACCCGTCAGAAGAGCTCGTGTTGAGAACGCGCTTAAATTTCGGAGCCTTCGATGGCTGCGGAGATTTTCTTTACGGCGTGATGGTAAGATGCTTTCAGGGCACCGACGGAAGTTCCGAGAATTTCGGACATTTCCTCATACTTCATATCGTCGTAATATCTCATATTGAAGACGAGGCGCTGCTTTTCGGGGAGTTTGGCGACAGCCTCCTGAAGGCGGAGTTGAAGATCATCGCCGTCGAAATATTTATCGCTTTCGAGATTTTGGAGGAGGAATGAATCGTCGGAAGACTCGGTGATGCCGAGACGTTGACGCTCCTTATTAAGGAAATTGATTGACTCATTGACCGCGATCTTATATAGCCAAGTGGAGAGACGAGCATCGCCGCGGAAATTGTGGATATTCTTCCAGGTCTTAATAAAGCAATTTTGGAGGAGGTCATTGGCATCGTCATGGTTGACCACCATCTTACGGATTTGCCAATAGATTTGCTCGCCGTATGTTCGCATAAGCGTATCGAAAGCCTGGCGCGCGGTGGCCGGGTTTTGGAGGTCTTCGATCAGTTTTTTTTCGTCGATAGGAGCACGATACGCCATGAGAAGTATAGCTTATAGATTATAAAATTACAAATTTCTCGTAAAGATAATGAAAAAATTGCGGAAAGATAACAAAACGGCGTTATTATAACGAAATTTAACTAAAAAATACATCAAAAAGGAGAAAAAAAGAATGGAAGCATCTCCCTGATGCTTCCATTCTTGATATAAAAATAATTCAAGTCTTGAGTGTCATACAAAAGTGCCATTATGATTGGCGGAGCCACAAATCCGGGATTAATGGAATTGGAAAATGTGGCGGAGTCGGGAGAAGATTCTCTTGGAAGTGCTTTCAGAGGGGACAATATTGGGAGACTCTTTGAGAGCTTCGATAGCCGCTTTTTCGGCATCGGAGAGTTTCTCCGGGACATATACCATGATATTGATGAAAAGATCGCCACGAGCAGAAGAGTTCAACTGAGGGAGACCCTTACCGGGGAGGCGGAGGACTTTACCGGGTTGGGTACCGGGTTCGATGTTTACACGCGCCTTGCCTTCGATGGTTGGCACTTCAACTGATCCTCCGAGAGTAGCAGTCGGGAAATCGAGCATCAGATTATAATAGAGGTCGCAACCATCACGTTTCAATTCGGGATGCTCCTCGACTTGGATGAAGATACGGAGGTCACCATTTTCGCCGCCATTGATAGCAGCATTACCCTTACCTCTCATAGCGAGCTCCATATTAGTCTCCACGCCGGCAGGTATTCTGATTTCCTCAACGACTTGCTGCTTGATAACACCCTGTCCGTTGCAATTAGTACAACGATCGGTGATTACCTTGCCTGTGCCATTACACTCATGGCAAACAGATCGACTCTGCGAGATACCGAAGAAAGACTGGCGAGTAATTGTGACATAACCGGATCCATGGCAAGAAGAGCAGGTTTTCAGGGCAGTACCATCCTTAGCACCGGTGCCGCTACATTTGGGGCAAGCCACCAATTTGGTAAGTTTTACCTTCTTGGTAACTCCTTCGAGCACCTCCTTGAGAGTCAGTTTGACAGTGATGCGAAGGTTAGTGCCACGATTGACCGGGGCTTGAGTATAACCGCCGCCAAAGCCGCCGAAACCACCGCCGAAACCACCAAACACGTCACCGAACTGGCGGAATATTTCATCGAGCGACATACCGCCCCCCTCGAAACCACCGAAACCGCCGAAACCTTGCGGACCGAGCGACGGACCGAACTGGTCATACTTGGCACGCTTATCAGCATCGCTAAGCACGGCGTAAGCCTCAGCTGCCTCCTTAAACTTCTCCTCAGCTTCCTTCTTCTCAGCCTCAGATTTATCACCCTGCTTATCGGGGTGATATTTAATGGCAATCTTACGATATGCCTTCTTTATTTCATCGGCAGAGGCGTTCTTATCGACGCCAAGCACTTCATAATAATCTCTATTCTGAGCCATAACAGTAAAAATTAGGGAAGATTACTGACCCACCACCACCTTGGCATGGCGGAGCACCTTCTCATTGATATAATAACCCTTCTCGATAGTATCGATCACCTTACCCTTGAGGTTCTCGTCGGGCACGGGGACTACGGTGATAGCCTCAGAAGTAACATCATCGAAAGCCTCGCCGTTGGTCTCGATAGGTTTTACACCATTTTGTTCCAAATACTTTACCAACTTCTTATAAATCAAGTCGAGACCCTCGCGGAGAGCCTCCACGTCGGCGGTATCTTCCGAAGCCTTGATGGCACGTTCCATATCATCGACCACAGGGAGAAGTCCCTTGAAAGCCCCTTCGGAGGCATTCTTGATAAGTTCCGACTTCTCACGCATGGTGCGCTTGCGGTAATTATCGAACTCCGCCATGAGGAAGAGATACTCCTTCTTCTCCTTCTCGACGTCTGCCTTGAGTTGTTCCGCCTCCTTCGAGAGACGAGTAAGATCATCCTCCTCGACTTCCGGCTCGGCAGTGACATCCTCGTCGGCTACCGACTCGGCATCAGGGTTATCACACGATTCGGGAGACTGCTGCTCTGCGGCGTTGGCGGAATCAACAACCTCCTCATTCAGATTCTCGTTTTCTTTATATTCTTCTTGGTTCATAATAATCAATAAAAAGCTTAAAAAGCGATGTCATATTGATATATAGCAAAAATCAAGCCAATAATTGTTAAAAACGCAAAAACGGCTTGATTTTTTATTTTAATTCTATTTACCGCGCTGACATTATCCAATCTTACTGTCTGTGTTTCAAAATGTTATACACTTACGCCTTGAGCAGATAAGTAGAAATAATATCGGGGCGGGTGTTAAGATTTTGTAGTGCCAATTTGGCAATATCCAGATCATCGAAGATGCCATAGATGCAAGAACCGCTACCGGTGAGTGAAGCATAGATGGCGTTGAGACGATAGAACTCCTCCTTAATCATCTCGAGGTTGGGATGGATAGGGAAGATAGACTTTTCGAAATCATTGACCAAGACTTCATGCCAACGCTCCACCGGGATAGAAGGGAGAGAGCGGAGGTCGAACTGCGGGATAGCGGGTGTGACACCGGCGAAAGCCTCACGCGTCGATACGAACACGTCGGGTTTGGCGACGGCGATCCACTTTCCGGCGAGGTTGATGTCGATAGGAGACAAGCACTCCCCCACCCCCTCGGCGTAGGAGGGGCGATTTAGGATAAAGAACGGGCAATCGGCGCCCAACTCGAGGGCAGCACGTGCGAGAGAGTCATCATCGGGGAGTGGCTCCTGATCCAGATCGCGAAGTAGACGGAGGGTGAATGCTGCATCAGCACTACCCCCACCCATGCCAGCACCATCGGGCAAATGCTTCTCGAGGTGGATATCCACAGAGAGATCGGGGTGGGCGAAACGCTTGAAATAGAGATCGGCGGCACTCCACACGAGATTCTTCTCCATGGGGCAATCAACAGAACGCCCGGAAGTCGAGAAGGAAAAACGAGTTTCCGACTTCACCGGCACAATCTCCAAGATATCGCAAAAGGCAACCGGGTTCTCCGGTTGTCCGGCATATAAGCCGACGGGATAGAAAATGGTGCGCAGATCGTGATAACCATCCTCGCGGCGTCTCACGATCTGCAAACCAAGATTTATTTTAGCATTAACGAAAGCTATCATCAGAAGAGATTTCTAAATTAAGAGCGCGTTCATTAAATTTTTGGGAGGAGGGCATAGATCAAAGCTATCACTCAACTTCGAATCCCCATTCCTGCCCCTTACGGATCATGGGCACACCCTCCTTCATCCATTTGGGCATCGGATCGCCCTTGAGGTAATGGTCGAAGAACTGCTGGAGGCGGCGGGTGATATCCTTACGATTCTGGCGAGCCTTGATGTTATGTGCTTCGCCGTTGTATTGGAGCATCCAAACCGGTTTTTCGAGTCGGCGGAGACCCATGAATAGTTCGATACCCTGATACCAAGGCACAGCTCCATCGGCGTCATTGTGCATGATAAGGAGAGGAGTATTGACACGGTCGGCGAAGAAGATGGGAGAATTGGCGATATACTGTGGAGTTTTCTCCCAGAGGGTACCGCCGATACGGCTTTGACCCTGTTCATACTGAGCTTGACGCGAATCGCCTGACTCCCAGCGGATTCCGCCGTAAGCGGAGGTCATATTGGCGACGGGAGCACCCGATCCGGCGCAAGCGAACATATTGGTGCGAGTGATGAGGAAGGCAGTCTGATATCCGCCCCAGCTTTGGCCATCGATGCCGATATGATCCTTATCGATCCAGGGATAGCGGCGGCACATCTCTTCGGCGCCGGAGCATACATAATTGTAAGCATCCTCGCCGGGTCGGCCGGAGTTATAATGGATATCGGGCACGAACACCACATAACCACGGCTCACATAGAAGGGATAATTCACCCAGCTCCACGAGGGTTCCATGGTGTAATGATGGTATAGATCTTCCGAGCCGGTTTCATAGAACACGCAGAGCATCGGGTACTTCTTGTTGGGGTCGAGGTCATCGGGGACATATAGGACACCCTCCGACCGGCTGCCATCGTAAGCATACCAGCTTTCGAGGCGGGCAGTACCCCATCGATAATCCTTCATTTGGGGGTTAGCATCGGTGAGTTTCTTAGCCTTATTGAGGTTAAGGCCATCGGCGAGCCATATATCAGGAGATGTAGAGAAATTGGCACGTTGCCAAGAGAATACATCCTTGTTTTTAGCTTTAAGGATCTGTGAGAACTCGTAAGTGTCGAGCATGACGAGTTCCGGAGCCTTGGGAGCGCCATACTTGAGGAAAGCGAGACCTTGGCGCTTATCGGCGTAAGAGAATACATTTAAGAGGAGGCGGTCGCCGGCGGCGATATTGCGATGATCCTCACGGTCAGTATTGCGATAGCGATAACGGATGTCACGTTTGCGGCCATCACCGACAGTAAGGCAAACGGGATCCTTCACGCCCTTGGGGTCGAGCACCCAGATGTCATGCTTATCATATACGAGGAGATCGGCGTCACCCTCGGTCCAACCGGCGATGCCATAATTTTCGGCAGGCGAAGGATGGCGGTCATCGACATCCCAGAGTGGATAAGGCACCTTCTCGCTGACACACACCGACTTTCCGGCTGCAGTGTCATAGACATAATAATTGCGATCGCGGAACCAGACGACATACTTGCCGAGGGGGGAGAGGGAGGCGCCGGTGCCACGGAGGCAATCGCCGATATACTTATTCTCGCCGGTATTAACGTTGACCAGTTCCATGCGAACCGGTGCGAAATAATCCCACTGATAAGAGACGATCTTGTCGGCGGGGTTGGTAACGAGGGCATAATCGCCATCCCAGCGGTTGGGAGCCTCTACATCGCCATAGAAGCAATCGGAGATCAGGGTAGACTTGAAAGACTCAACATCGATAGCCACGGGATAAGAGCACTCACGAATCTGCTTGAGGAGGTTCTCCTCCATCGGGGGATTGAAGGGCTTATTCCATACCCAGATATCGAGTTTGCCATGTTCGAAATCGACGATAGTCGTGTCGTCGGGGGCGATGATGGGAGCGACGCCGGCGATAAGTCTGCGTCCATCGTGAGAGAATGAGAGCTTGGTATACTGGTTGGGCACAAGATCGCCATCCTTCTCATTCTTATATTTGAGGTTAATCTCAACGGGGGAAGAGAGTGTGTTCTGCAGGTTGCTCAGATAGATGGTGGCACGCTTCGTACCGGTCTTGATAGAATCGTCGGAGGCGGTATAAGCGAGTCTGGAGCCTGCTTCATCGAACACGGGAGCGCTATAGAAGCGACGGTCGCGATCGATGATGGTATAAGAAGTATCGGGGAGAGCGAAGACTCCGATACCATCTGTGGCGATGGAATCCTTCTCCGGTTTTCGGATATTTATGGCGAGTTTTGAGCCATCGCGAGAGAAGGAATAATCCTTGACCCAACGAGTCACCTTGCGTACACGATTTTCGAGGTTGAGGAGCACGAGGGGACGTCCTGCGTCCTTATCCTTGAGTTGCTTTGGGGTGATGAGCGAGGTGTCGCAAGAACGGAAAGCGACCCAGCTACCTGCATCCTTAGCCATCTTATAATCAGTGACATCGGCAATTTTGGTAACCTGAAGAGTGCGGAGATCGATGATAGCGAGGGAATCTTGGGGGAGATCCATATCCTTCTTCTTGTCGATCTTCGCCTGACGAGTCACGGCGAAAGGTGCTTTGATCTGAGCGATAGCCCATCGAGAGTCTGCAGAGATAGTGACCTTATAGCCACGTTCTATGTTTACACGCTTGCCTGTGCGGGTATTATAGAGAGTCAGCATATCATCCCCCTCTTGAGGGCGAATGGAGAATGCCGACCAAGCGCCGTCGCGGCTGATAGCGAGGTTTGCAACGCGATTCCAGGCATCGAAATCATCGTGTGACAAAGCCTTCTTCTCCGCCGAAGCGGGAGTGGAAAGCAGAGAGAGTGCCAACGAGGCACATGCGAAATAAAGATATCTAAAATTCATGGTAAGATGGAATTTTGAGAGTGAAGATGAGAGAGAAAAATTACACCTTATGGAGGTCATGACCCATACGTTGCTTTTTGGTGGTCATGTATCTCTTGTTATAGGGATTGGGATCCACTTCGAGCGGAACGATTTCGGAGATACGTACGCCATACCCTTCGAGGCCGATACGTTTTACGGGGTTATTGGTCATGAGCTTCATATTACGGATGCCGAGTGCATGGAGGATATTAGCTCCGACGCCATAATCGCGTTCATCAGCCTTATGGCCGAGATGGAGGTTTGCATCGACTGTATCGAGGCCATTTTCCTGGAGTTTATAAGCAGCGATTTTATCCATCAGGCCGATACCTCTGCCCTCCTGATTGAGATAGATTATCGCACCGCGACCCTCCTGTTCGATACGTTGCATGGCGAGATGGAGTTGTTCGCCACATTCGCATCTCATCGATCCGAAGATATCGCCGGTCATGCAAGAGGAATGTACGCGAACGAGCACGGGGTCATCGCCGGCGACATCCCCCTTGATCAGGGCGATATGTTCGAGGCCGTTATCCTTCTGGAGGAATGGGATAAGGTGGAAATGGCCGTAAGCTGTAGGCATATCGACCTCCTCGCCGCGGATCACGAGGGACTCGGTGGTGAGTCGATAAGCGATAAGGTCGCGTATGCTGATAAGTTTGAGACCCCACTCATCGGCACGGCGGCGGAGTTCGGGGAGTCGCGCCATAGACCCGTCATCGCTCATGATCTCCATGAGGGCAGCAGCGGGGAAGAGACCGGCGAGTCGAGCGAGGTCGACAGCAGCCTCAGTATGGCCGGCGCGTTGGAGCACGCCACGATCTTGAGCATAGAGTGGGTTGATATGACCGGGACGGCCGAAGGTGGCGGGGGTGGAATTGGGGTCGGCAAGAGCGCGGATAGTAGCGGCGCGGTCTTGGATTGAGACACCGGTAGAACACCCTTCGAGCTTATCGACAGTCACGGTAAAGGGGGTGCCGAGCACCGAGGTGTTATCATCTACTTGACGGGGAAGAGCGAGCTCATCGCAGCGATGCATAGTGATCGGGGCGCAGAGTACGCCACGAGCATTTTTGAGCATAAAATTGACATCCTCAGGAGTGATTTTCTCTGCGGCGATGATCAGATCGCCTTCATTTTCGCGATCCTCATCATCGACTACGACAACGAACTTACCATTACGGAAATCTTCAAGAGCTTCTTGGATGCTATCAAGTTTGATCATGATTGATTAAAATGCTAAATATGGTGGGGATAAAACATGAAATCGTCAGGAAACGGGAGAGGGTTGGGAGGTGGGAGAGGATTTTACTTGGAAGAGGGAGAAATTGACCGACCCGTATGCGATATGGCGGAAGAAGCCGGGGAGCGACGAGAAGTCATGGTTCTTGTTGTGCTCCACGACGACTATGGTATCATCCCTCACGAGAGGGGAGTTAAGGATCAGGGATGGAATTTCGGCGAAACGGGGATGGTCGTAAGGGGGATCGGCGAAAACGAGGTCGAAAGACTCGGAAGCTCGTTCGATAAAACGGAACACATCGCCACGCAGGGGAGCGAGTACCTTATCCCCGAGTTTCTCCTTAACCGAACGGATGAAAGCGGACTGGACAGCAGCCTGCTCGACGGCGACGAGGCGCCGTGCGCCACGAGATACAAACTCCCAGCTGATGGCTCCGGTGCCGGCGAAGAGGTCGCAGACCGACAAGTCCTCAAAATCGACCAGATTTTCGAGCACGTTGAAGATATTCTCGCGCGCGAAATCGGTGGTGGGTCGAGCGGTAATATTCTTAGGGACGTCGAAGCGGCGTCTGCCATATTTTCCTCTTATTATTCTCAAGGTCTTTATTTTTAGGTCGGAAGCAAAACTTCCGACAGCAGTAGGTAAAATTAATGGGGAGGAGGGAGAGGAAGGAGAGCTTAGTCTCGTCTTAGCATTAGGGCTCCGGCGAGGGGCATTGATACTTTGGTGCTCAGGGTGGGGAGCATGGTAAGCATCACGAAGTCTATCTGCTTTCGGAGTTCATCGATAAGTTGATTTTTTATATCACGGATGCCGGAGAGAGAGATCTGGGTGGTACGCGGGTCGAGGTTATAGACATTCATGATATTGAAGAGATGATATTGGATATCGGCGGGGTCGTGCCAGGCATGAGTAGCCCCCATAATTAGGTTACGGCGATCGAAAGCGACGAAATCGGCCTCATTGTCACGGACATCGATATAGACGCGAGTCATGTCGCAACTTCTGTCGCGGAAACGCTGAGCCATCACGGCGAGGTGGGAATGGATCCGAGCCCCGGGGAAAGTACGCTGCAAGAAGGCGTTGAGCCCCGGCAGGAGGGAGAATAGCGCCGTGGCGTCGTCGACTTGAGAGGAAGATATATCCTGAGGTTCAGCACTATAGACTCGGTTGAAGAGGGTGTCGATTTGCTCTTCATCCTCTTCCACCATCGAGGTAGGGACCCAGATGGTGTGGGGGGCAACGATGACAATATCGGCGGAGAAATCGTCGAGCACTTGGGGATGGTCGTAAACCAGATTTTCGATGCGGCTGAGCAGAGAAGAGGAGTCATCGCGCCAAGACTCATCGAAGAGGACTTCGAGATCGCGAGTCGGATCGGTATGCTTGAGATAGGCACACATTCGTCGGGAAGATATGACGCAGATCAGTCGCCAATCCGCCACATCGCCCACACGAACCGCTTGATATGTAGTAGAATCGTGGATCATATCACAAAGTTAATGAAATCCTTTGAAATTTCATAAAACAAGCGGCCAATAAAATGCCACGAAGTAGTAAATAAGTTTCAAAAGCGAGCCAGAGGAGGGAATTTGAGGGTATAGATTGGCTGCCACCGTGGATAAAAGCGATGGCAACGAATGCCGAAGTAGCGATCAGAGTAGTAACGAGGAGATCACGGCTTCTGGCAAGTCCGATGAACACGCCATCGAAGATAAAAGCGGAGACGGTGATGGGAGGGAGTAGAGCGAGCCAGAGGTGCATATCAGCCACGGCGAGCCGCACTTCGTTGACGTCGGTAATTAAAGCGACGATAAGGTCGGGGAGGAGGATATAGATCAGTAGGAATATCGCCGCCATGGCAGCTCCCCACCCCATCAGCGCCTTTACGCCACGGCGTATTGCGCTGAAGTCTTGAGCGCCGGCAGCTTTTCCGACGATTGCCTCGCCGGCGAAAGCGAAGCCATCCATGAAATAGGAGAAGAAGAGGAAGAACTGCATCATCACGGCATTTGCGGCGAGGGTGATCTCACCGATGCGCGAGCCTATGGAGGTCATGATCAGGGATACCGCCATGATGCAAGCGGAGCGGAAGAATAGGTCGGTATTTACTTTGAAGAATCTGCCCCACGCCACACGTCTGCCACACTCTTCGTCGGGGAGTCGACGGAGACGGGCGGCGACGAAAGCGACAGCGGCGACGAGGCCAATCCAGTTGGCTGTGAGAGTGCCGTAAGCCACACCTGCAAATCCGAGGTTGAATCCCCAGACGAACGAGATGCTCAGCGCTATGTTGATGACATTGATGCCGACAGCTATGAGCATGGGCACGAGAGTGTTCTGCAAGCCGATGAACCAACCGGATATCGCCATGATAGCCAGCTGAGCCGGGGCAGCGCAGAGGCAAATCTTGAAATATTGAGAAGCGAGAGGAGCCACCTCGGGAGCGGGGTCGAGTATCAAGAAGAGGAGTCGGCGCAGAGGAGAGATGCAGCAGATGGCTACGAAAGCGATGGCGAGCGCGATGGTTAGAGCCTTGCGCAAGACATCGCGAGTCAGGTCATAATGCTCTGCGCCGAAAGCCTGGGCGGTCATTCCGGTGGTGCCTGCACGCAAGAAACCGCAGAGCCAGTAGATGACATTGAGCATCATCGCACCGAGCGCCATAGCTCCGATATAGGAGGGGCTACCGTGGTGTCCGGCGATGGTGGTGTCGCACAGTCCCAATAGAGGGACCGTGATATTATTGACGATAGCCGGCAGGGCGAGGCGCAGGATACGATTATTCAGAGACAAAACCGAGAGAAGGAGGGAGGGAAAAGGGTCAATTCATTTCGCCGACGAGGGGAATTTCCACCATCTCCTTGACACGCTCGATAGGATAGTTCTGACCAAAGAGGAACATCAATTTGGTGATTGCAGCCTCGGAGGTAAGGTCATGTCCCGGGATGACACCGGCGCCATAGAGCACGGAGCCTGTCTGATAGCGCAATGGGTCAACCATACCATTGTCGCACTGAGAGACATTGACGATCACCAATCCATGATCCACAGCCTCACGGATGGTGCGGATGAACTCAGGATCCGTCGGAGCATTACCGGCGCCGTAGGTCTTGAGGACCACCCCCTTAAGGCCGGGAGTATTGAAAGCGTGACGGATCATATTGACAGTGATGCCGGGGAAGAGGTTGAGATACATCACATTGGTATCCATGCCATAATGCACAGTCAGCGGCTTATCGGAAGAAGGAGTCCAGAGCATTTCTTGGCGGAAAGTGATACCCATACCAATCTTGGCGAGACGGGGGAAATTGCTACTTTTGAAAGCGTTGAAATTGTCGGCGCTATACTTGGTGGCGCGATTACCGCGCCAGAGGTAATTTTCGAAGAGGATAGCCACTTCGCGGAGCATGGGAGAGCCATCTGGACGTCGAGCGGCGGCCACCTGGAGAGAGGTAATAAGGTTTTCCTCGCCATCGGTACGCACCTCACCGATGGGGAGCTGACTACCGGTGATCACCACGGGCTTGTTGAGGTTCTCGAGCATAAAGCTGAGTGCAGAGGCTGTATAAGCCATGGTGTCAGTGCCATGGAGCACGACGAAGCCATCATAATCGTCATAGAAATTTTCGATGACAAAAGCGATATCCTGCCAGTGAGAGGGGGTCATCGCCGAGCTGTCGAGAGGGATATCGAACTGGAAACTATCGATGGTATAGTCAAGGCGTTTGATCTTGGGCACATTGTCGATAAGATACTCGAAATCAAATGGTTCGAGAGTATGATTATCGGGGTTTTCGATCATACCGATGGTTCCTCCGGTATAGATGATCAAGATGCGAGGGCGAGACAAGTCACCACTGCCTGCCGACTCGTCAGACAATGATTTGATCTTCAGACGAAGAGAATCTTTAGATATATCACGGAATCTGTCGAGAGACTCCGAATTCAGGATAGCACTCATTATAAAAAAATGTAATTCAATGGTATAGTATTTAATAAAGTGCAAAGATAGTAAATATTTTATAAAAACAATAGGGTTGTGACACTAAAAGAGTGACACAACCCTATATATTCCCAAAAAAGTATTCTATAACTTACTCAATGAGAGATTAGAACACTACTTTCTGCGACTTATTACCCTTAACAACGATGAAGAGACCGTTTTCGGGGTTGTTAACGCGGACACCCTGGAGGTTGTAGTAAACGGGAGCCTCGTTTGAATCAGCTACGATATCGTTAACTCCGGCAGCATCTTCGCCATAGAGGACGAAGTTGCGGAGCTCCCAAGCGCGAGACTTGGAGCCGTCGGTAGCATATTCGAAACCGATAGTGATCACAGAGCCGTCATACTCGCTGAGGTCGAGTTCGTTGACAGCCCATTCCTTAGTCCAGTTACCGCTTGCGGGAGCTGCGGGGAAGTTAGCGAGAGCGAGGTAGTCGGTATATTCGCCGCTCTTCACATAGAGGCGATAGTTGTCGACCTGAGCAGTGGGGAAGTCGAAGCCGAAAGCCTGTTCGAAGCTGAGGCGGCAGTTCTCATAGTTGGTGAGGTCGAAGCTCTTCTCCATCTTGGCATTTGCAGCATGGTTGGTTTGCTCATAGTAAGAGTTGGCGATAGCGCACTTAGGATTGCTATTGACCTTCCAGCCGCTATAGTCAGAGAGAGTCTCATCGTTGATCTTTGTCCAGTCGTCGATGCTTGAATCGAAAGCATTCTGATACACGACACCATCAGGCACGGGATCGGGATCGGGCTCTACAGCACCCTCCTCGTCAGAGGCGAGGATCATCTCGATGCGGATTTGCTTTTCTTCAGCGGTGAAAGTGATCTCATCGAGACCTGCGCTGACGAGAGTAAGTTGGTCGCCCTCGAGAGAAGCAGTCCAGCCTTCGCTAAGTGTGGGGATGCCTACGTATGTGCCATCGTTATAGTCATCGAGAGTGAGCACGAGTTGCTTCATGCTGACACCATTTGCCTTGATGTTGACAGTAGATCCCTTGTACACACGCCAAGCGAAAGTATTGGCAACAGGAGAAAGAAGATCGGTAGTTGATGAAGCCTTAGCAGTAGTCAAGACGAAAGACTTGTCACCTACGGTAGTAGTGCTGGTCCAACCGTTAGCATCGCCGGTCCAAGTGCCGGGTTTGGCGATATCGAAAACGGTATAAGTTGCAGCGCTCATGGTAGCGGCGCATGCAATAGCAGCGAGAGAAAGTAAAAATTTCTTCATAATTAGCTATTTGAGTTAGTAAATGTTTAAAAAAACTAAATTTATAAATTTGAACAATTATCCGCTTTAGTCGGATAGTGCAAAATTAGTAATTATTTTTAAAATAAAACATTAAAACAGGATTAATTTTTTATTAAAGTGAAAAAAGAGGGCGTATCGGTATGATACACCCTCTTTGGTTATTGATTTGCCTCGGCTGATGCTTTGGCTTTAGATCAGATTTAGAACATTACTTTAGAAGACTTGTTGCCTTTTACTACGATGTAGAGGCCCTTTTCGGGGTTGGCTACGCGCACACCCTGGAGGTTGTAGTAAACAGGAGCGGCACTCTCATCGAGCTCGATGTTGGCAACGCCTGATTCAGTCTTACCCTTCACTACGATATCCTTGAGTTCCCAAGTACCGGCACATTCCTCAGTAGAAACATACTCGAAACCGAATTGGATCTTCTTGTCCTTATAATCATCGAGGCTTACAGTCTCATTGTCGTAGAAATTCCAGTTGAAAGCAGCAGGAGCTGTGGGTTCAGCGAAACGAGTCCATTCAGTATCACCCTCCTCACGAACAACCAAGAAAGCATACTTGCCGGGGAATGTAGTAACGTCGATGTTCGATCCGTCAATCTTATACTGGTTGAAGACGGTCTTGAAATCGAGAGTAACAGCAGTTTTGTCAGTAAGGTCAATTACGGGAGAAGCAGCTACCTCATCGAGAGCTACAGCGGCACCGGAGATATAACCGGAGCCTACAAGACCATATTGGGTGCTATATTTCCAAGCATTATTTTCAGAAGCAACGACTTGTTCGAAAGAGAATACCTCGTCGCCACCAACAGTCCAAGAGAAGAGGACTTCGGGAGCATCGGGATCAATTACGGTAAGAGTGTAAGAAGCAGAACCTGCGAGGTAAGTGTCAGTAGCTTCAACAGCTGCGGTGATCACGGTTGTGCCTTGAGCCACGAGAGTAACTTCGCCGGTAGCGGCATCGACAGTAGCGACAGTCTCATCGCTTGAAGAGTAAGTCACAGCAGCATCACTGATGGTAGAAGCCACGGGAGATTCAAATGCCTCACCAATAGTAGCGCTGTATTCAGCATCGGGGAAAGAGATCTCGGGATCGATGGGATCAACGGCAAACTTCTTAACTACGATATTCTTAACCTCCCAAGTACCGGCACATTCCTCGGTAGAAACATACTCAAAACCGAACTGTACCTTCTTGCCCTTATAGGTGGCGAGGTTTACAGGCTCGTTGGCATAGTAAGTCCAAGAGAAGCTCTCAGGAGCGGTGGGTTCGCCGATGCGAGTCCATTCAGTAGCACCCTCTTCACGAACAACCAAGAAAGCATAATTGCCGGGGAAGTCAGCAACATCAATCATAGTGTTGTCAACCTTATAATTGTTGAAGGCATTCATGAAGTCGAGAGTAACGCCACCTGTAGCGGGAAGTTCGATAACGGGAGAAACTGCCACTTCATTGCAAGCGTAAGTAACCTTATTAGTGCTATCATAAGCACTACCCTTCAAGCCATATTTGCTATCATACGACCAAACATTCCATTCGGAAGTAGCGACTTTCTCGTAAGTGAAGACGCCGTCGGGGCCTAATTCCCAAGAGAAGAGGATGTTGGGGTCAGTAACGGTGAGGGTATAAGAAGCAGTTCCTGCCTTATAAGTATCAGTAGCCTCAACAGCGGCAGAGATAGTAGCCACGCCGATACCCTTGATAGTTACGACACCGGTAGTAGCGTCCACCTCAGCGACTTCAGCATTGTCAGAAGCATAAGAGATAGTGGCATCACTGTCAGCAGTAGCCACGGGAGATGTAAACTCATCGCCGAAAAC
>JBJEDL010000063.1:0-21751 GCA_051872035.1 Lepagella sp.
TCGACTCAAGGCTACGACCCCTACGGCCCCAAAAATTTAAGGAACGCGCTCTTAAGTTTAAAATAAGTGCTAAATTATAAAATTAATTATAAAGAGGAGTGAATAATCGTAAAAAAATTGGGGATAAGATGGGGAAAGTATATAATAAGGTGGCGAGAGAGCGTTAAATATATAGAAAAAAACAGTTACGGACGATGATCGAAAAGAAAAGACGCGTGGTGTTCATGACCGGAGCCACCGGAGTGATGGGATATGAGACACTCCGGGAGTTTTCCCGCCATGGGGATGAATTTGAGTTACGGATTCTGGCACGCCGCAGCAAGAAGAATGAGAAGAAACTTGCGCCCTATATGGAGGGTAGTAATGTGCGAGTGATCTGGGGAGATATGATGAACCCGGAGGATGTGGAACGGGGCATTGGAGATGCCGAATATGTGCTCCACCTCGGAGGGATCGTATCACCCCTGGCAGATCATGTGCCACAGAAAGCGATGAAAGTGAACATCGGGAGCACCCGCATACTCGTCGAAGCAATCCGGAAGCGTGCGAATAGCGACGACATCAAGTTGGTGTATATCGGGAGTGTGGCACAGACGTCGCACCGCTATGCTCCGCACCACTGGGGTCGTTCGGGCGATCCGATTATAGCGGGAGTGTATGACTACTATGGCATCTCGAAGATCGAGGCAGAGCGAGTAGTAGCCGAATCGGGATTGAAGCACTGGGTGAGTCTGCGACAGTCGGGGATACTTCATAAAGGGTTGGTGAACAAAGCCACGGATCCGATCTCCTTCCATGTGCCTCTGCGGGGCGTATTGGAGTGGGCGACTGTTGAAGACTCGGCACGACTGATGGTGGGGGTATGCCGCGAGGGAGTTCCGGAGAGCTTCTGGCGCAACTTTTACTTCATCGGGAGTGGCAAAGAGTTCCGGATGACCAACTATGAGTTCGAGCAGCGGCTGTTAAAGGCGTTGGGATGCCCACCGCCGGAGAAATCGTTTAAGACACGCTGGTTTGCTACGCGCAACTTCCACGGGTTATGGTTTAGCGACTCCGACAGGCTGAATGAGATCATCCCCTTCAGGGAAGACATCACGGCAGATGCCTACTTCAAGCGTCTTGTGAGGGAAATGCCGTGGTGGGTTAAGCTGAGTCCGTTGGCGCCCGGGTGGCTGATCCGGGGGTTTATGTGGTGGGTGGCACGCACCAAAGACTTGGGGCCACTCGACTGGTTGAGCCGCGTGGACTGCGAGCAGAAGATCCGTGCATACTATGGGAGTCGAGAGGCTATCAAAGAGATACCTGACTGGAAAGATATGGACTTGAGTCGCCCATCAGAGACACCGGAGCTTCTGAATCATGGCTATGACGAGAGCAAGCCGGAGGAGGAATTAGGAATTGAAGATATGCGCCAAGCGGCAGCCTATAGAGGTGGTAAATGTCTGTCGACAGAGATGGAGCCGGGCGATCTTGACACCCCCTTGGAGTGGGAATGTGGCTATGGTCATCGCTTCCGGGCGACTCCGAGGATCGTGCTGAAGGGGGGACACTGGTGTCCGCAGTGCATGCCGGCGCCCTGGAAATATGACGACGAGGCGAAGCGCAATCCCTTCTTAGCACAGGTGTGGTATGACTCTCACTCGGCCGACGAAGAAGAGCTCTATGTGTAAAAAGACTCGCACCGCTCGCCACCCGAAGAGAAAACAGGCTACGCTGTAGCACCTGAAGAGAAAAAAAGGAGAGGGCATAAAAATGCTCTCTCCTTATTATATAAGCTACTTAGTCGTGGGTGCGGGATCAGATCGCTGAGCGGATTACACCTCTGCCGGAATTGGTGATAAAGTCTACTATCTCTGTGCGGAACTCGGACTCGGGGAGAGTCTCGACGATCTGCTGAATGGCGTTGGTGACATTCAAGTCGCTGAGATAGAGGATGCGATAGATGTCGCTGATCTGCTTGATTTCATCTTCGGTGAAGTGATTGCGATGGAGTCCGACAGTGTTAAGGCCGACGTAAGAGATTGGTTCTCTGGCAGCCTTGACAAAAGGAGGAATATCCTTATTGACCAGGGCACCACCTTGGAGCATAATATTACGTCCGAGGTGGCAGAACTGGTGGATAAGGCTACCACCGCCGATCACGGCGGCATCATCGACTTGGACTTCACCGGCGAGCTGACAGGCATTGGACATAATGATTCGGTCGCCGAGGCGGCAATCGTGAGCGATATGGTTGTAAGCCATAATCAGGCAATTCTTTCCGACCACGGTTTTGCCCTTGGAGGCAGTGCCACGATTGACGGTGACACACTCACGCAGAGTAGTGCCATCGCCGATATAGGCGAAAGTTTTCTCACCCTGGAACTTAAGATCCTGAGGCACAGCGGAAATAACGGCACCTGGGAATATGGTTACACCATCGCCGATTCGAGCACCGGGGAAGATGGTTACATTACCATAGATGACGCAATTATCACCGATTTCGACATCCTCATAGATGGTAGAGAAATCGCCAATTTGGACATTATTACCGATTTTGGCATCTGGGCTAACCTTGTAAAAATTGCTCATAGTATCAAATAATTAGCAATAATAAAATGGTATTATTTATTTTTTACAATTTGAGCCATAAACTCAGCCTCACACACGACCTTTTCGCCGACGAAAGCATAGCCCTTGACCATAGCGCAACCGCGACGAATCTCTGTCATCAGCGAGACGTTGAGGAGGAGAGTATCTCCGGGCACGACTTTCTGGCGGAACTTGACATTATCGATCTTGAGGAAATATGTGGAATATCGTTCGGGCTCCTCGAGGAAGTTGAGCACGAGCACGCCGGCAGCTTGGGCCATAGCCTCGATCTGGAGGACGCCGGGCATCACAGGCTCTTGAGGGAAGTGACCCTGGAAGAAGGGCTCATTGGTGGTGACATTCTTGACAGCCACGACATGCTTTTGGTCGATCTCGATTACCTTGTCTATGAGCAGGAAGGGATAGCGGTGAGGGAGCTGACGTCTGATTTCGATATTATCGATCAGAGGCTTGACGTTAGGATTATAGACTGGAGCCTGAATCTCGGTATGCTTCACCTCATGGCGGACCTTGCGAGTGAACTTATTGTTGACGGTATGTCCCGGGCGGATAGCTACGACGCGACCCTTGATAGGACGGCCGATCAGAGCGAGGTCGCCGATTACATCCATGATCTTATGGCGAGCCGGCTCATTGTCCCAGATCAGGGGCTTGGGATTGATATAACCGAGTTCGTTGATGTTCATGTGGGGTACATTCATGACATCGCAGATATGGTTGATGCGCTCCTGAGGGATCTTCACATCATAAATAACGATAGCATTGTCGAGGTCTCCACCCTTGATAAGGTTGGCTTCGACGAGTTGTTCGATTTCGCGAACGAATACGAAAGTGCGAGCGGAAGCCACCTCTGTTTTGAACTCGGATAGATCGTCGAGCACGGCGAACTGATTGGGGAGAACGGCGGAATTATACTCGACCATACACTCGACGCTGAAACCATCGTCGGGATAGATGGTAAGAGTAGATCCGGTCTCCTCATCGCGGAACTGCTTCTTCTCCTTAATAATATAATAATCCTTGTCAGCCTCCTGCTCGACGATGCCGACCTCCTCGATGAGTTCGACATAGCGAATGGCGCTTCCGTCGAGGATGGGGAGTTCGGGGCCGTTAACATCGATGATACAGTTGTCGATGCCGGCAGCATAGAGGGCAGAGATGGCATGTTCGATGGTGCTGACCACATCGCCCTTACGATTTCCGATGACAGTGCCGCGACGAGTGTCAACGACATTTTCAGCGGTGGCGTCGATGAGGGGTTGATCCTCGAGGTCGACGCGACGGAATTTATAACCGGTGTTGTCGGGAGCGGGGTTGAATGTAGCCTGGATATGCAATCCGGAGTGAAGGCCCTTGCCCTCGACTGAGAATGAATTTTTTAAGGTTAGTTGCTTCATATTATAGAACAATTATTATTTCTTGAATAACTCGGGGAGTCGGGAGAGATAGACTTGCGTACGAGCGAACTTCATGGCATCGACAGCGGGATAGCCGATGAGGCGCTTGTGGTCGCCGACAGTGTTGGGGATTCCGGTCTGGGCGCCGAACTCATTATGGTCGCCGATGCGGATATGGCCGGCGAATCCACACTGTCCGCCGACACGGTTGAACGAACCGACCTTGGTAGAGCCGGCGATACCGGTCTGGGCAGCGAATACGTTAGACTCTCCGATCTCGACATTGTGAGCCACCTGGATAAGATTATCGAGCTTTGTGCCACGACCGACGATGGTAGAGCCGAAAGTAGCACGATCGATCGTGGTGTTGGCACCGACTTCGACATCATCGGCGAGAACAACATTGCCAATCTGGGCGATCTTCTCGTATGAGCCGTCGGGGAGAGGTGCGAAACCGAACCCATCTGCGCCGATCACAGCGCCGCTATGGATGATGCATCGCGAACCGACTACACAACCCTCATAAATCTTAACACCGGCACGAATCACCGAGTCATCGCCAATCACGACATTATCGCCGATATAGGCTTGAGGATATATCTTGACATTCTTGCCAATCGAGACATTCTTTCCGATATAAGCGAAGGCTCCGATATAAGCATCGTCGGGTACGACTACCCCATCGGAGATGAAAGCGGGCTTCTCGACGCCGCGAGGTTGGGGCTTTTGCGCCTCAAAAGCAGCGAGGAGAGAAGCGACGGCGACGTAAGGGTCGTCGACACGAATCAGAGTAATATTGGAATCAACGGGACGGGAAATATTACGGTCGACCAGGAGTACGGAAGCCTTGGTAGAATCGATAAAATGAGCATACTTAGAGTTAGAGATAAAAGAGATATCTCCCGGCTTCGCCTCCTCGATTTTGGCAAAACCGGTGATTTCGATACTTTCATCTCCCTCCACAGTGCCTCCGACCATGGAGGCAATCAGGAGTGGGGTAATTTTCATAAGCTAAATAATTAAGATTTAAAAAGAGAACCCACGAAAACGGGTGCGATATTAAAATAGGACATCGCAACCGAAATAGGGAAATTTTGACAAAAATAATACAAAAAATAGAAATAACCTAAAAAAAAGTAAAAAAGCCCAAAACAGGAGCTGAAAAGACAAATAAAAATGAATGAAATAAATAAAAAGGGAGAAAAAGATGGATAAAGTCGAAATAAATTGTTAAATTTGCAAGATAATGGGAAAATATGGAGGGATAAAAACCGAAATAAAAACTCATTATAGAGATAAAGACAGGACCGATAACAAGGGCCACAATATTAACAAACCCAATAAACTAACTTTAAAACTAAGACATCAATGAAAATTTCACACATTGAGCACATTGGGATAGCCGTACCCAATCTCGAGGAGGCTATCAAGTATTACGAGACAGTGTTAGGACTGAAGTGCTACAAGACAGAAGTAGTGGAAGATCAGAAAGTGACCACAGCGTTCTTCATGGTAGGCGAGACCAAGATTGAGTTATTGGAAGCCACCTGCCCTGAGAGCACGATTGCCAAATTCATCGAGAAGAATGGCGGTCGCGGCGGTATGCACCACATGGCATTTGCCGTAGAAGATGGCGTACAGAACGCGTTGGCAGAGGTACAAGAGAAGGGCGTAAGAGTGATCGACGCTGCACCACGCAAGGGAGCAGATGGTCTACAGATCGCCTTCTTGCATCCGAAATCGACAGAGGCAGTCTTGACCGAGCTCTGCGAAGATCCGAACAAATAAGGAAAGAAAACAAATAAACAAAAACAAGAAATGAGCAAACAAGAAGAAAAGATCAGCCAGCTCATAGAGAAGCGCAGTCAGGCGAGACTTGGCGGCGGCGAGAAGGCGATCGAGAAACAGCATGCACGTGGCAAATACACAGCCCGTGAGCGCATCGCAATGCTGCTGGACGAGGGAAGTTTTGAGGAACTCGACATGTTTGTGACCCATCGATGCACAAACTTCGGTCAAGACAAGAAGCACATCCTGGGCGATGGTGTAGTGACCGGATTTGGTACAATCGAGGGTCGCTTGGTATATGTATTTGCCCAAGACTTCACAGTGTTCGGCGGCTCGCTGTCGGAGACAATGTCTCAGAAGATCTGCAAAGCGATGGATCTTGCCATGAAGATGGGCGCTCCGGTGATCGGACTTAACGACTCAGGAGGTGCACGTATCCAAGAGGGTATCAACGCCTTGGCAGGCTACTCGGAGATCTTCCAGCGCAACATTATGGCATCGGGCGTAATACCTCAGATTTCAGCCATCATGGGTCCCTGCGCCGGCGGTGCGGTATATAGCCCTGCATTGACCGACTTCACCATTATGACCAAAGGCTTGAGCTATATGTTCTTGACCGGTCCGTCAGTGGTAAAGACCGTAACCGGCGAGGATGTGACCCAAGAGCAACTTGGTGGCGCCTCGGTACACGCAGTGAAGAGTGGTGTAACCCACTTTGCAGCAGAGACTGAAGAAGAGACACTCCAATTGGTGCGTCAGCTTATCAGCTACATACCACAGAACAATCTGGAGGAGACACCTCTTGTAGAGTGCACCGACCCGATCGACCGTTTGGAAGACAAGCTCAACGACATCATCCCCGACAATCCGAAGCGCAGCTACGACATGTATGAAGTGATCGGCTCGATCGTGGATAATGGCGAGTTCTTGGAGGTATCGAAAGACTACGCGAAGAACATCATCATCGGCTTTGCACGCTTCAATGGCCAGGCAGTGGGTGTAGTAGCCAACCAGCCGAAGGTATTGGCAGGAGTGCTTGATTCGAACGCATCGCGCAAGGGAGCGAGATTCGTACGTTTCTGCGACGCCTTCAACATTCCGTTGGTGACACTGGTAGACGTGCCCGGCTTCTTGCCCGGCACCGGCCAGGAATATAATGGAGTGATCTTGCATGGAGCTAAGTTGCTCTATGCCTACGGCGAGGCGACAGTGCCCAAGGTGACAGTAACCCTCCGCAAGAGCTATGGTGGCAGCCACATCGTGATGAGCTGTAAGCAACTTCGTGGCGACATGAACTATGCATGGCCATCGGCAGAGATCGCCGTGATGGGCGCCGAGGGCGCAGTCGGCGTGCTCTATGCCAAAGAGGCAAAGGCATCGGAAGATCCGGCAGCGTTCATCAAACTCAAAGAGGATGAATATCGCGATCTGTTTGCCAACCCCTATCAGGCAGCGAAGTATGGCTATATCGACGACGTGATCGAGCCTCGCAACACACGTTTCCGCGTGATCAAGGCATTGAACATGTTGGCAACCAAGAAGCTGAGCAATCCTGCCAAGAAACATGGCAACATACCCTTGTAACAAAGAACCGAAACAACATGCGAAAAAGAATAATTTTGAGCGTGGCACTAAGCATGGCATTGCTGTCGGGGTCGACCCTGGCGGCAGTGCCTGCTTCACTTCCGGAGGCAGAAGGGGTCGAGATGACAGTATCGACATCGGCTGAGTCAGCGGCAGAGGCTGAGTCAGCGGCAGAAGCTGTCTCGGCGTCGGAGGCGACAGTCGGAGGCGAAGACCAGGTGTCACGACGAGAGCGAAAAGCCGCCAATGCCCAAGAGAAAGACAGCTTTGGAGGCGGGCTTACGATCTTGGCGATGAGTATCGTGGTGTTGGCACTGATCGTGCTGAGCGTGCTCTTCTATGTATTTGGCAAAGTATCGTCATACGTACAGAAGAGTCGCAAGCGTAAGGCACATGGTGTGGACAAGGATACCGCCCAGGAGCATCATGAAGAACTTGACTCAGGCGAAGTGATAGCCGCCATCAGCATGGCACTGGCAGAGCACATGGGTCAGGGACATGACATCGAAGATACTATATTGACCATCCGTCGGATGCGCAAGGCATACTCACCCTGGAACTCTAAGATCTACAACATGCGAGTAGTGCCACAAGCCGTAAAAATATCTCGTAAGGAATAATAATAGATCAATACCCTACACAAAAAGATAACAATGAAAGAATATAAGTATAAGATCAATGGTATGAAATTTACCGTAGTTGTAGGTGACATTGCCGACAATGAAGCCACAGTTGAGGTAAATGGCGTTCCGTATAAGGTAGAATTAGACCAGAAGAAGAAGACCGGCCCGCAGAAGCCGGCATTGAGTCAGTCGGGCCATACCAATCATGGTGCGGCAGCCTCGACTAACACGAAGCCTGCGCCCCGACCGGTAGTGGCAGGGAATGCAGAGGCAGTGAAGAGCCCACTTCCCGGCACAGTGATGAGCATCACAGTGAAAGTCGGCGATGTGGTGAAGAGCGGCGACAAGGTTGGCGTTCTGGAAGCTATGAAGATGGAAAATGACATTCGCACCACTAAGGGAGGCACCGTAAAGCAGATATTGGTAAATGCCGGCGATGCCATCTTGGAGGGTACGGATATTATGATAATCGAATAAGTCTGCGAGACAGAGAGTATAACAACATAACAGAATAAGAATATGTTATTGGAAGTACAATCAACATTCGTAGACTTCTTTAGCGAGACATTACGAGATTTCTGGTCGTTTACCGGATTTGCCAACTGCCAGCCTGGCAACTTGGTGATGCTCTTGGTAGGATCATTTTTCGTATGGCTTGCAATAAAGAAGAATTTTGAGCCACTGCTGTTAGTACCCATCGGCTTTGGTATGCTGATCGGCAATATTCCGTTCCAGACGGGTATGGAGATCGGCATCTATGAGGAGGGGTCAGTGCTCAATATCCTATATAATGGAGTAGAGAAGGGATGGTATCCCCCATTGGTGTTCTTGGGAGTAGGCGCGATGACCGATTTCTCGGCATTGCTTGCCAACCCGAAACTGATGATCATCGGAGCGTGCGCCCAGTTTGGTATCTTCGGAGCCTACATGCTGGCATTGCTCTGCGGCTTTGACCCGCTGTCGGCGGGCTGTGTGGCAATCATCGGCGGTGCGGACGGTCCGACAGCCATCTTCACCACATCGAAGCTCAACCCCGACTTATTGGGCGCCGTGGCGGTGTCGGCATATTCATATATGGCGTTGATACCGCTGATCCAGCCCCCATTGATGCGACTCTTCACTACGAAGAAAGAGCGCGTAATTAAGATGAAGCCTGTGCGTGTAGTGAGCCAGAACGAGAAGATCATTTTCCCGGTGGTGGGCTTGTTGCTGACATGTTTCGTAGTGCCTTCGGGCATTCCCTTGCTCGGTATGCTCTTCTTCGGCAATCTGCTTAGAGAGAGTGGAGTGACCACTCGCTTGGCGAAGACAGCGAGCAATGCACTGACCGACATCGTGACCATCTTGTTGGGTCTGACGGTGGGTGTATCGACTCAGGCTGATAAGTTCCTTACCACGGATACGCTTTTGATCTTCGGACTTGGTTTCTTGGCCTTCATCATCGCCTCGAGTGCCGGGGTCTTGTCGGTGAAGTTCTTCAACTTATTCTTGAAGCCGGGCAAGAAGATCAACCCGCTGATCGGCAATGCAGGTGTATCGGCAGTGCCGATGGCAGCTCGAATCTCGAACAATGTCGGCTTGGAATATGACCCGACGAACTATCTGCTGATGCATGCCATGGGTCCGAATGTGGCCGGTGTGATTGGCTCGGCAGTGGCAGCGGGTGTATTGCTCAGCTACCTTGGCTGATGATAAAAAGAAGTGAATGTCGATCGAGATCGGCATAACATATAAATCTATGAAAAGCAAGATTCGAATGTCTCACAGAGGCTCGGATTTTGCTTTTCTGATTTTAAAAGCGCACTCTAAAGCCAAGATAAGGATGGGATGAGTGAACAAAAAGGAAGGGAAGGATGTTAAAGAGATAAAGGGTATTTGTGTTCTTTAGAGAATCTGAAAATGATAACTCAAGAGGTAATAGACGATATATATAGGAGCTATCACAAGCAGTGTAAGGATGTAGAGGAGTTGCGACTCCCCTACTTTGTCGATTTGCTGTCGCCACATCATGAGATGCGGATAGATGGCGACATGGTGATAGTGGATAGTATCAAGGCCACGAGTCCCTTTCACAAGTTTCTGATGCGCGGACTCTGCGCCGTATTGGAATTTGACCGGATGGTGGCGATGGTGTTTCCGACGCATATCATCTTTTTCAGCAAGCGCGACCGTAAGATCTCGGTAAACTTTCGTCCGCTGAGTCGGAAGCGGAGTTGGAAAGAGCGCCTCTTCGGGCGATGCAAGAAAGAGAGCTCGGAATAGGAGTCTATAACGAAACAGGTGCAATAAAACGAAACAGAGGGGATGTATCCACCGGGTGGATACATCCCCTCACAACATTATTGATATGAAACAAAAAACGATCTAAGGATCAATAAGTGCTGAGGATATCGAAGCCATCTTCGAGGTCTTCCTCGTTGAAATTGCTTTCATCGATAGGCTCGATGTCGATATCTTCGAGAGCAGCCTGCGCCTTTGAGTCGATGACACGATCGAACTCATCCATGTCGACTTTCTGGGCGGGAGCTTTGCCACGCTTGATGGTGCAGATGGGCTCCATAAGATGGCGATTGGGGAAAATTTCCTTGAGTTCGAGGAAGAAAGATCGCTCGGTGAGATAGTCAAACACGAAAGAGAGTTTCTGACCCTCATCCTCTACGAGTTCACCGATAGGGGTGCTTTCCATAAGCCAACAATCCTGGTCGATGGCTAAGTTGCCCATGTCTTCGAGGGTAATTTCCTCTTCGCGTTCCCAGTCTTCACTGCAGAGGAAGAAAGAGTCGAGCTCGTCTTTGGTATAGTCAACGCTTTCGAGGATGACATTACGCAACTGAAGGAACGTGTTTTCAGAATCGATTTCGATTTCGCGGCTGAAGTTCGAGACTTCATCGCTGACAAGTTTAAACCTATATACCATGTTCGTCTAATTGAATATTAGATTTAGTTCAACAAACTTATTTGTGCCTTAAACGGGCTGAAGAGTGTTCACTCTCCAAAAACAATGCGAATTTAATACGCATTCTCTATATGTGCAATAGAAATGGAGAAAAAAATGCCTAAAAAGTTAGAATAAAGTTAAGATAATTAAAAAAGATGTAGAAAAAGGGGTATGATAGGATATAAACGCCTCAAATTTGACAGTAAAAAAAGACTGTGGTCGGGAGAAACCGATCACAGTCTATGATGTAAAAATGAATGAGATCTATTATAAGATACCGTTCTTCTTGAAGACTTTCTCGATGGCTTCGAGCGAACGAGTGACTTGCTCTTTGGTGTGAGTAGCCATGAGGGAGTATCGGATGAGAGTGTCTTGAGGAGCGACAGCGGGGGTAACGACCGGGTTAACGAATACGCCCTCTTCGAGGAGGTCGTGAGTCACCTGGAACGTTTTGTAATCATCGCGGATGAACAGAGGGATGATTGGAGTGGAGGTATGCCCGATCTCGCAGCCCATGGCTCGGAAGTTTTCGAGGGCATAGTTGGTGAGCTCCCAGAGGTGTTCGCGGCGTTCCGGCTCGGAGATGATGATATCGAGGGCAGCATTGACAGCCGCAGTGGATGCGGGAGTGATAGATGCCGTGAAGATATAAGAGCGGGAATGGTGGCGGAGGAAGTTGGTGATCGACTTATCTGCAGCGACGAAGCCGCCGAGAGAAGCGAACGACTTGGAGAAAGTACCCATGATCAGGTCGACATCATCCTGGACACCGAAGTGGAAGCAAGTACCTTGTCCCTTATCACCAAAGACGCCGAGACCGTGAGCTTCATCAACCATGATCGAGGCGTTGTATTGCTTGGCGAGACGCACGATCTCGGGGAGGTTGGCCACATCGCCTTCCATGGAGAATACACCGTCGGTAACGATCAGTTTGATTTTGTTGGGGTCGCACTTCTTGAGTTGGGTTTCGAGCGACGCCATATCGTTGTGGCGATATTTGAGATAGGTGGAGTAAGAGAGGCGACGGCCTTCGATGATCGAGGCGTGGTCTTGCTCGTCGAGGATTACATAATCTTCGCGGCCTGTGAGGATAGACACGACACCGAGGTTGACACCGAAACCGGTGGAATAGAGCATTACATCCTCCTTGCCCATATAGTCTGCGAGACGGGCTTCAAGATCCTTGTGGATGGTGAGAGTGCCATTAAGGAAAGGAGATCCGGCGAGACCAGTGCCATACTTTTTGGTAGCTTCGACGGCAGCTTCGATCACTTTGGGGTGGTTGGTAAGTCCCATGTAGCTGTTAGAGCCGAACATGAGGACTTTTTTCCCATTCATGATAACCTCCGTGTCTTGCTCGCTTGAGATGGGTCGGAAATAGGGATAGATACCGGCCGCCATGGCACGCTGAGGAGCATCGTAAGCTGAAAGTTTTTGTTGTAAAGGCTTCATATACTTAATTACTGAATGCGGAGCGAATCCGCCATTATAATTACAAACGCCGTAAAAACGGTTGTCCAACAATTCGAAAATCGGGGTAAAATCAAACCTACCCGCCAAATCAGAATGCAAAGTTAATAAAATTTTTTGGAATTTTTAGCAAATACTCAACAATAATTGGCAAATAAAGCACAAATTTATATAAAAAACGCCTTTCAGCCGAATTAAACAGCACTCCCCTACTCCTATTATATATTAGAGTGTGACAGAGATAGTGACAGAGATAGTGACAAAGAGTGTGACATAATGACACAAGAAGTAGGGATAAATAGAGGTTTTTGACAAAAATGGCACAGATTGGCACGGTTGTGTCAGCATGAGTTAAAATTTTTATTTTATTGATTATAAGCACATTAAAGTAGAATGTGTGATTTTTTTCGTCAAGAGATGACAAATTAGCATAATATTTGTTAGTAGTATAAGCGGAAGCCGGAACGGCAACGAGCCGGCATCCGAATAAAAAAAGCTTCGAGATCGAGTCGGCATGGTCGCGGATCGCGCATAGCGATAAGGGGCAGCCGAGGAGAGCGGAGCAAAACCAACAAAGAATAATAACTAAAAAACCGAAAAATAAAATGGGAAAAATTATTGGTATTGACTTGGGAACAACCAACTCATGCGTAGCAGTGCTTGAAGGCAAAGATCCTGTGGTAATTCCTAACAACGAAGGTCGCAACACGACACCCTCAGTAGTGGCATTTGTAGATGGTGGCGAGCGCAAAGTGGGAGATCCTGCAAAGCGTCAAGCCATCACCAATCCTACCCGCACCGTGTATTCTATCAAGAGATTCATGGGCGAGAAGTATGAGAAGGTGCTCGAAGAAGTAAAGCGTGTGCCTTACAAGGTAGTCAATCAGAACAACATGCCCAAGGTAGACATCGACGGGCGTGAATATACGCCACAAGAGATCTCGGCGATGGTGCTTCAGAAGATGAAGAAGACAGCTGAGGATTATCTTGGGCAGCCTGTGACAGAGGCTATCATCACAGTGCCGGCATATTTTGACGATTCACAGCGTCAAGCCACCAAGGATGCAGGCGAGATCGCCGGCTTGAAGGTGATGCGTATCATCAACGAGCCTACAGCGGCAGCACTTGCCTATGGTCTCGACAAGTCGGACAAGGATCAGCGCATCGCAGTGTTCGACCTGGGTGGCGGTACATTCGATATCTCAATCTTGGAGCTTGGTGACGGTGTGTTTGAGGTTAAGTCGACCAATGGTGATACTCACCTTGGTGGTGACGACTTCGACCATGTGATCATCGACTGGCTCGTAGATGAGTTCAAGGCGGCAGAGGGTGTGGACCTCAGCCAGGATCCTATGGCAATGCAGCGTCTGAAAGAGGCCGCAGAGAAGGCCAAGATCGAACTTTCGAGTTCATCATCTACAGAGATCAACCTTCCTTATATCACAGCGACAGCGAGCGGTCCGAAGCACTTGGTAAAGACCTTGTCGCGTGCCAAATTTGAGGCATTGAGCGCCAACTTGATTCAGGCGGTAGTGACACCCTGTGTCAACGCTCTGAAGGATGCAGGCTTGTCAGCATCGGAGATCGACGAAGTGATCTTGGTGGGTGGTTCGACACGTATTCCTGCCATCCAAGCCAAGGTAAAAGAGATCTTCGGCAAGGAACCCAACAAGGGTGTTAACCCTGACGAGGTGGTAGCCATCGGTGCTTCTATCCAGGGTGGTGTATTGACCGGTGAAGTTAAGGATGTGTTGCTTCTTGACGTAGTGCCCTTGTCGATCGGTATCGAGACCTTGGGTGGCGTTATGACAAAGCTCATCGACGCTAACACCACAATCCCGACACGCAAGAGCCAGACATTCTCGACAGCCGTTGACAATCAGCCTGAGGTGACAGTAAGAGTGCTTCAGGGCGAGCGTCCTATGGCAGCCGACGACAAGTTGCTCGGCGAGTTCAACCTTGGCGGTATCGCACCGGCACCACGTGGCGTGCCTCAGATCGAGGTAACCTTTGAAGTGGATGCCAATGGTATCTTGAACGTAACAGCCAAGGACAAGGCTACAGGCAAGGAGCAGTCTATTCGCATCGAGGCATCGAGTGGTCTTAGTGACGCTGAGATCGAGAGAATGCGTCAGGAGGCAAAAGCCAACGAAGAGGCTGATAAGAAGGTGAAAGAGCGTGTCGACAAGCTCAATGAGGCAGATGCCGTAATCTTCCAGACCGAGAAGCAGCTCAAGGAGCTTGGCGACAAGCTTGCAGCCGACAAGAAGGCTAAGGTAGAAGATGCGCTCAACCATCTGAAGGAAGTCCACAAGCAGCAGAACATCGAAGAGATCGACAATGCCATCAAGGCGCTCAGCGATGCTTTCCAGGCTGCAGCACAAGACATCTATGCCGCCCAGCAGGGTGCGGGAGCGCAACCGGGAGCGCAGCCGGGAGCACAAGCCGGTCCTCAGCCGGGAGCACAGCCCGGTGCCGGCCAGTCTAACGGCAAAGATGACGTAACCGACGTCGACTTCGAGGAGGTGAAATAACCCAAACAACTTCTGACATAAAAAGAGAGCGTGTGGCTTAGGCAGCTACACGCTCTCTTTTTGAGGTGTATTTGGAATGAAAAATTGTTATGAGTATACACCTCTTGATTTAGGAGTATTATGCTTATTTACAAGTGTTTACAACTAATTTTAAGATGATTGGCTTGAAAAAATTTTTGAGCGGTAACTCAGTTTTTTAATGAGTTACCGCTCAATTTTTTGTCATTAATTTTGGATTCAATGGATGTTATTTTATGTAGGCTTCTTGGTCGAGAGCTCGGTGGTAGCGGTGGATTAGGTCGATGAGATTCTGTAGGCTGGGGTCGGGGGCAGTCAGGTGGCGGCAGGTCGGGTATTGGATGTTGTAGCGGTCAAGAGATCCCCGGGCGAGGCGCGTCTCTATGTCATCGGGGATGTAGAAAGAGGCTCGGTTGCCGATGTGACGGTGAAACTCAGTGAGGAAGATTTCGATGCCCTTCAAGTCGAAATCTCCGAAATGAAGATAGGAGTTGGGAATGGTTTTGAGCCATTGACTTAAATCGGCAGATCGGGGATAGCGCGAAACGAATAGAATCCTACACCCCGGGAAATCACGATCGAACAAATAGCGCTGTCGACGGATCAGTCGAAAATTCTCCATATTTTCTATACCGACCACCAAGACATCCTCGGGGATGACGAAAGAGTGCCAATCATCGACGAAGAGGAAGCTGCCCTCCATGGGAGAGACCAAGAACTCCTTACCGGCGAGCAGACACACTATCGGCATATAGGAATTGATGGGGAAACCGGGGCAGGCGCGGACCGGGACTAATTTGGAGTCGCCGGAGATTACCGCCATGTCGCTGCGAGTCAGATTTTGGCAATCCGCCAGTGCCAACATAGGGTAATGAGCAGAGAGGTAGAGCGAGAGAGCCGCCACATCGATGGCAGAGAAAGAGCGATGGCTGCCGTGAGCACGCACTGTGAGAAGTCCCTCGGCGATCAACTCCTCGGCGACATCGCGGCGCAAAGCGCTAGCCGCCACCGACTCGCCGGCGAGGAGACGTCGGAATTGCATGGCAAGAGTGCGAGAGATGGCACCCATCAGGCATTGATGGTCACGAGACGCTTGACATGCGTCTGCGACTTGCCGTCCTTGGTCAGCAGATAATTGTATTTATAGATATCCTGGTTATAGCCCATCGGCGAACTATTGATGAGATAGATATTCCTGACGTTGGCAAACTGCAAAATGCCGCTGACATTGGCCGGATGGAGTTTGCCGATCTCATCCATCATACAGTGGATGATAAAATCGCCGCTTTTGCGAGCCGCCTTGGTTTTGAAGACATTGATCAGCATGATATTTACCATAGCCTTGACCAGGACATCGGTTCCGTCAGAGCCTACATTATTGATGCGTTCGACCCATCCGGTGTTGTTGTCATTCTCCTTGATACGGAACTGTAGGCGGAACGTGTCGGAGAGGGTAAGCTCCCTGCGCAACGGCTCTTTCTGGAGCTGCTTCATAAAACGCTTCAGATAGTCTACCACCTTATCATTGACACGATCATGGTCATCGCCCGAGAAGAGGTTGAGCTCACCGATCGAGAGATTGTGCTCCTCGGTGAAATCGCGGATGGAGCGGAGCAACGAGATCATTCGATCAGAAGACTCCTCGGCACGGAGTTCGATGCTCTTGATGACACCGGCGAAATTACGCTCGCGGAAATCGCGGTTCACCTCATTGATGATGCCCTTGATTTCGGCGGAATGGTTCATCAAAAGCCCCACTTCGCGCGCCACGCTGCGAAGAATGTCGTTATAATGGTTGCTGACGCGACGACGATAATCCTCGATCTTATCATTTTCGACGAAATCGAGGAGATCGACGGCAAACTTCATATAATCCTCATCATATTGTGGAGAGATAAAATGGAAAGTATTGTTAGCGCCGAAATGAGAATTAAACGAATTGACATAACGCTTGAGATCCTCCTGCTTCTGACGGCGCTTATTGATGGCACCCCTCATCTGGACCACCAACTCCGAGCAGGGATAAGCCGAGGCAATCTTCTGTTCATCATTCAAGAAAGGCTCCGGGATGATGCTTTCTACACCACAAAGGAGATCATACTGCTTGAGGCCCTCCTGCATTTCCGTCAGTGTGGCAGAGCGTTGGTGCAAGAGATCCGACATATCATTTTGCTCCGATTCGAGACGTTTTCGCTTCAGGTCGTAAGCCTGTTTGGCTTGCAATTCTCGGGCCTCCAGCCGGCGCTTATCCTCGCGAAACTCCTCCTCATGAGAGAACAGTTCCTCATCATCCTTGCGATACTCGATGACAAAATGATGCTGCGAGGCGATGCGATCGATCAGCTCTTGGATGCTAACTATCTCTTTGCGGCAGAGTTCGATAGCACCGATATCGGCGCCATGACCCTTGAGTTCATCATGTTCCTGACGCTGCAACTCGGCACGGCGTGTCTCCACCTCCTTGGCACGCTCGGCAGCCTCCATCTTCTGACGGCTCTTGAACTCCTCCAGACGCTTGGTGAGTTCGCGGAGGGCAGAATTGAAGGCAGAATCAGCAGCCTTCAGATCCTTATCTCGTTTGGCGCGTTGCTGCTTGATAGCCTCGCGCTCCTTATTGATGTCCAACAAGGCATTATTGAAACGCTCGCGTCTCTTCTCTCCCTCCTTCTCCAATAGGTCAGCCTCCTCGCGTTGCAACTGATGCAGGCGCGTTTCCGAGTCCTTGATCTGCTGAGGGATCTGCATAAGGCGGACATTGATATTAGCCTCCTCCTGCTTCAAAAGGGATAGAGCCTTGGAAAATCGGCGTTGCTGGGCATCCAGTTCCTTCTGGCGGAGATTGGCAAGGTCGGAGAGTTCATGCTTGACTTCGTCGACAGCCTCAGATTGCTGCTTGAGGAGAGTCTTGAGATCATCGGGGGAGCGATGATGGGGCTCGATGGCATCAAGATTGAGAGATACGCCATAGAGGGAATCGGGGAGAGAGGTGGGGGTATCCGCAGAGAGTTCTGGGGCGAGACCACGCGCATAGAGCACATGCTGTTCATCCACTACCCTACCGATATTATTCTCCCAACCGGGGCGATTGGCGGAAAGCCACTCATAGAGCGAACCGGCATAACGATCGAGCATCTCCCGGGTCTTCTGTTGCTCCTCCTTGAGGATGTCGAGACGAACGCGGAGCGACTCCTCGCGGCGGTCGAAATCAGCGTTGAGCATATCGGTGCGTTGGGCGGTGTCGGCACGTAGTGCATTCATCTTCTCCTCGACCAGCTTCAGGTCTGCTGAGACACGATCATATTCCGACTTCAACTCAGCGATCTCCTCACGGCAGAGAGTCATCTCCTGTTCCTTGGGGTGCCAAAATTGCAACTGTGCCAACGACTTGTCGGCGGCATTATAATCTTCTTGGAGAGCCAGCATACGTTCCTCCGACTTCAGCATCCACTCTGCGAACGATGTGTCGACACTCTTACGGCGGCCATCACGCGACTTAGCGAGAGCCTCTCTTTCACCTTGTATATTCTCACGCAGAAATTGCAGAGCCCGGCTTTGAGCCAATTCGAACTTCTCGAGCTCCCAGTCGAGAGCACCATATAGAGCCTTATACTTCTCCGCGACATCGCGATATTGGGCTTGGAGAGTCTCTAAGAGATCCTCCTTAGTCTTCAGGTCGTCGAGATATTTGGGTTGCATGGCATCGAGCTCGATGATATCGCGGATATGCAACTCTTCATAATGCTTTTTCTTCTTGCGGAGGTCGGAGAGGCGCAGGTTTAGTTCGCCGAGCTTGGCGGTGTTATGATCATGCTCCTTGAGGTATTCCTGTTCGACGGCGGCGATACGCTCCTTGAGACGCGCCAGGCGGTCGTGGAGGTTTCGAATCTCATCTTCCGCTATCGGGATCTGCTCGCGAGTCTGCGTCACAACGAAATTGAGTTGACGCCATATCTGCTTGAGGTCAAAGTCCAAGGCTATTAAGAGGCGATAGGAATCTATGACACGTTGCGCCTTATTTCGGACCGGCACTTCGCCCGCGGCATCGCTGCGATACCAGCAATCTATCTCATCGAACTCACGTTCGAAATCAGCCACTAAGTGGCGATAAGTGGCAAGATCGATCGCATCCTCGACGTCAGACATCGAGCGGATGATCGTGTTCTTGACAAAATCGGCATCGAGCTTGCTATTGAGGAAAACGTTTTGGATGGAGCGAGGTATGTTCTGATACTTTGAACTTTCGACCAGGGCATACTTGTCGTAACGGTGGCTGCGGTCGTGAGTGTTGCCGAAGATGATGTCGCGATACATTTCGTAAGTGTCGATCTTGGCACTGATATCGACGTTCGGACCGATCTTCTCACGGATCCGGATCCAATCGCTTTCGACACGGCCGTCGGAGTCGACCATCCACTCCTTGCGATAAGGGGCATCGATGAATCGATACATAATGCGTCCCTGGCTGCGCTGCAAGAAGATGGTGTAAGCCGACATATCGCGCTTCACTTCGTATACGATATAGGAATTGCTATAGCGGAAATAGAACTCCTCGAACGAGCGTTGCCCCGGCTGGATGCCGAGTTTCATCTTATCGGCATTGTAGAAAAAGAGCAAAGCACGGAGCAGGGTGCTCTTTCCGACACCCTGCGTGCCGGCGAAGTGTACGTTGCCATCGGTCATAACCTCGGCGTAAGGGATATTGGCGCTATTCAGGAAAATGATCTTATTTAGGTGTTTCATAATCGGGTTATACCTTGAGGTTAGACTTCGGGGGTGTCATCTTCATTATAGATGGTGATTAGTTCTACCAATTCCTCGGCATAACGGAATGCGGAAGTGACCTTGTAAGTACCATCCTGCTCATTGATGACCTCAGCGAACCCCATACCGGTGAGTTCGGACATCAGCTTATCGACGACATCGCGATGGGTCGACTGCTTGCGGAAGAGTTTACGAGCCTTATCTCGGAGTTCGACATCGAGGTTGATTCTCTCCAGGATATGAGTGCTTCGGAATTGGAATCCCGGGGAGAAGGTAATATCGTAAGTCTTGAGAAAATCGAGGATATCTACCCACTGAGCGAAGCTGCTCAGTTTTGACTCGATGGTGAGGCGAGAATCATTGTCGCGGGCGAAATAGAAATAGCCATCGCCGGCGATTAGAGAGATTCCCAGCTCGGAGAAGAAGGTCTCATAATCGGCAAAATTCTCTTCGACGTCGTCATAGAGATGTTTGAGTTCGAGTTCGGAGGTATCGACCGAGAGGAACTTTCCACGGGATAGGAGGTCGAACACCTTTTGGGTATTACTTCGCATAAATCAGAGCATATTCGATCTTGTCAAGGCGATCATATTCGTCGGTAAATCGGAGTTCGTCACTATGTTGTGTAGCGAGCTGACAAAATAGGACGATGTGATCGTTGAGAGATCTGGGTTGGGAGTATGGATAGTTGAGGATGAAGGCAAACAAGTGGTTGCCTTGGGCCTTGAAAGCGTTCCAGAGTTGGGTGGTATTGACACTCGAGAGTGTTTCGACGTCATCGGCGAGGAAAGAGTCGTCGAGTGGGTCGGCCTCGGTACGCGCCAATCTTCGTACGCCATTGGAGGATGCGACTTTGCGGATCAAGGCGTAAGCCTCTTCATTGCTGCGGAGCATGGGGATGGAGAGCATGAGGTGGTTGTAGGGGCGTTTTTCCATCCAGAGGGGGTCGGTGGAATCGATAACTCTCATCACGTTGGTATCCTCGCTCCAGGTCATTTGGTCTTTGAGGTATTTTAGGCGGCGTATTTTCTTGAAGAGGAGACTCTGCTGCTCGATGCGGTTGATGTAATCGATGATCTGATGTTCGATCTCGAGGAGGTTATGGTCAGCCTCGGTGAAATCATTGCGCACGTCCATGCATGTACGTTGCATTTCTGGGTCGGAGGCGAGGCGGAAGAAGACCACCTGCTCATCCATCATACGTTCACATTCCGACATCATCACCTTGATGGCTTTACGCTTCTCATCGAGGTTGGCGAGGCGAGTTTTCTTGATCTTATAGTTGGGTTCCTGCTTATAGGCTACGTTAACGTTGCGCTTCAGGTCGATGATGTTTTTGAGGGTACGGAGGCCGATCTTGCGGAGGATCTTTCGGACGTTGCAACGATACTGATACTTACGATGCTCGTTAGACTCTTGGAGGAAATAATTGATATTTTCGCGGATCGAGTCGATATACTCCTTGACGCTTGCTACGCTGATCTCCTCATTCATATCGAGGACATCTTCGAAGAATTGGATATAAACATCTTCGAGTTCGAGGAAATCGCCATTTTCGTGGATTACGCCATGGTCGATAAGATAACGTATACGGTCGCGCTTATAGTCCACGACTTCGAGGGCGAAATCGAGGCGATAATTGAGCGACTTACGGCGTTCGAACATATCGCGAAAGAGGACTCTCTCGCGGTCGAGCATCTTGACGAGCTCATCAAGCGAACGGAAATGAGATATCGCATCCATAGTCAGGGGGTGGATATAGAATGAGAACTCGGTGCAGGGGTAGAAGAATATTTTGCCTCCAATATGGCATGAAAAGCTTCACCCCGGCTGACGTTCATAAGCGTTGAGAATTAAATCGTATTACACAAAGATAGTGTTTCTGAATGAATTATGCAAGACGTTCGGTGTTTTTGCGGCATTTCATTCGGTGTTTTTGCGGTAAGTGTTCCAATGGTCGTGCAGGTTGCCCCTTCGGGGCGTAGACAAAGTCGGGAGTTTAGGAGTTAATCGCAATTTTTTTTGTAAATAATTGACTTTAAATTT
>JBJEDL010000064.1:0-21538 GCA_051872035.1 Lepagella sp.
AATATCCGCCCCTACGACCCCAAAAATTTTAAGGAACGCGCTCTAAGAGCGCGTTCCACATTTTGTTTTTTTATTATTAATTTTACTTATTTTCTGAATTTTTTATTATTTTTGTAGACTCTCCTTTTTTCTCTCTTGGGGAGAGCCTCCTCTTTTCGTTGTTTTGAAATTATTTATCACTCTGTTTATGAAGAAACTTTGCATAATTTTGGCATGCGTTGCCTCTGTCGCTTTTCTCTCTCCGTCTCGTCAACTTTGACGGGCAACTCCCCATCGCCAAAATATGAGTCTGCATCTAAAACGATATATCCTTGTGATTGTGTTCTTGGTCACAATTGTGGTCAAGATATTGGCTCAAGGCAACGCACCGGCACTTTCAGTCATCATGAAAAACATGACGGCCCAAGAATTGTGGGAAAAAGGCAACTCCTTGGTGCTTGATAAAAACATGCCAGACAGCGCATTGTATTATTATGAAGAGATAGTACGGCGCTATGCCTACAAGGAGGATATAGATGGAGCCGACCGAGAGATGGCCATCACCGGATTGAATAATTCGGGCTACATCTATATGTTCTATCGTTACGACTATACCAAAGCATTAGAGCGGCTGATGCGAGCTATGGAGCTAATGGACAATCCAAAAACGTCCCTTCTTCTCAATCTTGGCAACATTACTGGATTCTATGCTCAATGTTTTCCCACGGCAGAAAACATATCCTTATCGCAAACTTTTTACCGCAAGGCTTTTGACTCGGCTTGTGACAATGGGGAGATGCGGTTTGCCTATAATGCTTTTGCCAACCTTTGGAACTTTGGTTTCGACAAGGAGATAATAAAGAAAAACGCCGATCTGATGGCTCGTTTTGCCCAATTGAAGTTTCAGCCGGAAGATCCTGATTACATCTATGTCAGTTATCTGTACAAAGCGTTATGTCATATAGAAGACGGCGATTACTTTTCAGCCTTGGAAGAACTGCGCAAGCAATATGGAGTTAGAAATCATAACGATGACCCCGAACGGGAAATGTGTCAGGTTACATGGAGTCTGACGCAGGTGTTCGAATTGTCGGGACAGAGGGATTCTTTATATAGATATGCACATCGGTTGAAAGCTGATGCAGCACGTTTCCATCTGAAGGATTTTCAGATGGATGCAGCCAAGTTGCTCCACAACTATTACCTAATGACAGGCAACAAAGACTCTATCAATGCTTATCAACTGGAATACTATGTAAGGCGCGACTCCCTTCTGTTTGCCCATAATCTGAACAATGTTAAGGGAGATTATTTCATGCACCGTCTTCGCAATGCCATGGAGCAAGTAGACGACCTGAAGCATAAGCGCCGTGTGCAGCTGACCATCATCATGATAATGGTGCTGGGCATTTCTGTGGCTGTGGTTCTGCTCATAGTGGTCAACAAGAAGAACCGTCAACTCAGACAGCGCAACAGAATTCTTTACCAACACAATATAGAGACCCTTGCCGCCGAAGAACAGGAACGCAAACGCCGAGAGCAACTGGAAAGTGAATTGAAATCCAGAGCGACCACAGACCCACCCAAACCCAAATACAAAGGCAGCACGCTTGATGAAGATTCCAAAGCGATGCTCAAACTGCGCATAGAGCAAGTGATGACCGACAGCGAGGCAATATGCCAAGACAACTTCACGCTTGAGCAGTTGGCCCAATTGTGCGACAGCAGTTACAAGAATGTATCACAAGTCATCAATGAGAGTTATGGATGTTCGTTCAGTATTTTGTTGGGCAGATACCGCATCAAGGAGATTTGCAGGCGCATCAATGACATTGACCATTACGGACATCTTACGCTTGAGGCTATAGCCGCCGGGATGGGACTGAAGGCACGTTCCAGCTTCTTCCGCATATTCAAAAGAGAAACAGGACTTTCCCCCTCCGAATACCACAATTTAGCCAAAGAGCGCCATTCTAAAACCAAATAATGTCTCAAATTATGATTTGAAGCATACCGGATGGTAATTTGTTTTCATATTGTCAATTTTCAGCATAAATTTGCGACTGATCAAATGTTTAACATTAAAAACATATTATGAAAACATCTAAATTTAGGACTTGTTTCGGTCTTCCCATGCTGTCGGCGGCAATGCTTGTTATGGTTACGGAGACAGAAGTACAATCACAGTCGAGAATGGTGATAGAGCCTGCGAGAGTGGCGATAAAGCCTGTAAGTAAAAACGACAAGCAGACGATGTCAGTTCCGAATAAGGGCTGCACCCTCTTCCGTGGGCTATCTATGGGCAAAGGGGGAATAATTGTGCCAAAGTTTCAAGGGAAAACCGCACAACGCTCTGCAAACAATGCCATGCAAATCAAGGTGGATGAAGATTTCTCGCTCATGACGGCAGGAACGGAAGACACCCCCGATGATGCGATGATTTGCGACAACTTATGGAATATTCCCGACACTTACTTCCATCAGCCGGGATGGACGGGAATGGGTGTGCAGCAGGCAGGAGGCACCTGTGCCTTGGCTTATCCCAATTATGGCGGTGTCATCAACACCCCTATAGGCGACTATTCGGGGACGATTTCAATCAGTTTCAGAACAAAAGCACTTGATAATAACAACAACGACAATGTGAGATTGAGTGTAGGGCTTTGCTATGACATTAAATCGGCCTCAATCCTCACATATAAAACAGTTACAGCAAAAAAAGGAGAATGGACAGACTATTCAATTACATTTGAATGCGATTATGGCGGCGAAGATGCTTTTGTCCAATTTAACTGCTACGACTATATAGTACTTGATGATGTGAAAGTGGAGAAAGATCAGAGCATTCTGGCAGAGCCTGTACTGAAGAGTGCCACTGATTTCACCTATGATGGCTTCACAGCCAACTGGGGTTCTGTGGGGGGTGCCACCGACTATCTCTTGACTGTTTATAAGAAGACAGCTCAAAGTGATGATGACATGGCATTTGATGAGGACTTTTCAACAGTCGCCACCGGTCTGCCTGAGGGCTGGACGATGACTCGCGGTGATGACACCACAGATTTATTGTATTCTGATGAACAGTCCGGTATCAGCGATGCCATCAAAATAGCCAACGGAGACACCATCTGTATGCCCGACAATGGCGGCACACTTCTGTCTCTGGAATTTGATGTAATAGAGGGAAATATTCCATTTGATGAATATGGAGCAAAAGGCACTATCATCCTTGAGGGATGGGACGGCTATCGCTGGAATAACGAAGGCTACATCTTTGCCTCGAACTTCAATCTTGAAGACGATAACAAGGTGCATCATATCATCAAGACAAATGATGTTGCAGGCAATTATAGTTCACTCCGCTTCCGTGTCGAAAAGCTGGATGAAGGGGCTTTCTTCGCTATAGACAATTTCAAGTGGGAGACGACAGCTCCTACGGTTCACGACTATCTGTTTGAGGACAAGGTAGTAGAGGAAACATCTTACACACTTACAGATCTTGACCCGGAAGCCGATTATTATTACACAGTACGTGCTCATAATGCCGAGACCGGTGTGGTATCTTTAGGACCCACACAATGTATGGACGCTTTTGGCGTGGCCAAGCCATACCTTAAAGAGGCTACAGAGGTTGACGCACGTGGTGGTTATACAGCTAACTGGGAACCGGCACCTAAAGCCACATCATATTTGATTAGTAATTACGATGTCTATACAGCAACAGAGACAATAACAGACCATGTGGTGCTGATCGAAGACTTTTCTGCACTCGATGGCAACGGCTACACTCCACAAGAGCCTTATGCCTTTAACAATACGACAATGGAATCACTCGATGAGTTCACCGACTATTCCGGATGGTATGGCTTCCTCAGCGGTGTGGCAGATGGTGCTATAGGTGCAGTAGGTGTTCCTGAGTTTGGTATTGCAGGACAGTTGCAGAGTCCGGAACTTACATTGTGCAACAATGGCGGTACATTCCACATCAAGGTGAGTGCTTGCGGCATGTATGAAGGTGAGGTGCTCTACATCTATACCGCCAAAGGCATGAAAGGCATTGCCTGCGACCTACTGACTGATTACCAGACCTTTGAGGCTGACATAGAAGATGGCGAAATGGACGACATTCTCGTGTTTGAAACAGAATACAATACGCCATTCTTTATCACCGACATTGAAGTAACACAAACGCTCAACGAGGGCGACAAAGTTTATACTCTGATTGAAGAGGCTCGCGAAGAAGGTAATCAAGCATCGTCACATCGCTTCAGCGGACTCTCGCGTGAGGAATGCCATACCTATGCTTATGCCGTAAATTCGATCTACAAACGCTATTTCGACACGGTGTGGTCGGAACGCACCGAGCGTATGGAGGTTGACCTCAACGAATCTGCAGGCATCAATGATGCTACTATTACAACGGACTATGACCAACATGCCGAGATTTTCTACACCATTGACGGGAGCCGAATCAGCCAACCCGCCAAAGGAATCAATATTGTAAGAGGAGCTGACGGTAAATATAGGAAAATGGTAAAGTTCTAAAACTTCATACTAAAAAGCTATAAACATGAAAGAGTCAACTCTATTGACTTCAATCCTTCTTATCCTGTGCGGTACAGTTAATGCCACCGCACAGGGGCTTTATCTTCAAGAAGGGTTTGACAAAGGCATTCCGGCAACCTTTATAACAGTTGACGGCGATGGGCTGCAACCCGGTGATGATATGGTAAATTTGGGCTTTGCCATAGGTACGCCCTGGATTGTGGTGAATGATGGCGACAACAAAGTGGCTTGTAGCACTTCATGGTACAAGTCGCCAGGCACAAGCGACGACTGGCTCATCACACCACCCTTCACCGTAGATGATGACAATGCCACCTTGGCATGGAGAGCAAAGGCCTATGACAAAGCCTATGCCGATGGCTATGCCGTCTATGTTAGTGCTTCGGCGAGCGGACTCCCGGAAGACTTCGTCAAAGAGGAACCATTATTCCATACATTGTCGGAGAATGTCGGATGGACTCGCCACAGTTTGTCATTGGCTGATTTCAAGGGGAAGACGGTGCGTGTGGCTTTTGTAAACAACAGTACCGATTGCAGTCGTCTTTACATTGACGACATACAGGCCGGCATTGATCAGGGGTTATACATCACCTCTACTATGCCGGAGCTTGTCACCACCGGCACTTCTGTCAGCGTAACAGGCGAGGTGGGTGTTTGGACAGATGATCCCATAGAGCGATTCAGCGTAACTATGGAATATAACGGAGAAAGTTATACCGAAGAGTTTGTCGAAAGGGTAGAAAATGGCAAGCCTTTTGTCTTTACGCTCAACCGAAAGATGATATTAGAGCGCAACCAGCCAACCGACTATACCCTAACGGTAAAAGCAGCCGACCGAACAGCCGTGACCACGGGCAGCATAGTGGCATACATAAAGGGGGTATTGGCTGAAGAATTTACTGGCACATGGTGTGGCTTTTGTGTGCGTGGCATTGTAGCGTTGGAAAATAACATGACGAACTATCCCGAGAACTTTATCCCGCTTGCCGTGCATCAAGACGATGTCATGGAGTGTGAAGAATATGTGAGTGAAGCCTACAAGACAATATCTCCCGATGGGTTGCCCTACGCTATGGTGATGCGCGATGAGAGCAAGGGATGCGATCCCGGTACGCTGTGGCAGCATGTGGCATGGACAATCAACGAAGATCCTGTGGCAGGTATCGGCTGTAAGGCTCAATACAACGAAACGACAGGCTTGGTTAACCTCACGGCACAACTCCATTTTATCGAAAGCCATGATGATGCCGATTATAAGATAGCTCTTGTATTGGTCGAGAATCGTATACATTGTCCGGATGACCCCAGCTATTCCCAGCGAAACTACTATGCCGGTGGTAAGTATGGCCCAATGGGTGGTTTTGAAGATTTGCCCGAGGTGATACCTGCCGACCAAATGTACTACGACCATGTGGTGCGTGCATTCTTCGGCGACTATCTTGGCATAGAGGGGAGCGTTCCTCAGCAAGTGGAGAAAGGTGTTCCTGTGGATTTTGATTATAGTTTTTCGTTGCCTGACAACATACTGAACAAAGAGAACCTCGAACTTGTCGTTTTGCTTGCCAAGGGGGATGGCATAGTGGTCAATGCTGCCAAAACTCCCATTGATGGTTTTACATCCGGTATAGGAAGTATCTGTCCGGAAGAAAAAATTCCCACAACTTTTTATAATTTGAACGGACAGCAAGTAGACAGCAACGCCAAAGGTCTGATTATCATTAAACGAGCCGGAGAGACTAAGAAAGTCATCAGATAGAATAATATATATACAATGGCATAAAGGAAAATCCTCTTGCATGGACTAAAGTCATGCAAGAGGATTTATCGTGATAGGTCAATATACTATCTTTTGGGCTCCGGCTTTGGTGACTGTAAGAGTGCGCTGTAAAATGCGATAATCATTGTTTGGAGCGTACAGGAGCGTATTCCACATTTTGTTTTTTTATCATTAATTTTACTTAGTTCCTGAATTTTTTATTATTTTTGTAGACTCTCCTTTTTTCTCTCTTGGGGAGAGCCTCCTCTTTTCGTTGTTTTGAAATTATTTATCACTCTGTTTATGAAGAAACTTTGCATAATTTTGGCATGCGTTGCCTCTGTCGCTTTTTTCTCATCGGCACGTCAGCATCTCTATGAGGTGGGACCATTCGACAAGATCTCTCAGCGAGGCGGTCTGAACATCGTGTATCGTGCCTGCCCCGATTCGGTGGGGATGGTGGTCTATGACTCCGATGTCGATTTCAGTGAGGCTATAGAAGTGTCGAACAATAAGGGTAGCCTGATGATCAAGGAGGTGGTGGAACATGGCATGGGCACCGTGCCAACACTCTACATCTATTCCGACTATGTCACACAGATCAAGAGCGAGGGAGATGGCACCATCTATGCCGATATGCCAGCCTCCGTACCGACCTTCACCGCCTCCCTCTTGGGTAATGGCAAGATCGTGTGCAATGATATCAACACCTCACATCTCAAGGCTTCGGTGACAGCAGGCAATGGCAGCGTCGTGTTGCGCGGCACCTGCAAGAACGCCACCTATCGCTTGGCAAGCGCCGGAGTGATCCAAGCCGATGAGCTGAAAGCCAACACCGTGAAATGTGACGTTGCCGGCACCGGCTCTATCGGTTGCTACCCCGTTGAGTCGCTCGACGTGCGTGGCATCGGCACGACCAAGGTCTATTATGTCGGCAATCCGACCATCAAGAAGGTGGGTGGCTGTAAGATCCTTCCCATCAATGAGATGGAAGTCGCTCCGGATGATCAGTCCTCTACCCTGAAAGCTGAAGAGGAAGAAACAGCCGAAGAGTCTAAAGAAGAGACCGAAGAAGAGACCGAAGAGGAAAGCTCCGAGACATCACTCCCCGAACGAGTTAGCAACTTCTGATGACACAGACTGCTGAGGGGCTCTCACTCAAGCTCAAGACAGCCAGGACACTGAAGTGGAACACGATCGACCGCGTATCGTCGCAAGTGCTTTATGCTCTGGTGGGTATCGTCCTTGCCAACCTCCTCTCGAAAGAGGATTTCGGCTTGGTCGGTGCGCTCCTTGTGTTCCAAGCTTTCGGCATCTTGTTCGTCGATAGCGGATTCGGTTCGGCGTTGCTTCAGCAGAAAGATCCCTCGCGTCGCGACTACTCCACCGTCTTCTGGTTCAACCTCGCCATAAGCCTCACTGTATATGCCATCCTCTTCCTCTGTGCCCCCCTGATAGCGAAGATCTTCCAAGACGACCAGCGACTGATACCCCTCTCGCGGGTGATGTTCTTATCCTTCATCCTCAACGGATTAGGGCTCGTGCAGACCACTCGACTCATGAAAGAGATGGATGTAAGGCGCATCGCCTTCGCCAATATCATCGGGCTTACCATCTCCGGGGGGATTGGCATTTGGCTCGCCATCGGCGGCTATGGGGCTTGGGCTTTGGTGTGGCAAACAGTTTCGCTTGCCGCCATCAAGTCGGCAGTGCTCTGGGTTTCGACACGCTGGACACCCCAATTCACCTTTGCTATAGACTCTCTGAAGCGTATATGGCGCGTCGGGCTGAGCGTCTTCTCCTCCTCGTCGCTCAATACATTCTTCCTATATATCTATTCCTTTGTAATCGGGGCGTTCTACAACCTCGGTTCGCTCGGTGTCTACACCCAAGCCGACAAATGGAGCAAGATGGGTAGCGCCTCTATATCGCAGGTGCTCACCGCCTCGTTCGTACCCCTACTCTCTAAATTCCAGGATGATGGAGAGAATTTCCGTCGCTATGTGTCGAAGATCAATCGCTTCACCGCCTTCATCCTCTTTCCGGTGATGTGTGGCATAGCGGTAGTGGGCACACCCCTCTTCCACACCCTCTTTTCGACGAAGTGGGATGCGGCAATCATCCTCTTCCAGATCTTGACGATACGAGGGATCTTCGTAGTGCTTATATCGCTCTACAACAATTACATACTCTCCTTAGGGCATGCACGTCGGCTCTTCGTGGTGGAAGTGGTAAAAGATGGCATGATTATGCTGGCGATCGTGGCTACGATCGGTTTCGGGAGTGTAGAGATGCTGGTATGGGGACAGTTGGGAGCGTCGGTATTGACCTATATTGTGACCCTCTTCATTGTGTCGCGCGCCACGGGAGTGTCGAAGCGGCGCTACCTCTTGGACATGCTCCCCTACATTCTTCTGTCGGGAGTGATGACGGCGGCAGCAATAGGGGTCATGTGGTGGATCGGAGAGACGCATCCCTTGGTAGCGCTCATAGCCATGATCGGAGCCGGCATCGCAGTCTACTTGGCAGGTGCCAAACTGCTCCGCCTTCCCGAACTGCCGGAATGTGCCGCCTACATCTTCGGCCGCTTCCGCCGATAAAAGCGCGATCCCAAAATCGCTCTAAAACAAGTCATCTAAAGTGAGGCACAAAGTGTGAAAATATGTTAAAATTGGGATAAAAACGGCTTTAATCCGCCAAAACGCCCGATTTCGACCCATTTTGGCGAAATAAGCCCCTATTTTTTACAGCAACCAAACAATCGGGCTACTCATCGATCACGAAATTACCTAAATATATCTGATTGATTTTTGTTTCAATATCTTTAACAGTAATAATTCCTCTTGATAATTGATTATTATTAATCATCAGATAAAAAGTTTTTGACACATCTGCAACTTGATAAAAAGTCTGAGGACCAAATAAGTTGATCATAACTTTTTGATAAAATCTAAACCGTCTGCTTCCTTCACCTTCATTCAAGCCTTTATTTCTAATATCATCTTTAAGATCAGGCGCAGCTATAAAACCAAAAGACACATTAGGGTTCTTTCGATAATAAGACATCATAATTTCTATACAAGTCGCTATTATGACACGAGGTTCATAATCATGAGTCAGCAATGAATACCTATCTTTGCTTTTCTCAACACCTTTCCAATAAAACTTAAGACCATAGAAATCATTTTCAAATCCTTCCACCTCAACAATATATCGCTTATTGCTTTTGGTCGATTTGAAAGTCCATAAATCAACAATGCGAAGAGAACTTTCGTCCTTACTTCGCATTATAAATCTGGGTTTATACGATTCTTGAGGATGATTCATGGAAGTATATACTGGTATACCGGGATTCTGAGTTTTTGACGTTCTTCCTCAGTAACGGGCTTTAGAGTGATTCTATTCTCACTGACACATACATTACTACTACTTTTATTATTAAAAGCAGCAGATACAATTTGAGGCTTATCTTTAAAAACTTTCATCACGTCACACAATTTTTGACAAAAATACAAATTTTTTCTAATATCCAAAAATTTTTCAATATACTTTCGCTTGCGAGCATACCCGCGCCGGCGGGTAAGTCATTGGACGAGGAGATTATGTTGGGTTGGCGAGGTGGGCTTCGAGGCGGTCTTTGGCTTCTTTCATTACCTCATTGAGGTCGGCGAGGGTGTCGGCTCTCAGCATGCGGATACGGGTGTCACGGAAGTTGGGGATTCCCTTGAAGAGGGGTGTTGCCGCCAAGTGCCGACGGATGTGAAGGATGCCTCGATATTCGTCGATGCGCTCTATGCTCTCATTGATCTGGCGATAGAGCATATCAAATTTTTGATCCAACGGTAGCGGTGTCCAGCTGCCGGTGTCGAGGAGTTGACGTACGTCATGGAAGATCCAAGGAGCACCAAACGAAGCTCGGCCGATCATCACGCCATCGACGCCAAACTGCTCGAAGGCATCGCGAGCCTCCTCAGGGGTGGTGATATCGCCATTGCCGATGATCGGTATCTCCATACGAGGGTCATCCTTGAGCGCCTTGATCAGAGTCCAGTCAGCCTTGCCGGTATACATTTGCGAGCGAGTGCGACCATGCACGGTGAGCGCCTTGATGCCACAATCCTGGAGCATCGGTCCCAAGTCGGTGATGATCTTATTCTCACAGTCCCAACCGAGGCGTGTCTTGACCGTCACCGGGAGAGAGACGGCATTGACCACACGTCGTGTGATGTCGAGCAACTTGGGGATGTCGCGGAGCATGCCGGCGCCGGCACCCTTGGCTGCAACCTTCTTCACCGGGCAACCGAAATTGAGGTCTATAACATCGGGGTTGGCACGCTCGACGATCTGCGCAGCTTGCACCATAGCCTCCGGTTCGCGGCCATAAATCTGGATAGCCACCGGCCGCTCACGGTCGTCGATAGTGAGCTTGCGCACAGTCGACGAGATGTCGCGGACGAGAGCCTCGGCAGAAACGAACTCAGTGAAGACCATGGCGGCACCCTGCTCATGGCAGATAAGGCGGAAAGAGGGGTCGGTCACATCCTCCATCGGTGCGAGGAGGACAGGTCGATAATATTTTCTGATATCAAACATTTTAAGCGAGGGTTAAGCGGGAATAGGGATTGGCGAGGATCTCCTCGGCGAGTTGGCGCACCTGCTCGGCAGTCTGCTGCATGATAAGGTCAGCCATCTCGGCGGTGGCGATTACCCTGCCTTGGCGCATCACATTTTTAGCCATCGACATGGCGCAACTCTCGCGGTTGTCACCACCGACGAGGAGCTGTCCACATATCTGGCGGCGAGCATCGCTGAACTTACGCTCCGACAACCGATGGTCCGCCAAACGGCGCAACTCCCTGAGGGCTATCGAGGAGCAGCGTTCCACCTTCTTCGGTTCGGTGCCGAAATAGATCTGGAACACGCCGGTGTCGTCATAGAGCGACGCACTTGTTTCAACGGTATACACCAATCCCCGACGCTCGCGCATCTCGCGGTTGAGCAGCGAATTCATCGCCGGTCCACCCAAGATATTATTCAGCAGATAGAGAGAATAGCAGCGAGGGTCACGGCGTCCGAAGATGGGGAACCCGATCACCGTATTCGCCTGATGGTTATCGAGATGCTTGGTGCGGTCGAAGGGATCGACAGGGAGAGGGGCGACACGCGGAGCGAGAGAGGGAGTGCGGTCGATGGCGCCGAAAAACTTCTCCACACGGCGGAGGAGGCGCTGCGGGTCGGTGGGGGAGACGCAATAGAGCACCATATTGCGAGGTGCGAAAGCGCTGCAGAGGAATTGGCGAGCCCTTTGGCTCGTGATATTATTCACCGTCTCCTCATAACCCAAGATATTGTGAGCCAGCGGCGAACCTTGGAAGAAGAACTCGTCAAACTCATCGAAGACGGCAAACGAAGGGTTATCTCGATAGCTCAAGATTTCCTCGAGGATAACTCCGCGTTCGAGGTCGATTTCCGTCTCAGGGAAAGAGGCATTCATGACCAGGTCGGCGATTAGTTCGAGAGCACGATCCTCATAGCCGGCGGGGGCATTGGTATAGAGCATGATCTCATCCTTGGTGGTATAGGCGTTGAGTTCGCCGCCGACACTCTCCATACGCGCCGACACCTGCCAGCTGCGACGCGAGGGAGTGCCCTTAAAGATGGTATGCTCCACGAAGTGAGAGAGTCCGTCGCACCCTTCGAAATCATCGCGGCTGCCGGCGCCATTCAGCACGCCGATATATGCCACATTGCCATCCGAGCGAGCCGAGACTACGCGCAGCCCATTGGAGAGAGTGATAAGAGAATGATCCATAATCAATTATAGAGTTAGGAATTAGGAGATAGGAATTAGGAATAAAAGATCCGAATCCTAAGAGCGCATTCCTTAAAAGAGAAAAGGGCCTCCGCTCGAGAGCCGAGACCCATTTTCATAAAATAAGCAAATGTTTTATTATTTTATGGAAAGTTCTAAATTGGATAAGAGGGCTTACTTGCCGAGGCGAGCGGATTCGCGTTCGATATAAGCATCGATGCCGAGGCCATTGCCGATGCGGAACTGCGGGTAGTCGTTCTTGATCGACTGATAGCACTCGAGAGCCTTGTCATACTTCTTCTGCTCGTCATAGATGTTAGCCTTCTTAAGGAGAGCTCGGGGAGCGATCTGGGGGTTCTTATCGGCTTTGGAGATAGCCTTGTCATAGCACTCGAGGGCTTTGTCATAAGCCTTAAGGTTGACTTGGCAATCGCCGGCAAGGATTAGGGCATTAGCGGCGAGCACCGGCTCTGAAGTAGAGAACTGCTCGAGATATTTGAGAGCATTCTTATAGTCGCCGCGGTTGTAATAAGCCTCGGCGGCAGAGAGCGCGGCGAGTTTGCCGGCGTTAGTGCCACTATTTTGGTCAGCCACTTTGGCATACTCAGCCGAAGCGATAGAGTCATTGCCCATAGCCTTGATCTCAACCTGGTTGAGCGCCTCGTAAGCCTTGTCTTGCTTGGGGTTCAAATAGAATAAGAAGAAACATACCACAGCGGCGGCAACCACCACTACACCTCCCACTACGGAGAGGATCATCTTCTTGTTTTCAACCACTTTCTCGCCCACAGAGCTGAGATTAGCGTTGAGTTTGTCGATAGAATTTTGTTGATCGACGTTGTTTTTCTGAGCCATACTTTTTTATTTCGTTAGCTACGCCCGAAAATCGGGAGATATTTTCAAAATGTTAAAGAATAATTTTCGAAGTGCAAATTTAATAAAATAAATTGATATATGCGCTATATCGGGGCAAAAAAAATGTTTTTCGCCGAGTGATAAAGCAATAATCGATCTTGCATCGATCTCGGATTACATTATATCGAAATCGATGGAGGTGACTTGGAACTCTGTGCGGCGGTTGATTTGATCGGCAGCTTCGCGATCTTCTTCGCTGAGGGTGTCGATCAGTTCGGGGGTGAGCACTGTTCCGACTTCGAACTGTGGATATTGCTTATTGATGCGAGGCGTCACGGTCTTGGGTACAGTCTTACCATACCCCTTCCAGGAGAGTCGTTCGATAGGTATACCGGCCTCGACGAGGTAGTCGACGACGCTCTTGGCGCGGCGGTCGGAGAGGTCGAGGTTGTATTCCTCGGTGCCTACGCGGTCGGTGTGCGATCCCATCTCGAGGGTCACGTTGGGGTTGTCTTTAAGCATTTGTGCCAGTTCGTCGAGAGCCTCCTTCGATTCGGGGCGGAGGGTGGCGCGGTCGAAGTCGTAGAAGATATTCTCCACCACCTGCGGCTTATGGATGGCGGCGAGGATAAAATCGATGCCATAATCGGCATCCTCCTCTTCGGAGTCGGACTCAAATTCCTGTTTTACATTGAGATAACCCTTAGCGCCGGCGAGCATCACATACTTCACGCCGCGTTGTAGAGAGAATTTGAACGAGCCGTCATCGCGAGCCACCTCCTTCTGGCTGGTGCCATCATTGCCGACGATGCGAATCACGGCATTGGGCACAGGTTCTTCATCCTTATCGAGCACATATCCTGAGATAGTGACCTTGATATCGGGTTTTACGAAGCTGTAGATATGGTCATAACCTCTGCCGTCGCCACGATTGGAGCTGAAGAAACCTGATTCCCCCTCGCCGAAGGTGATTCCGAAGTCGTCGCCCTTGCTGTTCATGGGCTGGCCGAGGTTTTCGACACTCCAGCGGTCGCCAGTGGAGTTAAGTTGCGCCGTGAAGATATCGAGGCCGCCGAAACCGGCATGGCCATCGCTTGAGAAATAGAGGAGCGAGTCAGTGCGGAGATAGGGGAACATCTCGTCGCCCGAGGTGTTGATCTGCTCGCCGAGGTTTTCGAGCGATCCTACACGCTGAGTGAGGTTTATTCGCCATATATCCTTACCTCCATACCCCCCCGGCATATCGGAGGAGAAATAGAGGTATTGACCGTCGGGCGACACGGCGGGGTGTCCGAAAGCAGAGAGGGTGTCGGCAGTAATCTCCAACTTCTGTGGGGCACTCCAGGTGGCGTCGGAACGTTTGGATGTGTAAATCTCCACCGACGTGTTGGCATCCAATGCGCGGCGAGCGCGCGTCAGATACATGGTTTGGCCATCGGGAGAGAAAGACATCACCCCCTCGTCGAAGTCGCTGTTCAGTTCCCCTTCGGCAGGTTGGGGCTTTTGCCAGTTGCCCTTTTCATCCTTGGTGGAGTAATATATATCGCAACGCTTCATGCCGGTGATTTCCGACTTATCATTACCGGAAGCCTTCTCATTCGACGAGCAGAAATAGATGGTATTCAGCGTCTTATCAAGATACATCGGGGCGAAATCGGCTCGTCGGGAGTTGAATATTTTGGCTTGCGCCACCTTATATCTGGACTTGGGGTTGGCATTGGCGCGGATAGCGTTCTGACAGCCTCTCACACCCTCGCGGGCGAGTTGATCGCCGGGGCACTTCTCGAGGAATTGGGTATAAGCGTCGATGGCGGGTTGATACTTACCCTCCATTTGGAGCAAACGGCCGAGGTAATAAAGCGCCATCGAATCGGGATAATCATATCGGATGGCGTTCTGGTAGGCCGCCGAGGCGCGCGCCGCCATATTCAGTTTACGGTAGCAAGTGGCGAGTTGGTAGGCGACTTGGCCACGCAATTCGCGGTCTTCGCGCGGGTTAAGTTTATTATAGACAGCGCGATATGTTTTCGAAGCATTATAATACTCGCCGCGGCCGAACTGCTCATTGGCTTCGGAGAGCTTGGGAGTCTTGCAGCCACCCAGAGCGAGAGAGAAGATCGCGAGCAGCAGAGTGGCGGCAACCGACTTGATGTGACACATATTCATACTAAAAAAACGCCCGACGATCAAAAAAATTATATCATCGGACGTTAAAATATCGATATATCGCGTCCCTACAGGTATTATCGGGGATTATCTGGGGGAGATACCGGTTAGGTCGTGGAGTTGGCGGGAGATGTTGCCGAAGATTTCGTCCACGATACCGGCGCCGTTAACGGCGATATACTTACCCTTCTCCTCGTAATACTTGCGGAGGGGCAGGGTCTGGTTGTGATACACCTCGAGGCGATTCTTGATAGTGTCAATATTGTCGTCAGCGCGGCCTGTCTCCTTTCCGCGCGCCAACATACGACGCACGAGTTCATCCTCGGGGACATCGAGGCCGATAACGGCGTCGAGCTGCGATCCACGTTTAGCGAGCAACTCCTCGAGGGCATCAGCCTGCGGGATGGTGCGGGGGAAGCCGTCGAACACGACACCCTTCTTGGCGGCAGCCTCCTTCTCGAGCACGTCGTCGAGGATGCGGATCATCAAGTCGTCGGGGATCAGCTGACCCTTCGAGATAAACTGATCGGCGGTGACGCCGAGCTCGGTGCCGCGCTTTATATGGTCGCGGAGAAGTTCGCCTGTGCTTATATGATACAAGCCGTAAGCATCTATCAAACGGGCACTCTGAGTGCCTTTGCCACTACCGGGAGCGCCAAAAATAACTATATTCAGCATTTCAAAAATGTTTATTTAACTGAGAGAGTGTGAACTTACGATAATAAATCAAGAGAAAGGAACCGAGGATGATCAATCCTCCTCGATCACATAGATATCCTTCAGATTTCTTACCTTGCCATCGAGGTCGAGGCCATAACCGATGATAAACTTAGGGGGGATCGAGAAAGCCACATAATCGGGTTTGAAACCGGTTTTGGAGCTTTCAGGCTTATGGAGCAACGTGGCGAAACGGATGGATCGAGGGTTACGCTTCTTGAGGTCAGCCACCATCATAGAGGCGGTGAGTCCGGTGTCGACGATATCCTCGACGATCACCACGTCTCTACCCTCGATATCCTCATTGAGGCCGATGATCTCCTTAACCTTGCCGGTGGAGGAGGTGCCCTCATAGCTGGAATACTTCACAAAAGAGATCATAGCATCATTGATGCCCACCTCTCGAAGCAGGTCAGCCGCGAAGATAAATGCGCCATTAAGCACACAAAGGAAGAGTGGATTTTTGCCCTTAAGGTCGTTGCGAATCTCGCCTGCGACGCGTTTGACTTGACACTCTATTTCATCACGAGTAATATACGGCACAAAAGTGAGGCCGTCTACAGTCACTTTGCTATCCATTTTCTGAGAAATATGTATTTCGGCAAAATTAATCAATTATTTTGAAACTATCAAATAATTCTTAATTCATAATGCATAATGCATAATTCATAATGCATAATGCATTGATTGTATCGGCTCTGTTTCGCGCGGATTCGTTCTCCGCATGCTCGCTTGCGAGCCTAATTCCTAATTCCTAATTCCTAATTCCTCATAGATCCTGTCGGTGGCGCCGAGTTTGGATTGGATATATGCTTCGGCGGCAGCCCCACGTTCTTTCCTCTCGCGGAGACTCGCCTCGTCGCTGCCGAGAAGCCGGTCGGCGATCGCCTCGAAGTCTTGGCGACTCTTGATCTCGATGCCGCCGCCACACGCCTTCATCTCTTGTGCTTCGATGAATTTGCGGTTGTTCGGTCCATAGACCACCGGCACGCCATACACCGCAGCTTCGTTGATGTTGTGAAGTCCGGCACCGAAGGCACCACCGACGTATGCCACATCGCAGTAGTAGTATGCCGAAGAGAGTAGCCCGAAACAGTCGATCACCAGCACCTGTGCTCCGTCGACTCCTCGTTTGCCGCTCTGCAACTCCGAGAGCATCACCACCCCACCCCGGAAGCGACTTCGCAACGCATTGAGACGCGCCTCATTAAACTCATGTGGAGCGATCACAAGCCGCACCTCCGGATGGCTGTCAAACCATGAAGCATAGACCGCTTCGTCAGCCTCCCAACTGCTGCCCGCCATCATCACCGGAGCGGCACCCTCCTCGCCATGGCGAGTAAATGCCTGCAATTCAGCCACATCACGGCGTGTAGCACGAATCTTCGACACCCGGTCGAAGCGTGTGTCGCCACACACCTCTACCCTATCCATACCGATGCCTGCCAGAAGCCGGCGGCTATTCTCATCCTGCACGAAGATGCGACTGAACCACCCGAGCCATTCGCGGTAAGGGGAGTGGGGCCGGCGGATGCAATATTGATCTTCACGGAAGATGGCGCTGATCAGATAGGTGGGGATGCTGCGGCGATGCAACTCGCAGAGGTAATTACGCCAGATCTCATATTTCACGAAGATAGCCATCTCCGGCTCGACGAGGTCGAGGAAACGCTTCACCCTGCCGGGAGTGTCGAAGGGGAGATAGCATACGCAGTCGGCGCCCTGCCAGTTCTTGCGCACCTCATACCCGGAGGGGGAGAAGAAGGTGAGGAGGATCTTCACCTCCGGATGCTCCTCGCGGAGGCGCTCCATCAGCGGTCGCCCCTGCTCGAACTCACCGAGTGAGGCGGCATGCACCCACACTACGCGGTCGCCCGGCTGTCGCCAACCACGCAATTTATCGAAAATCTCGCCCTGACCATGGCTGAGAAGGCGTGCCTTCTCATTCCATAGCCCGGCTATCTTGATACCTAATCTGTAGATGCTGATACCTGCGGAGTAAAGGATCTCCTCAGCAGTGCATTCTGCCATAGTATTTCCTATTCTCGTCAGTTTAGTATTGGGGAATTATTGTTTGATACGCTCGATGGCGCGATTGATGCGACTTATCACCTCCTCCTTGGGCATCATCTCGGTGATGTCAAACATGTGAGGGCCACGGCAAGCGCCCACCACGGCGAGGCGGAAGGCATTCATCACGTTGCCGAGATGGTAACCACGCTCCTCGATCTTGCCGAGCACGATCTTTTCGGCGTTGGCAGAGGTCATATCGTCGATCTCTTCGAGCCAGCCAATCAGTTCACCCATGATGCGGGGAGTATCCTCCTGCCAGCGCTTGCGGACATCCTTCTCGGCATACTCCTCGGGAGCGCGGAAGAAGAAGTCGGCCTGATCCCACAATTCGCCGATCAGGTTTACGCGACCCTTCACCATACCGATGGCGCGGGCGACATATTCGTCGCTAAATCCCTCGATGCCATGCTCGCGGAGCACCGGTTTGAAGAGCTCGGTGAGGCGAGAGTCGGGGGTGTTGATGATATATTCATGATTGAACCAGAGGCCCTTCTTATAGTCGAACTTGGCGCCTGCCTTCGAGCAGTGTTCGAAGGAGAACTTGTCGATGAGCTCCTGCATGCTCATGAGCTCAGAGTCGTCGCCGGGGTTCCATCCGAGGAGAGCGAGGAAATTGACCACCGCTTCGGGGAGGTAACCCTTCTCGCGATAACCTGAGGAGACTTCGCCGCTCTTGGGGTCGTGCCATTCGAGGGGGAATACGGGGAAACCGAGTTTATCGCCGTCGCGTTTGGAGAGTTTGCCATTGCCGACAGGCTTTAGGAGGAGAGGTAGATGCACGAATTGGGGCATAGTGTCAGTCCAGCCGAAGGCCTCGTAGAGGAGCACGTGGAGGGGTGCGGAGGGGAGCCATTCCTCGCCGCGGATCACGTGTGACACCTCCATGAGGTGGTCATCGACGATATTGGCAAGGTGATAGGTGGGGAGATCGTCGGCACTCTTATAGAGCACCTTGTCATCGAGGATCGAAGAATTGATCACCACCTCGCCGCGGATCAGGTCGTTGACCTTCACTTCGCGGCCCGGTTCGATGAGGAATCTCACCACATATCGGTCGCCGGCGGCGATGCGGCGCTCCACCTCCTCAGCGGGGAGGGTGAGGGAGTTGCACATTTCGCCGCGAGTCGAGGCGTCATATTGGAAGTTGGGATGCTTGGCGCGAGCCTCTTCGAGTTGCTCGGGGGTGTCGAAGGCGATATAAGCCTTGCCGTTGTCGAGGAGTTGTTTCACATGTTCGCGATAGATGTCGCGGCGTTCCGACTGCTTATAGGGGCCATAATTACCACCCTCTTTTACACCCTCATCGATGCCGATACCGAGCCAACGAAGGGATTCGTTGATATACTCCTCAGCGCCCTCAACAAAGCGGGTGCTGTCGGTGTCTTCGATACGAAGGATCATATCGCCGCCGTGGCGGCGTGCGAAAATATAGTTGTATAAGGCGGTGCGAACACCTCCGATGTGCAGCGGCCCTGTGGGCGACGGTGCAAATCTAACTCTTACTCTGCGTTCCATTGTTGATTCAGTTTTAAACACGCAAATTTAACACTTTTTTCCCACTCTCACAATATCAATCGCGTAGATGGGCTGATGGCACGAAAAAATATTGCACACACGGGCTGATGACATAAAAAAATCGGCCGGGATCCGCGAGGATCGTCGGCCGATTTATTGTTTTTTACCTTAGATATTTTATCTTACGAGTATTTTTTCGCGTTTGTTGCCTGTTACCTTGATGTAGAGGCCACCCTGCTCGGGAGCTGCTACGCGGATGCCTTGCATGTTGTAGTAGATGGGGGTCTCGTCGAGGTTGAGGTCGACAGCCTTGACACCCGACATGCCGGGAGCACAGATCTTGAGGGTCATGGTCGAGAAGTCTACCACGAAGTCGTAAGAACCGGGGAGGATCTTCCAAGACTTGCAACCGGAAGCGTCGACGCCATTGAGGTAGGCAGTAACGGGAGAAGACTGGCCGAGGCCGATCTCAACGCCCTCGGTTGCGGCTCCATAGCGGTTGGCAGACATGTTGAGTTCATCCCAGTTAGCGCCCAGAGCGTCGGAGAAGTTGAAATAGCAATAGGTTTCGCCGGTAGCGGCAGCCATAGTGGCTGTGGTGTAGTAGGTATTTCCTCTCTTGGTCATCGCGGGGCTGGCAGAAGTGCTCCACTGTGCGCCATCGATATTGCCGAGCATATAGAGCTTGTCGGGGGCTGTGCCGCCTGTAGTGCCACCACCGCCGCCGGGGGTAGTGCCACCGGAAATTTCAGTCTTGGTCCATACGCAATAGTCACTGCCCGAAGCCTTGATATCATCATTGCTATAACCGGAGGGAGAATCCATAGCCGAACCGATCTTCACGACAGCCTTACCCTTCGAACCGGTGATCTCAGCCATATAGCAGTTGGTAGTGCTCTTGAGCACGGTCACTGCCGAAGTATTGCTGATACCCACGGAGTTGCGGATGTTGATCAGCTGCTGGATGGCCTGTTTGTAGTTCTTATAGTGGGGGAGGAAGATGCAGGGAGTGCCGGGGCTCATCAGAATGAAGGCGTTGGCAGCCACTACATTGCCGTTGAACTTCGAGCTATTCTCGTATGTGTCATGATTGTCGATGAAAGTCACGGCATATTGCGGATAACCGAAGTGGATCATACCGGCGGGCTGGTCGGTAGTGCCGTTGGCTTTCCACACGAGCTTGGTCATATCGTTGGACGAGAAGGCATCGTTGATGGCATACTTGCAGGGGAAGTCGAAGGCGGCAGAAGTCTTGCCGGTGGCGTCGATCCATCCCTTCACCAAGTCATAACTGCCATCCCAGTATTCACCTACAGAGAACTCCACGTTGGCGTAGTTGTTATAGATCTTGGTATATTCGCCGCCATAGCCCTTGACCATATCATAGCGGACTCCGGCATAGCCATACTCTTCGAGGAGGCACTTCACATAGTTTTTGCAGTTGTTCTGCACGTTGGCGTTGGTATGGTCGAGGTCGCGAGCGGCGCCGAAGTCTTCACCTGTGTCGGCAGCGCCGGTGGGGTTACCGCCATTGTTCTTCCACTCATCGGTGGAGCAAATGCCCTCGGGGCCGATGTGCCATGACTGGCCGTTCCACTCCTCGGTGGGGAAGTCACCCCAGCCGCTTACGCCCACACGGTGGTTGATGACGCAGTCAGCGATGATGCCGACGCCCTTCTCCTTGTATGTGGAGATCATCTCGCGGAGTTGAGACTCAGTACCGAAAGAGCAGTTGTGATTAGTAAACCAATAGATCGGCATATAGCCCATGGTAGGGCTACCGCTCGACTTAGCGGAGTTTGGCACCCAGATCAGTTTGAAATACTGTGATAATTCATCTGCTTGATTTGTCAGGACAGTCCATTTGGAGTCGCTGTAGGAATCCCAATAGAAACCTTGGAGCATGACTCCCTCATAATTAGCGGGCCAACCGACGGCATTGGCCGAAGTAGCGGCTGCGAAAGTGCCGGCAGCGAAAAGGGTCAAAGCCGCCAGGCGATTGTTGATTCGTTTCATCCTTAGCTGTTGATTTTAGAGGTTAACACGCAAATTTAACAAAATTTTCCGTAATTGTCAAATTTTAACCCGAATTTGCAAAG
>JBJEDL010000065.1:0-4661 GCA_051872035.1 Lepagella sp.
AAAATTACAACCGCTTTGCAACGCCCAAAAGGTGTACTTCAATTAATGCTTACAACAATACCTACTACTTAAATGGTAATGTGGCAATTGAAGGACAAATTACAATCAAAAAAGGTTATACCGTAACAATTATTGGAAAAGACCCGGGCTCTACCGATTACTATCGTATTTGGAATCATATAACCACATACGATAAACTCAAACCGACAGTTACTGACGTAACAAAAGTGCAGAAAAGTATGTTTGTGGTAGAAGCAGGCGCCACACTGATTATTGATAAGGTAAATATTAATGGCAATGCCCATCTCACGTGGGATACTGCTAATAGGACACTATATTACGACGCATCTGATGATACTGACAATCAAGGTGCAGGTGAAGGTGCTCGTGTCCTTTACAAAGGGGGCTTACTTGTATATGGTAATCTTACTATGACCAATTGTGTTGTTCACGATATTCTAACTTATTGTGACCCTAAAAATCTTGATGCTGATCGCTATTCAGATACCGGTAGAGTAGAAGAAGATGTTCGCAAAGCTACCGGATATGGAGCCATTACAATTTTTGGTAATGACGCAGCTACCGGTACTGTTTCTATAACAAACACAAAAATCTATCACAATCGTTCTCATTATGGTGCTGCAATTGTCGTGAGAAACCAAGCTACTAATTCTGGTAATATTACCCTTAATGGTTGTGATGTCTATCGTAATTACAGCACTGGCTATCATAAGAACACCTGGTGTGGCATAATTCGTACTCTCGGCTCATGCTATAGCAGTATTTATCTTACCAATACCAAAGTGCGTGAAAATTCTGCTTATGCCGACTGTGCCGGTGTCTATTGGAATGGCCGTGGCACTATGTATTTCGATGGCTGTTCTGTCTATAATAATTATTCCCGGACAATGGGTGGCGGTATGCGTCTTGAGGCTAATGTGAAGTTCCAAAATAATGTCACAAAGGTCTACAACAATGAGGCAGACCAAATAGGTGGCGGTATCCATTTCTATTCCTACGCAGGTAATCTTTATGGCAGTACAGTTGTCAATTTCCAATATGATATAAACCAATACTTGGAGGTTTATGGCAACACAGCTCCACGTGGTGCCGGTATCGCTTTTGACTTTAATGAAAATTCCACTTTGGCAGCTAACTCTTCGTTCTCTGCCAATTTCAATGGTGCAAATATTCATGACAACACCGCCTCGGAGATGGGTGGCGGCATTTTAGCCTCTAATACCACTCTCCCCGAGAAAAACTATACGGTGACGATAAACCTCAATAGCGGCACCATCGCCAATAATACAGCCCCTTACGGTGCCGGTTTGGCGGTGAATAAAGCCAATATTACTGCCAACCCTACCTCCGATCGCATCACCATCTCCGATAACTCCGCTACGCAGAATGGTGGAGGCGTCTACCTGACCGATGGCACAATCTCTCTACAGTCGGCTCTTATCAGCAATAATAAGGCAAGTCTCGGTGCCGGTCTCTATGTCGAGGGGAGTAGCGCCATGTCTTCTACCTTCTCCGGAGGTACCTTCTACAATAATGTCGCTTCACTCTCCGGTGGCGGATTTGCAGTCTCCGGCTCGGGTGTCACCATCAACCTCGATGATGTCGACATCCAAAACAATTCCGCACCCGCCGGAGCCGGAGTATATGTCGGTAATGGCGCTATCCTCAATTTCGCCAAGGGTCTGATCCGTGCCAACAAGGCTGTCGGCACATCAACCCTCACCACCGGTTATGGCCAGTCGTTGGCAAACCTGAAAGGTTTTGGCGGCGGCATCTTCGTCGATAACAATTCGACGATGAACTTCTCCCTCTCCTCCGGAGTGCTCGGTATCTACAACAATGTCGCTGATATGGGTGCCGACGATATCTTCGCCACCGGGGTCGGTACGACTGTCGCTCTCCCGAAGGTGTCGACGATGACCCTTACCGACTATTCAGCACCTGTAGATCGCCTATACTGGGTGGAGGACTATATGGTGGGTGATACCGGTTATGCCAATGGTACGAACAAAATCAACGATGGGGGAGGGGTGCAGCGCTACCGTACAGCCCTCTCTGCCGGTTCCGACCGCTATTTCGTGTTGGATGAGACTGTCGACTGGAGTGGCACAAACTTCAATTTCAGCAATAAGTACCTGAGTCTCGCTCTCGGCTACACTCTCCTCTATATCACCATCGAGAAGAGTGGCATGCAGGGTAATGACAATGCCATCTTTACCATCACCAAAAAGGGGGAAACGACCCCCTACGCCACGGTAGTTCTCTCGGAGCAAAATGCCCACAACGGCGTCGTGACTGCCGAGGATGGCACAAAGACCCTAAGCAAGAGAGTCTCCGTGCAAGAGGGTGAGTGGATAGTCCAAGAGGTAGATGCCTGGACATGGGCATATCAGAACAACACCGGCGCCATAACCCGTCCGATCAGCAACACGACCCTCCCCGCAGATCGCATTTTCCGCTTCAGCAACACCAAAACCACCCAAATCCCCCACGCCGAGTCCATAAAAATAAACATCCTAAATAAATAAAATAAAACTCCCAAAGAGAAACTACAGACTCCCATACGCCCCTCACAGCTCAATACAATCAAAAGCCCTACTATTAGAAAATTATTTAAAATTGGTGAAAATTTTTAGGGCTTTTTTTGGCTTTTTCGAGTTTTTTGTGCAATTTTGCGGTCTGTGGATTCTTTCTATCTAAGGAATCCGGCTAACTATGGAATCGGACTATTCTAACATCATCCAGCAACGAGCCAACCATGTCTTTGAAGTGATGGCTCCACGAGTTTCAGCAGAAGATCTTGCAAGGATCAAGGATGCCTTCGAACTCGCCCGCGAAGCGCATGCTCCGCAATTTCGTAAGTCGGGCGAACCCTACATCCTCCATCCTGTCGCGGTCGCGACAATCGCCGCCGAAGAACTGATGCTCGAGGCTAATCCCGTGATTGCCGCTTTCCTCCATGATGTAGTCGAAGATACCAATTACACCATCGATGATATACGCGATCGCTTCGGCGATGACGTGGCCTTCCTCGTACGTGTAGTCACCAAACAGAAGAAGTCTAAATATGAGGCCTCAAAGCAAATCGACAACTACCGCCAAATGCTCAACAGCCTCCAGTATGATGTCCGCGCCCTCCTCGTAAAACTCGCCGACCGACTCCACAACATGCGTACCCTCTCCTCGATGCGCGCCGACAAACAAATGAAGATCGCCGGTGAGACCGACTACTTCTACGCCCCTCTCGCCAACCGCCTCGGCCTCTACGACGTCAAAACGGAACTCGAAAACCTCAGCTTCCGCTTCCGATGCCCACACGAATTTGCCGAACTCGAAAACTATATCAACCAAGACCGTGAAGCACAGTTAGACCGCCTCACCATCTTCGCCAACGAAATCAAAGATACCCTCGCCGCAGCCGGCTTCGCCGTCGATGTCGCCGTTCATTACCGCCGCCCATATAGTATTTGGCGCAAAATGCACAAATATGGCGACGACTTCAACCACCTCAAATATCGTCACTTCACAGAAATAATCTTCGAAGCCCCGGAAGGTATCTCAGAAAAGGATATGGCGCTCCGCGTATACTCCGTGCTCACCGACAGATTCCGCGAAAAACCGGGTGGCATCTCCAACTATATCGATACACCCAAAGAGAATGGTTATCAGAGTTTTCATGTAAAACTCCTCGCTGACTTCGGCCGCTGGCAAGAGGTCCATATCAGCTCCCAACGCATGGTGCGCGACTCCAAACTTGGTTGTGTCGCCGACCGCTCGGAAGACAACCTCACCCTCTGGATAGAGAAATTCCGAAATATCCTCCGCGATATCGCCCGCCACTCCCAAAATGGTTCCACTTTCATCGACAGCGTTGTCGAATCCTTCTACAATGATGATATCATGACCTTCACCCCCAAAGGACGTGAAGTCGTGCTCCCCCAACGAGCCACCGTGCTCGACTTCGCATACGAAGTCCACTCCACCCTCGGTCATCGCGCCAAATATGCCCGCGTCAACGGTTTCTTGTCTTCGATCAAAGCTCCCCTCCGCCGCGGTGACGTGGTCGAAATATTTACCGACGCCGAAAGTCGTCCAACTCCCGACTGGCTCGATGCCGTCGTTACATACAAAGCCCGCAAAGCTATCCGCCTATACCTCGAACAGCAGAAGAAACCCACCTTCCATCGTTGCGAATCCTGCAAACCGATTCCCGGTGAAGAGGTGATCGGATTCCGTGAAGAGGATGGCTCCATTACCCTCCACAAACGAGACTGCCCCAAAGCGATCCGTTATGCTTCACAGTTTGGCGACAGCATCGTCTCCGTAGATTTTACTCCCGACGATACACTCTATCCTGTCACCATCGTTGTCAAAGCTATCGACCGTAGCCATCTCCTCGTTGACCTCATCGACTGCATCTCCAACGACCTTCATCTTGCCATCGGAAGCATCAACACAGAGACTGTCGACTCAATCGCTACACTCAGACTATCATTTGCCGTTCACTCCTACGACGAACTGCAAACCATCATATCTCACATCTCGGCTATCTCAGATGTAGATGAAGTGAAGAGAATTTCATAACCTTAGAGCGCGTTCCTTAAAATTTTTGGGGTCGTAGGGGCGGATATTTTTGAGCA
>JBJEDL010000066.1:0-21138 GCA_051872035.1 Lepagella sp.
TTGCTCAGGAACTTATAAATAAAGTTAAATCAAAGTGTTGCGGAATTAAGGTATTCCTAATATTATCGAAATGGTGAGTATAATGCGTTTCATCATAAACGCAAAGATAACACATTATTTGGTTTTATACAAATACTCTATAATACACGCCATGCCGGATGGATGTCTTATTTTATAAATTGGTGCAGACGCGACTGTGATATATGATATAATTGATTGGAATTGCAGTAATTTTGTGAACATTTAATCAACATTTTCAATTTATGAGACATTTTAACTATTCACGATTTGTGTCTGTATCTATTACAACCTGCCTTATGGCGATTCCTCTATTCGGTATCAACCGAATGGCTCCGGTGCAGAAGTCCAAGGATTGTATGCAACTGAGGCCAACAGTTGCTTCCCGGTTCCAATCTGCTTCTTTATCCGATCCTGCTAAAGCAACATCCAGACAGGAAACACTCTTGGTAGAAGAAGATTTTTCCAAGATGACAAGTGGAACTGAACAAAACCCTGACACTACGGTTTATTTGGCTTCTGAATCATCAGAACCCGGCATATACATCAATCCGGCATATACTCGCCAGCCCGGATGGGCAGGCAATAAGGTATTCTCTGCCGGTGGAGCAGTATTCCTTCGTACTCATAGTTTGATGGACAATGCCACCCTTTTTACACCAATAGGTGACTATTCGGGTGAAATCACTGTGACTTGTCGAGTTAAGGCAGTAGAAAATAAAGTATTGGTATATAATGAATACGGCCAGCTTATGTGGGGCACCACCGAAGGGTCTTCTCTATTCATCCAAGCAGGAATAGGTGGCGTGGAAAGTGGATTGGCTGCAAAGACTGATCAGCAAGATGGCTATTATACTCGGCTATATCCGCAGCATGGTTGGACTACCGTAACTTATACTTTTACCAATTATTCTGGTAATAACGATGGTTATATCGTATTCTTTACTGAGGGTGCAATAATGCTTGATGATATCAAAATCACCACATCTCCGACGATCATCGGCAATCCGGGTGGCCTCCACGTAGCTGACTTTAGAGCTGACCAATTTACTATCGAATGGCAGCCGGTGAGAAAGGCTCAGAATTATTATGTAAATCTCTATAAGAAGGTTTACACTTCTGAAGAAGATGCTGTGTATAAAGAAAATTTTGAGAACTATCAACCCGGTGAACTCTGGAATATATCTTCAGATATCACAGTAGATGGAGTCGGCAAGAATGGCAGCAAAGCTCTGAAACTTGAAAATGGAGACTACATTGTCACTCCATACAACAGTTCTAAATACAAGAATTTCAAATTCTGGATGAAAACAATCTATCCTGAAGGTATGACTGAAGAAGAAATATATTCAGGGGAAACAGGTTCGATCAAAATAGATATACTAACGAAAGAAGGCTGGAAGGATTATTCATACCTCTATGGCTGGGGATTTATGTATGATGAATACAACGATTGCGACTTGAATGAAGAGGGATGGGGGCTATTTGACAATGGCTCTTTCTATGGAGTCAAACTTACTTTTGAAGGATTCCCTGAAGGAACATCCATATACTTCGACGAAGCAGAAGTTATAACAGATCCAAGCTTTGAATTGGAATTTGTAGATGGACGAAGTGCCTCCGATTGGGGATTTGGTGATAATATGACAAAATATGATACGACTAAGGAGACTTCATATACTTTCACCAATCTCGACCCGAATGCCGAGTATTTCTATGGCGTGCGTGCTCACTGTATGGTGGATCGCAATCTCTTCTCTCAGTGGAAACTGTATGAGTGTTTTGAGGTGGCAACTCCACAAACGCTGAACGCTACCGATATTGATGCATACGGAAGCTTTACCGCCAACTGGAATCCATCGCCTAAGGCAACTCGTTATTCAGTTAATCTATACAATGTGTATCAAACTGAAAGTATTGTAGACGATTATTTGCTCATCGATGAAGATTTTGAGAATGTCTCAATCGATGACTCAAATGATTACTTGACTCTTGAAAATTACGACATCTCTACTCTGGATGATTACACCAATCTTCCCGGATGGATGGGTAAAGAGAATATTATCGCAAATGGTATGCTCGGCTGTAATTATTCGGTCTATTCTATCAATAAGATCTGTTTGCCTATGATCAATGTGGGTAACGGGAACTTTGTCACACTCACCATGAAGGCTTATGGCATCGTGGATGATTGCTTGATATTCAATGTGGATGGTGTTAAATACCAGCTGAATTTATCAAAATCCGATGAGAGCGATTATGGCTGCTTCTCCGGATCTGTTATGATTCCTGTGAATTCTTATTTCATCTCTCCCTACATCTATAGCAAGAATGGACTTGCCTTCGTAATTGATGAGTTGAAGATTTCTCAAGATTTGATGCCAGGCAGCAATGTATATACTTGGATACAAAAGGTTGATGTCGATGCTGACTCGAATAGCTATGCTTTTGCTGATTTGACTGAAAAGGGTGTTTACTCTTATGATGTGACTGCATATTACGACAGACCTGATGGCAAGACAGCTATTTCAAAGCAGTCTGAGATGATGATTGTAGATTTGCTCAATGGAAGTTCAAAATCTAAGATCAACAATATAATCGGCAACGGTAGTGAATCAATGGTAAAAGCGATATATACGATTGATGGTATTCAAACTCAGAGCTTGTCTAAAGGCTTGAATATAGTTGTAATGAGCGATGGCTCTGTTAGAAGAGTTTTTTTTAAATAAAGTTACTGTGGCATTAGATTTCTAATGCTTGGTGAAGTGTTTTATTAAGATTTGTTCAGGCAATCGGGTGTAAGTCTTTTTAGGCTCGCCCGATTGTTTTTTTATATACTATCCCAAATCGAATAAGGAACGCGCTATACCTGTCTTCGCATTATAGTTGCTTTATATTAGGTGATTGCCAAAATTTTTTACTATATTTGTAGTTCAAATCGGTTAGACCTAATAAAGACATAATGAAATACGGTATAATAACTCACTATGATGTTCACAATCATGGGGCGATCCTTCAGATGAATGCTCTGATCAAGGTGCTGAAGAGGGATTTCAACATTGATGCTCAGGCTCTTCGCTTTGACAAGAATTATGATTTCATGGGGAAGGCACTGAAAGCTAAGTATGAGATCGGCATTAAGTCGATCGGTATATATATCAAGTATCTATTGGAGCGAGGTCCGAAGATTTTTCTCTTTAATGTCAAAAAGAAACGTCTTTTCGACCGGTTTAAAGCTCAGGAGAATCTGATAGGGGAGTTCTATAGCGGGGCGAGGTGTCTGGATGCTGTAGTGATCGGCAGTGATGAGGTCTTTGCACTCCACACCGGACCGACCCCGGCGCTCTTCGGACATGCCCTTCCGGCTGATAAGGTCTTTGCCTACGCCGGTTGCTTCGGGCCGACCACCCTCGATGATATCCGAAGCCTTCATTGCGAAGCATTCGTAACGAGCGGTCTGCAATCTATGCAGGGACTCGGCATGCGCGACCAAAATTCTATAGCCATAGCCGAAGCACTTACCGGCAATAAGGCGACACTCGTAGTAGACCCTGTGATCCTCTATGGTTATGAGGAGGAGATGGCGCGACTCAACGATCCTAAACTCCCCAAATACCTCTTGGTATATGCCTACGAGACTCGTATGAACGACCCAGAGGAGGCAAATAAAATTTTGGATTATGCTCACAGTCGCGGTCTGAAAGTGGTGTGCCCCGGATTTTTCCATAAGTGGGCTGATATCAATATCAATACCGACCCGGTGGAGTTGCTCCGCTATTTCAAGTATGCCGATTGCGTAGTCACCGACACGTTCCATGGCAGTGTCATGTCGATCATCACCGGCAAGGATCTCGCGGTGAAACTGCGCGATAACAGCAACAAACTTTTGAACCTCCTACAGGAGTATGGATTGCAAGAACGTGTGATCACCGATGATTGGGATCTGAATGCAATCTTTAGCAAGCCCCAAGATAATGACTTTGTAGCTAAAGAGGTGGAGCGACGCCGTGCTGAGTCGATGGCTTATCTCAAAGAGATGGTCGAGAAATAAGGAGCCGCACTCTTGCTTTTTTACAAAATCCCGGATCGAGTGTCTAATATAAAAATATTGGACTATGATAAGACATTCTACTATAATCATATTATCTTTGATCCTTGGGATCTCTACATTTACATGTAAGGCGGCTACGACTTTCAGCAATGAGTCGTTGCGCTATGTGATTAGTTATAAGTGGGGTTTGATCCATAAGGATGCCGGGGATGCCACATTGTCGTTGAGGCGTAGTGGCGATCGATATAAGGTGTCGTTGGTAGCCAAGACTCGTCCTTGGGCTGACAAGATATATAGTGTTCGCGACACTCTCCTTGGCGATATTCGCATCAAGGATCTTCGTCCTTTGTCTTACGCCAAGATCACACATGAGAAGAAGAAGTATGCACGCGATGATATTCGCTATTCTTTCAGCGGCGATAATACTATCGGACATACCAAGTGCCTTAGAATCAAGAATGGTGAGCCGAATGTCACCGAGCGAACCCTTACAGCCTCCGGACCGGTGTATGATATGCTTTCGATCTTCTATTATCTTCGTCAGCTTGATTATGATCAACTCAACAAGAATAAGCTATATGTAGCCACGGTCTTTTCGGGCAGGAAGCGCGAAAAAATCAAGATTCGCAGCATCGGCAAGGAGACGATTACTCTGAAAGATAAGAGCAAACATGAGTCATATCATATTCGCTTCAACTTCACCCAAGATGGAGGGAAGAAGTCGAGCGATGACATGGATGTATGGATCTCAACCGACAGCCGCCACATCCCCCTCTACCTCGTAGGCACCCTCCCCGTAGGAGAAGTAAGAGCCTACCTGACAGCATATTAATCTATGATGCATATTATGAGCGCGCTCTAACAAAAAGAGCGCACTCTGAAGAAGGGTGCGCTCTATTCGTTATATGTATAATATCTTTTATTCGGCGGGGAGTAGGGCGTAGTCTAAGACTTCATCGATGGTGCTTACGTATTTGAAGTCGAGACCGGCTATGTATTCCGGTTTGATCTCTTCGATGTCTTTGCGATTCTTCTCGCAGAGCAAGATATGACGTATTCCGGCACGCTTGGCTGCCAAAATCTTCTCCTTGATGCCACCTACGGGCAATACCTTGCCGCGAAGCGTAATCTCTCCGGTCATCGCCAAGTGACTGCGAACCTTGCGTCCGGTGAAGGTCGATGCCAAGGAGGTGACTATTGTCACACCTGCCGACGGACCATCCTTGGGCACTGCACCCTCCGGCACATGGACATGCACCGTGCCATATTCCAATGCAGACTCCGGAATGCCAATCTTGTCATGGTTCGCCTTGATATACTGCAACGCCAAGACGGCAGACTCCTTCATCACATCTCCCAAATTGCCGGTAAGTGTCAACTTACCCTCCTTGCCGGGAGCCACCGACGACTCGATGAAAAGGATCTCTCCTCCGGCTTGTGTCCATGCCAAGCCGGTGACGATGCCCGGTATATCATTATTCTCATACTGATCGCTGAATGCCACCGGAAGTCCCAGATATTTCTTCACCAATTCCACATCAACTTCAAGAGGCATCTCCTTTCCGGCAGCCTTGAGACATGCTTGCTTGCGAAGCACTTTGCAGATCTGCTTCTCAAGTCGACGGACACCACTCTCACGCGTGTAAGAATGGATGATCTCCATGATAGCATCATCGGTAAAGGTCATCTCATCCGACGCAAAACCATGCTCCACAAGATTTTTGGGGATAAGATGCCGTTGGGCGATCTCCACCTTCTCCGTGTCGTTATAACCGCTGATCTCGATCAGCTCCATGCGGTCGAGTAGTGGTGTGGAGATGGTTTGGAGTGTATTGGCAGTAGCGATGAAGAGCACCTTCGAAAGGTCGTAATCGACATCGATATAATTATCATGGAAATGACAATTCTGCTCCGGATCGAGCACCTCGAGGAGAGCCTGCTGAGGGTCTCCCTTATAGTCGGCGCCAATCTTGTCGATCTCGTCGAGCACCATCACCGGATTGTTAGTGCCACACTTCTCCAAGGCGGCGATGATGCGTCCCGGCATCGAACCGAGATATGTGCGGCGATGCCCGCGGATCTCCGCTTCATCGTGAAGTCCACCTAATGCCACTCTCACATATTGACGTCCCAATGCCTCTGCCACCGACTTGCCGAGAGAGGTCTTGCCGACACCCGGAGGACCATAGAGACAGAGGATAGGTGCCTTGGTGTCGCCACGCAACTTCATCACTGCCATCTGCTCGATGATGCGCTCTTTCACCTTCTCCAATCCGTAATGGTCGCGGTCGAGCACCTCCTGAACATGGTCTAAAGTGAAATCCTGCTCCTCGATATGATCCCATGGCAAGTTGAGCAAAACATCAAGATAGGAATATTGCACTGCATAATCGGGAGTAGTGGGATTGAAACGTTGCAACTTCTGCAACTCCTTCTCAAACTTGGCATCCACATCGGCCCCCCACTCCTTCTTCTCTGCTCGCATCAAAAGATCCTCTATTTCGTTGGATTCAGCCTCACCAAGCTCCTCTTTAAGATGACGGATCTGTGCACGGAGGAACTCGTCACGCTGCTGACGCCCCAAGTCTGCCATCGTCTGCTGATGAACTTGCGACATAATATTTATCCTTTCCAACTCTCGGAGCAGGATTTCATAAAACATCTTACGACGCTTCTGAAGATCCTTCTCCAACAGAAGTTTGTAACGCTCTTCGGTGGAGAGTGGCGAGTTCTGTATCATAAAATGAAGCTGCCCCACGGATCCTTGAGGATATAGATCCAACATCTCTGCGATGGCATTACGCGACTCTTCAGCAAGATGACTTATAGCCTCTGCATATTTATCAACCAAATTATGCTCAAATCCGACCTCTTCATCGGTGTATTTGATATGTTGGTATGAATGTATATCGACTAAAGCTCGGAGATAGGAGTAGCAGCGATGTATTCTTCTGAGTACACCTTCTTTTATCAAAATTACGGCTATATCGACTGTGCCCGAGTCATTGGCGTGTAGTTCATCTATATATCCGACACAACCGCACTTTTCGATAGCCATCATCTCTAAAGTGTTGATATCTAACGAAGGCTTATAATCCTCTACATATAAGAAGAAACAAAGCTCTTTGGATTTATATGCTTTCTTGACTGTTTTGATAAATTCGGGATCCTCAATCGTCATACCGACCGGAGTCAACGGCATAAATGAAGACCCGGTAAGAGGTATAAACAGTAGATTGGTATATGAATCTATATAGTATGATTGTGTAGACTTCTCATCGTGCGTATAGATGGATTCATCATAATCCTGGATGGATTCGTAGGGATTTTGAAGCATTTTTCCTATTTTTGCAATGTGATTATTATTAGCGCTCTTGGCTCTTAAACCGACAACATGGTGTTCTCAAGTCGACACACCTGTCCGGAGCCAAATGAATTGCAAATTTAAGCAAAATATTTGAAATATGCGAGAGTCTCTATTTCATTTCAAGAAGTTTTCATGTCATCATGGTCTCGGATCGATCAAAATAGGGGTCGATGCCGTGCTGATTGGGGCTTGGGCGAATGTGTCTCATGTCGAGCATGCTCTTGATGTCGGCACCGGTTGCGGTGTTATCGCTCTGATGCTGGCACAACGCAACGACACCGCTCTGATCGATGCTATAGACATCGATGCAGATGCCATAGGCCAGGCCAACCAAAATTTCAAGGAGTCTCCCTGGTCTGACCGTCTTAAAGCTTCGCTCGAAAGATATAATGATATCTTACTGAAACAATATGATTTGATTATCTCAAATCCTCCCTATTTCGACTCGGGGATAACCCATCCCGACTCCTCGAGACTTGTGGCTCGACACCAGAGTGAACTCTCCCCTTGGGAATTGCTCCGACATGGTGTGGAACTACTTGCCGATAATGGCAGGATAGCCCTGATTATACCGGCTGATCAGATGGGGGAGCTCGTAGAGGCAGCCAAGGAGATTGGCTTGAATTTGTGGCGATGCACTCGAGTCAAAGGACATGCCGATGCACCGATCAAACGCGCACTTCTTGAATTCGGCAAGAGTCCGACTGCCACTCCCGAAGAGACTCTGCTTACACTTGAGACAGCTCCCGGCCAACCGACCGAAGAATATCGCCGGCTTTGCAAAGATTTTTATCTCAAGTTTTGATGATTCTCAAGATAATTTGCTATATTTGCATAGATTATCCGCTCCATGTGAATTTGAGAGAAAAATGTCAAGATTTTTTCAACTTTTATGAGAAAAGTGACATGTTTTTGATCATTTTTAACAATTCAGCACTATTTTCTCTTAAACAATTATCGGCGTGGGTTGTCTAAACAATAAAAACCACGAGTAGGATCAGCCGATTACGGTCGGCAGGTCTTGTTCGATAAAATCAAATGATTATGAAAAAGTTGTTAGTCAGTCTGGCCATGGTAGCCGTCGTACTTCCAGTGACTTGGGCACAGGATGATTACGATGACATATATTACAATCCCAACAAGAAGGAGAAGTCGGAGAAGAAGAAATCCAATTATATCTCCAATTTCAACGAGATGGATGTGGATGAATACAATCGCCGCGGCTTCTATTACGAGTCCGATGTCGACACGATCGGTGCGAGAGTGGAGAGTGAGGAGGATTTCGTATATACCCAGCAGATTCAGAAGTATTACAACCCCACTATCGTGGTGGATAATGCTGAAGTGCTGGAGGATATCCTTGAGAACTCTTACGGCAACGTGGATATCGTAATCGAGAATGGCAGCCCCTATTTCACTTCTGTCTATACCGGTTCGTATGGTTGGTACACTAATTATTATGACTGGTATGTGCGTCCGACATGGACTTGGTCGTATGCTTGGGGTCCATTTGTCTGGTCTTACAGCCCCGCATGGTCGTGGGCATATACCCCCTCTTGGGCTTATTATCCCGGTTGGGCATACGATCCTTGGTATCCCTATTATCGTCCCTATTATTGGCATGGCTATGGACATTGCTGGTATGACCACCATCATCACCATGGCTATCCCGGACATCCCGGACACGATTACGGACACCATCATAATTATGCCTACCATAACTCGGGAGCACATCACTCAGGTAGACCCAACTCGGGCTGGTCGTCAAATACTCGCCCCGGTGGAAACTACAATGGAGGTTCGAAGGGTAATGCCGGTGGCTCTCGCGGTTACAGCAGCAACACCGGTTACAGCAGCAACACCGGTTACAGCAGCAACACCGGTCGCACCGGCAGCTCAAGCTCTTTGGCAGGTAATCGCTCCACCGATAATACCTTCCATGGCACTACCATCAATCGCGGCAACAGCGGCGGTAGCGGCAACAGCGGTATTAGAACCACCGGACGCCAAACTTCCTCGAGCAGCAATCGCAGTGCCTCTACCTCCACAAGCTCCTCGCGCAATGACCGCGTAGTGATCAATGGCGGTAACAATAATAGAGGTGGCTCGCAATCTTCCGGCACTTCTCGCCGCACTTCTACCAATAACGGTAGCAGCGTCAGAAATTCTGCCGCCGGTTCTTCCACAGGTAGCAGTGTAAGAGACAATGGCAGTAAGAGTAGCAGTTCTTCGCGTAAAGTCAGCAATGGTAGCAGTAGTGTAAGAAATTCTGCCGCCGGTTCTTCAAGCAGCTCTCGCAGCTATAATAGCGGCAGCTCGTCTCGCAGTTCGAACTCCGGTAGCTCTTCTCGCAGCTATAACAGTGGCAGCTCTTCTCGCTCCACCAGCTCCGGCAGCTCTCGCAGCTACAATAGCGGCAGCTCTTCTCGCAGCAGTGGCGGTAGCTTCTCTCGCGGTGGCGGCAGTAGTTCTCGCGGTGGCGGTTCACACGGTGGCGGTGGCGGCGGACGCCGTTAAGTTAACATTCCTCAGTTTGACAAGGCCTCCCGTTATGCCTTGTCAAACTGATTATTCTATAACGTTTCATCGACTATGAAAAAATTATCTTTACTCCTCTTGGCTTTGGGTGCCTCTACTTTGGCGTATTCCCAAAACATTGCCAATTCATATAATATCTCTAAGCAGGATCTGAGAGGTACGGCACGGTTTATGTCTATGGGTGGCGCTTTCGGTGCTCTCGGCGGCGACCTCTCTACGTTGTCGCAAAACCCTGCCGGCATCGGCGTATACCGCAGTAATGAGATCGGCATCACAGTGGGACTCGATATGGTCAATGCGCAGGCCAATGACGGCTATTCTCTATCATCGAAGAATTGCACCCGGTTTTCGCTCAATAATATAGGTGGCGTCTTTACCGTCAAGATCAATAATACAATCCCTTATCTCAACTTCGGTTTCACCTATAATAAGGCAGCCTCTTTCAATCGCAAGTATTCCGGCAATATCAATAATCTCAATATGTCGATGAGTAATTTTATCGCCGGCATCACCAATACTTACGGTCTGAATGAGTCGGATGTAAGTTATGGCGATAATTATGATCCCTACAATCCCCCTGCCGGGCATGTGCAAGTGCCTTGGCTCGCCGTAATGGGATATTATGGGTTCTTGACAACCCCGGAGGGTAATAAGGATAAACCTCATTGGTATGGCCAATATGGTGACGGCACTACAGGCACCGGCTCTTTCGATGTCTACGAGAAGGGGCAGATCGATGAGTATAACATCGCATTTGGTGGCAACATCAGCAATAAGTTCTTCTGGGGTATGGATTTCGATATCACCTCTATTTCATATAAGGTGTCTTCTTCTTGGGGCGAATCGCTCAACAATGCTTGGGTCTATAATCCCAACACCGATGCCGTCGGTAAGTATAATGCCGATTGGGCTATCCATGATAATTATTCTCTTCACGGCACCGGCTTTAACTTCAAGTTGGGTGTGATCTTCAAACCGATCCAGGAGCTTCGTATCGGCTTGGCATTCCACACGCCGACTTATTATCGTCTCGAGGAGAATTATTACGATGCACGCATCGACTATAAGTATCCCTTCAAGACCGACGGCAATCAGCATTTTGCCAACGATGGCTATGATGCTATCGACAATTATGACTTCCGCACACCCTGGAGAGTCATCGCCAGCGTAGCCGGTGTGATAGGCCAAAGACTTATCATCTCTGCCGACTACCAGTGGGATAGCTATAATAAGATGAAGTATTCCGCCCCCGGCACTTATTGGGATCCTCGGGACTATTGGGATGATCCTTGGGACTATTGGGATGATCCCTGGGGTGGTTGGGTCTATAGTAACAGCCGTAGCGGCGCTCCTTCAGATACGAGATCTTCTGACTATTACAGAGATGTGAATGATGTGGTCAAAGAGATATCTCGCAATGTGAACACCGTGAGAGTGGGTGCCGAGTTCAGAGTGCTGCCTACATTCAGCCTTCGTGCCGGTTATTGCTATCAGTCTTCACCACTCTCGACTACTGTTAAGGATCATCAGACCGTCCTTCCCTATTCAGGAGTAAAGGCCAATTACACCTTAGATGATGACACCTATTATATCACATGTGGTGCCGGCTATCGTTATAAGGGTTTCTATGTGGATGCTGCTTACGTCTATAAGCATAATAAATCTGAATATTTCCCATTCTGTCCGGATGTAGCCAATCCGGCATCGATGGTCAAGTCAGATCTATCCTTCAAGACCTCCAGCGTAGTCCTCTCCTTAGGAGTCAAGTTCTAAATTAGGAGTCAAGTTCTAATAAGCAATTAGTATTTTCCATTAGATAGAAAAAGTTGCGGTTCGGCATAGCCGATCCGCAACCTTTTTTTAGAACGCGCTTATTATAGGAATCGGATGAAGTCGAAGGGGTTTATTTTTGTGGCCCAGTCGGTGACGAAGCGGACTACTGTGTGACGTCCCCCGACTCTTTCCCATATTGAGAAGGCGACCTCTCTTTTCATGCGATCTGCGACTCGATTGGGCACTATGAAAAATTGCTGATTGGTGGATGAGTCGACATACTGCTTGTGTCCACACGTCTTCATTATTTTCTTTATTTTCATCGCCTGTTCGTTCCCCCTCTTCCCGATCTCTTCATATAGACCATTGCTGAAGAGGACTTCAAACTGACGGGCTATAAGCCACCCCTTCGCAAAGAGTGCCCCATGCCTCTTGATCTGAGTGAAGAGATGACGTGCCGTCTCGCGGTGGGGTAGTACCACAGCCTCTCCAAACAATGCCCCGCACTTCGTGCCCCCGATATAGAAGGCATCGCAGAGCCGCGCCAGATCACGAAGTGTTACATCATTCTCCGGCGATGCCAAGGCGTAGGCAAGTCGTGCCCCATCCACATATAGCCGTAGATTATGCAAACTGCATTTTAAGCTTATAGACTCAAGCTCTTCGAGTGTGTATAACGTGCCCAATTCGGTCGGCTGACTGATGTAAACCATTCCCGGTATCACCATGTGAGGCCAAGTCTGATCTTCATAAAACCGATTGAGATATTCATCGATATCCGTGGCACTCAATTTGCCATAGGTGGCTGGAAGTGTCAAAACCTTATGCCCGAAAGCCTCGATGGCTCCCGCCTCATGCACATTGATATGGCTTGTCTCCGCGGCTATTACCCCTTCACACGGATGGAGCAACGCATCTATCATCGTCGCATTGGTCTGAGTGCCTCCCACCAAGAAACGCACATCACCCTCTTCCGAAAGTCCGCATGCATCCAAGATCAGCTTGCGAGCTCGTTCTGTATGGGCATCTTCTCCATAACCGGGGATAGCCTCCATATTGGTCTCGAGCAGGGCTCGCATCACATCCGGATGGCCGCCCCGCATATAGTCTGATTCTAAATATATCATATCACAAAAATATATATCCCCAAAATTAGTATTTTTTTTCTGTTATACGACGCGCTCTGAACATTTTTTTGGCTCTTTATACACTCAATCCCGTTTTACTGCGTTTATTAGTTAGGTGGGTGTGGGTTTTCTTATCGTTTTCTTAAACTATACGATTATGAAGTCTGTTAGTTCTTTGTTTAAAGTTTTGCTTTGCGCCTTTCTCTGCATCGGCATCTCTGATGCCGTGACGGCGCAACGTACCATTAAGGAACTCAAGAAAATTACCAAGGATTGCAAGCTAAGCAATGCCATAAAGCTTGGGCGTCTCATCTATCCTCATGAACAAGAGTATGACATCCATTCGATGCGAGATATGAATTCCTCCCTCCTTAACGAGGCTGAACGTAATCTCCTCAACCATTATAATGACGTGCTCATCTGCCACCGAGGTGGTAGTTACCTGCGTTGCTATATCGTGGTCGACTCGGTGAAGCGTATCGGCGTCTATAACCTCAACGGCGAAATGATGGTGCCACCTCTTTATGGCAGCGTACATCGCCTTGCCAACAATCTCGTCATCGGTGACGTCGCTTTCCCCGACGATTGCGACTGGAATACCGCCCTCAAAAAGGCTATCGACAATTACAATGGTGTCGGTATCGGCCATTTCCAAGCCGTGATCAATAATGTCGAAAATGACAAAATCAAGGTGCTGATCCCTGCCGGCGATTATGATGACATCCAATATACCATCAAGTCGCAGAAACCCTCTTTCTATGTGGCAAAGTATAACTATCAAGACAGCACTCTCCTCTGGGGTGTCGTCGATTCGAAGGCTCGCGAGATTTTGCCTTGTAAATATACCGGCATATATAAGAATCCCGACCTCTTCTATATGGTGGGTGACGTCAGCGGCAAGTATGTAGGCATCAACACCATGACTATGGAGCAAGCCAACTCTCTGGTGGAAAACCATATCAAACTCGCCAAGACTCGCAAGAAACATTGGCTCAGTTTCTTGATGTCGCTCGGAAATATGTATACCTCCACAAGCGAAGTCAATGAGGATGATAATTTCAATTACGACTCCACCGATATCCTTACCAATGGCGCCGAATATCTCCAAGAACAATACAACATGTGGGAGGTGAAGTCGGAGAAGTATTACAACAACCTGATGCGTCTCGGTGTGAAGATTGACACATCGAAAGTCGAAGAGGTGACACCCTTCGATGATGACCTGCGCAACAGTACCTTCGACCAGCTGAAACGAGCCCTCGTCGAGGCCCAAACCGAGATGAAAGCCATCCGTCATAAAGCCCAAAAACAGGGCATCGAACTCTACCAATCCGAATGGGAAACAACCCAAGTCCCCCTTTAGTCCTGTGAAATAGCTTCAGCTATTTATCCCCGGCTATCCCTTAGTTCTGTGAAATAGCTTCAGCTATTTGGGCTGAGGATAGCGATATGCCCCCTTCTCTCTTATGGAATAGATGGGGAGCCGGAGGCTGTCGGCTTCGTGGAGAAGTCGGCTCTCTCGCGCCCTCCTTACGGAGGTGTGAATCACTACAATTTTCGGCTCGATCTCTTTGACGATCTCCGGTAGGGTAGCCCTGTTTCCTCCGGCTATCACCAGTATGTCACATCGTCTCTTGATGCTGTCGGTGGCAGGCGACGGAGTGTCAGTCACCACTATCTCCTTGCCGGCGAGTCTGCAGCTGCTGATACATGCCGATGGCATTTCGATAATCGTGTCGCATAGTTCGCGCCGATAGCTGATCGCCACTCCCCCCTGCTTGTGCTGTATGATAAATGCCTCTGTCGTGACTCTGCCCATATCGATTACGAATGAGACGACAAAAACCAATAGGGCTGCACCCATCAGCGACTTTACTATCCTCCCGATGTGACGATTGACCACTATCGCTGCTATCACGGCGAAGATGATCCATGAGATCAGCGAGAGTGCAGATGGCGTATAGACTATCGCCGAACTTCCCCCGCCGGTGACCCAAGACACAAATTCCACCATCCATAGATAGGCTGTATCTATCATGCCGACCATCCACCCGGGGTCGATCCCTATCCCTTGCAGAAGAAAATAGATGATACCCACCACCAAGTAAATCGGCAGAATGGGCAAGATCACAATGTTGGCGGCAAGAAATGTCACCGGCACCATCCCGAAGTAATGCGCACTCAGACACCATGTGCCGAACGTAGCCGCAAAGGTGGTAAGTATGGCACTGCACGCCTTGTAGAGCCGGGGGTGGAAGTGATGGTCGATTGGATTGAGCGGTGTGACGAAAAATATCAATGATGCCACACATGCAAAACTTAAATGAAGACCTACATCTTGTATCGCCAACGGACTGAAAATGAGTATGATGATCGTGGCAAACAGCAGGGAGTTCCATCCCGAATTTTTACGCTCCAAGAATAGACAGATCATCATCGCGGTCATCATGATGGTCGCCCGGACTGTCGATGGCTGCCACCCCGTGATAAAGGCGTAGAAATAGAGGATGATGGTGGCTATCAAGATGCGTTGACGATAATATCCGAAGAAATTCATCGGGAACAGAAGCCAGAGAAGTATGCCGCTGATTATGGCGACATGCATGCCACTCAATGCCAGTATGTGAGACACTCCGGCATCGGCAAAGAGCCTCCGCACGCCCCGGTCCAAGTATTGTCGGTCGCCCATCAGGATGGTGATGAAGAAGTGTTGTGTCTTCTTATCCAAGGAGGAGTTTTCGATCTCACTTTCGATGGCATATCGGATATGCGCGGCTATGCCGGTGAAGGTGGTGGCGTGTCCGACGATCCGGATTGGATCTTCCTCAACCCTGGTCTCGTAATAGTAGCCACGGCTGTTCATCCGCTGTGCATAACCTTCGCTGAAGAAGTTTTCCGGATCGCGTATCATAGTGAGCCGCACCGGAAAGACTATGTTGTCATCGATCTTCGCCTTTAAGGCTTCGCAATGCAGGATAATAGAAAAGTTAGGGGTATTATATTGCTGCCCGGCGCTGTCGACCAGTTGACTCACCTCTACGAAGGCCTTATCGCCCGACGTGGTCTGTGAGATATCCCTGACTATGCCGACAGCCGCTACATACCTCTCTGCCCCATCGGGATTGTAGGGCTTCTGTAGGGTATAACTGAAGACTCCCACGGCGGCAAAAAGAAGATAGATCCAGATATGATGATACTTATTGAGTGTGACTCCCACCATGGGGTTCTTGCTCCGAAGTGATATCAGAAGATGGATGGATAAGGATATGATTATCAATATGATACTTATCCATATAGGAGCCCCTGCCATCCCGGCTGTTATCCCGGTGATGACACCCAAGAATGGTATCAACATCGGCGCCGTCATCTCTGCATCCAAATATCGTAGGCGATGTCTGCCTGCTTGTGAAGCATCTCTAATCCATTCCTCACCACGGCTCCCCGTTCGCTACATCTGCGCATAAATTGCGTCTCCTCCGGATTGTAGATCAGATCGTAGCAGATATGCCTATCCGTGATCTGCCCATAGTCCAAATCGGGGGCTTCATTGACGTTGGGGTACATACCTCGCGGCGTGGCATTGACTATTATCTTGTGATCTTCGATCACTTCGCGAGTGATCTGATCATAGCCTATCATGCCACTCCCAGGCGTCGGTCGGCGTGACACCAATGTTGTGGCAATACCTTGTGTCTCAAGTGCATAACATACAGCTTTCGATGCGCCGCCGGTGCCCAATACCAATGCGCGCCGACATTCCGTATGCAGCAGGGGGAGGAGGGGCTGAAGAAATCCCTGCCAGTCGGTGTTATGACCCGATAATACTCTTGTGCCATCTTCTTGCCGTTCGATCTTGATCACATTCACAGCTCCGATGGCTCGTGCATCGTCTGAAAGATGGTCCATGTAGGGTAGCACACTCTCTTTGTAGGGGATGGTGACATTTAGCCCGAGTAGCCCGGGATGCCGATCGAGTAGCTCCGGCAGCCGGCTGATGTCGGAAATAGGGTAGAGGTCATACCTCCCCTCCACCCATTCGAGACTGAATTTGCTCTCGAAGTAGCGTGGCGAAAAGGAATGTCCCAACGGAAAACCGATCAACCCAAGTTCTACCATATTATCACTCTGTCGGATTCGTTGCGGTGCATCGCATCACCCTCTTTGATGCCGAATGCATCGCAAAATTCGCCTATATTCTTGAGAGTCACGTTTACGCGATTCACCGCCAAGGAGTGGGGATCATCCTGTGTGCGTGCCAAGATATCTTCCGGCCGGATGTTTTGTGCCCACACGCCGGCGTAGGAGAGATAAAAGCGCTGCAAGGGTGTGAAGCCATCGTCGATCTTATCACTCTCTTCTCTCTCCTCACTCTCCTCTCTCCTCGAGTCGAGATAGGCTGTCAGGGCGATGCGTAGTCCACCCTGGTCGGCGATGTTCTCGCCCAGTGTATATGTGCCGTTGGCTTTGACTCCCGGTGCAACTTCGACCTCGTCAAATTGCTCCACAAGGTGGTCGGTGAGTTGCTTGAATTTTGTCTCATCCTCCTCGCTCCACCAGTTGCAGAGATTGCCCGTCTTGTCATATCTCCTGCCGCTGTCGTCGAAACCATGGGTCATCTCATGACCGATCACCACCCCGATGGCACCATAGTTCATCGCATCGTCGGCGTTGATGTCGAAGAAGGGGGGCTGCAAGATCCCCGCCGGAAAACATATCTCGTTGGTAACCGGTGAGTAGTAGGCATTCACCGTCTGCGGAAACATGTGCCATTCATCGCGGTCGACCGGCTGATCCATCTTGCTGAAATTGTCTTTGGTAAACCACTCCGAGGCTGCCAACACATTCTCCATGTAGCTCTTCGACGGGTCGATATGGATCTCCGAGTAGTCTTTCCACTTGTCGGGATATCCGATCTTGACACGAAGTGCCGCCAGCTTGTCGAGGGCGTTCGCTTTGGTGGCATCGCTCATCCAGGGCAATGCCTCGATGTGTCGGGCAAGGGCTTTGCGGAGATTCTCCACCAGCCCTACCATATAGGTCTTGTTCTCTTCGGGGAAGTATTTCTTGACATATAGCTGTCCGATCGCCTCGCCAAACATTGAGCTTGGTATCGCCATGGCGCGTTTCCACAAGGGCTTATGCTCTTCGATGCCATGCATCACACGGCTATACATCTCAAATGCCACTTCATAGAATCGGCTGTCGAGCACATTGGCAGATGAGGATACCGACCCGTATGCCATCATGTCTTTGATCTCTCTCTCAGTGAGTTGCAGCAGATATCCGTTGATAAATTCCATGTAGCCGAGTGAGGTGATATTGGCTCGCTTCACATCCTTCAGCCCGGAGAGTCGGAAGATCTCTCGCCAGGGGATGTTGGGATATGTTTCGCATATCTCTTCGATGGTGCGAATGTTATATCGCAAGAGGGGATCGCGTTGCTGCTCGCGAGTCTTCTTGTGGCGTGCATATTCGGTCTCTATCCTCACCACATTGTCGCTGATGCGCTGTGCCGACGCTTCGTCATAACCTGCCAGCATCATCAACTCTTTGATATATTTGCGATATGCCGCCATGATCCGATCGTTGGTCTCATTCTCCACCAAGTAGTAGTCGCGGTCGCCAAGCCCCAGACCGACTTCCATGATGTGGAGGATGTTGATGTCGGAATTGCCGGCATCTGCTCCCACTCCATAACCGAAGAATGTGCTGTCCAAGCCCATGGCAAGCCAGGCGATGGTCTCTGCCAACTTGTCGCGTGTAAAACCCTCGATGCGCTGCAACACCGGCTGCATCGGCCCTGCACCCTCCTTGTCTCTACGCTCCATGTCAAGCCCCATGGCATATAGGTCGGCGATCTTCTGCGCGATGCTGTCGCGTTGCTTCGATTCGGGATCTTCCGCCAAGTGCTCGATCAGGTCTCTTACATTGTCGCGGGCCTCTTCAGCCAGCACATTGAAGGTGCCGAACGAGGAGTATTCTCCCTTGAGGGGATGACTCTTCTGCCAGCCGCCGTTGGAGTATCGATAGAAGTCCTCACGAGGATCAACTTGAGTGTCAAGATTTTCTCGGTTTATGCCATGTTTTTCCATATCTGTCGTGTCTTGTTTTTGAGTCGATATATGATAGCTGTTTTATGGAGTAGGAGAGTGGTAAATATCTGAGTAGGAGAGTGGTATATCTGCTATTCTTCGTTGAGGCTTTCGAGATATAGGGAGGCTTCTTCCCATTTCTCCATCGCCTCTTGGAGCTGCTGTTGGATGGTCTGATATTTGTCGAGCATCTCAGTTGAGGCATCTCCGGCGGCAATCTTCGATTCGAGGTCTGCCATCTCCGCTTCAAGTCGGTTGACTTCCGCTTCGGCGCTATCCACCGCCTTGCCTGCCCGGTTGAGAGCCTTCGCCCTCTCTTTCTGTTCGGCATAGCTGAGCTTGCGTGCCATCTTCTCTTCGGTAGCCGCCACGCTGATCTCCGCAGCAGACACACCGGTTGCCGGCCGTTTCTCCGATTTGCTCAGCTCCAACTGCTGTAGGTTGTCCAGCTTTTTCTTCTGCAAGAACTCATAGATGCCTCCCAAGTTCTCACGCACTTTGCCCCCGCCGAACTCATATACTTTATCCACGAGCCCATCGAGGAAGTAACGGTCATGACTCACTATAATCACAGTGCCATCGAAGTCGCGGATTGCCTCTTTGAGGATATCTTTGGTCTGTATGTCAAGATGGTTGGTGGGCTCGTCGAGGATCAGGAAGTTGACCGGCTCTAATAGCAGTTTGATCATGGCGAGGCGTGTCTTCTCGCCTCCCGACAATACTTTCACTTTCTTGTCGGAGGCTTCGCCGCCAAACATAAATGCACCCAGGATGTCTCGCACCTTGGTGCGCATGTCGCCGGTGGCTACATTGTCGATGGTCTCAAACACGGTGAGCTCGCCGTCGAGCAGTTGTGCCTGATTCTGTGCGAAGTATCCGATGTTGACGTTATGTCCTATCTTCAGTGTGCCGGTGTAGTCGATTTCTGACATGATGCACTTCACCAAGGTGGATTTACCCTCACCATTCTTGCCGACAAATGCCACTTTCTCGCCGCGTCGGATGGTAAATTCGACATGGTCGAACACCTGATGATCGCCGTAGGCTTTACCCACATTCTCCACGATCAGAGGGAAGTCGCCCGATCGTGATGCCGGCGGAAATTTCAACCGCAATCGGGAGTTGTCGACTTCATCGATCTCGATAGGCACAATCTTCTCGAGCTGCTTGATGCGACTCTGCACCTGGTTGGCTTTCGTGGCTTTGTAGCGGAAGCGCTCTACGAAGTCTTCGATGTCGGAGATCTGTTTCTGCTGGTTGTCGTAGGCACGTCGTTGCTGCTCGATGCGCTCTTTGCGAAGCTCTACGAATTTGGAGTAGTTCACCTTGTAGTCGTAGGCCTTGCCGCAGGAGATCTCGATGGTGCGCTTGGTCACGTTGTCGAGAAATGCTCGGTCGTGACTTACCAATACCACAGCCTTGGCTTTGGTGGTCATAAACTGCTCCAACCATTGTATTGACTCGATGTCGAGATGGTTGGTGGGCTCGTCGAGTAGGAGCACATCGGGACGCCGCAACAGGATCTTCGCAAGCTCGATACGCATCCTCCAACCGCCCGAAAATTCGTAGGTCGCCCTACCGAAATCTTCGGGACTGAACCCCAAACCGACAAGTGTCGTCTCGATCTCCGCATCCATGTTTGATGCCCCTTCGATCTCGAGTCGCTCGTTGAGGTAGGTGAGCCGATCGATCAGCCGATGATAGTCGGGGGAGTCGTAGTCGGTCGATTCCGCCATCGCGATGTTGACTCGTTCTATCTCCTCTTTGATCTGCTCGATGTCGCTGAAGGCTTTCTTCGCTTCGTTGATCAGCGTCGTGTCGTCGGCAAGTTGCATCTGCTGAGGCAGATAACCGATCGTCAGATCGTTGGGCTTGCCGATGCTCCCCGAGGTCGGCGCCTCAAGACCGGCAAGTATCTTGAGCAAGGTCGACTTGCCGGCGCCATTCTTGCCGGTAAGTGCTATCTTGTCATTATCGTTTATTACGAAACTTATATCTGTGAATAGTGGTCGAGCTGAAAACTCTACACTTAGGTTGTTTATCGAAATCATGCTTCAAAATTACAAAATCTTTCCCATACCATAGCCCATTTTGCCAAAATTAATTAATTTTGCACCATAGAGCGCGTTCCTTAAAATTTTTGGGGTCGTAGGGGCGGATATTTTTGAGCAG
>JBJEDL010000067.1:0-78420 GCA_051872035.1 Lepagella sp.
TGCTCAAAAATATCCGCCCCTACGACCCCAAAAATTTTAAGGAACGCGCTCTAAAATATTGTTATTTATCAGTATTGGTGGTGTGGGTTTTGTTTGTTATTTTTGCATTGTGTTTGACAATTTAAAATCTAATCTATGCGTTTTTCTATTTCATCAGTCAGGGTCGCATTGACTCTTCTTTGCATCTTATTTTTTCTCACTCCGCTCACTATACTCCCTGTCTATGGTGCATCTGAGGGTGATACTTTCCGATGGGGTAATGCCACAGTTTACTTTGTGATCACCGACCGTTTTGCCAATGGCGACACCACCAACGATGTCAACTATGGCAGAAAGACAGACTATGGCAGTGAGCGTCTCAACGCAGCCACCTTCCATGGCGGCGACTTCAAGGGTATGCTCCAAAAGGCTCGCGAAGGCTACTTCTCCGAGTTGGGTGTTGACGTCGTGTGGATGACCGACGTATATGAGCAGATACATGGATGGATGTCGGGCAGTGGAGCCATCAACGACTTCCCCCATTATGGCTATCATGGCTATTATCCCTTAGACTATACACAGATCGATAAAAACTATGGCACCGTAGAGGAATTTCGAGAACTTGTCGACACTCTTCATGCCCAAGGCATCCGTGTGATGCTCGGTGCCAATATCAATGACCCGGGTTATCCGACTCTTCTTGATGCCATCCAGCAGGGGTTTGCCGACAAAGGTCTGACCGAAGAGCAAGCCGTAGAGCATATCAAAGAGTGGAGTTACGACAGCTTCTATGCCAATCGCTTAAACTGGAAGGGGTGGTACGACCGCGGTTGGGTCCGTATGCCCGACGAAAATTGGGATGAAAATGATCCCCTTCAAGCCACACTCTTCGGGCTTCCCGACTTCAAAGATGAGAGCGACGAGCCGGTGAAGATACCCGACTTCCTAAAGCGTAAGTGGAAACGAGAAGGGAAGGAGAACGATCCCTGGGTCAATCCCTCAGCGCGAGACCTTCGCAAAGACACTAAAAGATCGCCCATGCAACATCTCATCGGCTGGATAGCCTCCTGGGTTGAGGAATTTGGTATCGATGGCGTACGCTGTGACATCGTCGAGAACTCACACCTCTATCGCTGGAAAGAACTCAGCCAGGCATGCAACGAAGCGCTGAAGCGCTGGCGGACACGTCATCCCGAGTCGCCGGCCGCTGCCTGGACCGATTCATTCTATATGACCGGCGACTTCGATCATGCCGGCATAGACTATAAGCCGGACTATGCAGATGCCGGTTTCTCGAGTATGGTCAACTTTTATTTCCCCAAGCATGGCGACCTCGATGGCATCGTCTACACCTGGCAAGCATACGCCGACTCGGTGGCAGCGCATGCCGATTGGCATCCCTTCAACTATCTCAACAACTCCTATCATCGCGATGCCGACATGACCAACATGATCGACTGCGCCACCACCTTCTTACTTTCTCCCGGAGTGGCTCAGATATTCTATGGCGACGAGACCGGCAGAAAACTGAGTGATGCCCGTCTCAACGTAGACAGCGACCAGGCATTCCGCTCCGACATGGATTGGAACGATGTCGACACGACACTCTTGGCGCACTATCGCACCTTGGGTAAGATCCGTCGTGCTCACCCTGTGATCGGCACCGGGAGACAGAAGACCATCGACACCCATACCTGCCTGAGATATAACGAAGACGAGAAGATACTTATAGCTGTCGGCATCGAGCCGGGTGTGGCTATCCCTGTAGGAGACACCTTCGCCGAAGGCACCATCCTCACCAACCTATACACCGGAGAAAAGGCGAAAGTGGAGCAACGCCGGATACGGTTTCAAGCCTATCCCCACCGCCTCGCCATCCTCACCGCCCAATAACGACAAAGACACTGAATTAGAGCGCGTTCCTTATCAAATAAAGGAACGCGCTGTTATTTTAGTGTGATAGTTATCGGTCGGTTTGGATTATTTTTGTAAATTTGTGTGCTGAATATAGGTTTCTAATGAATATGAATCAGTTGACAACATCTCAGACAACGGAAAATAGCCTTGCTTCCAATTCCAATATGGGTATAAGAAAAAGGGTGACGATACTTATCCCGGCTTATAATGAGGAAGAAAACATACCTCATTTGATAGAAGAATTGGAACGTATAGCCATGCAGATATCAGAACAAGAGAACGGCGTATCTGTAGAATGGGAATATATGTTTGTCAATGACGGGTCGACCGACCGGACACTCGACCTATTAATAGAACAAAGGGAACGAAATCCAAGGATCAACGTAGTCAATCTGAGTCGTAATTTTGGCAAAGAGAATGCCATGCTTGCCGGTATGGACTATGCCACGGGTGATGCTGTGATTATCATGGATGCAGATCTACAGGATCCGGTGGATAGTATACCGGAGATGCTCTATTGGTGGCAGCAGGGTTACAACGATGTCTATGGGCGTAGACATAATCGAGGTAAAGAGTCTTGGATCAGAAAGCAGCTATCCTTATTATTCTATCGACTACTACAGGGCACAACACGGATAGAGATTCTGGAAAACGTAGGAGACTTCAGGCTTCTCGATCGCAAAGTAGTCGAAGCAGTCAAGTCGCTACGCGAGACCCAGCGCTACACCAAGGGCTTATACAGTTGGGTGGGATTCAAGAAAAAAGAGATCATATTTGATAGAGAAGATAGAAAAGAGGGAAAATCATCATTCAACTTCAAGAAGCTCTTTAACCTGGCGATCGATGGGATCACCTGCTTCACAACCTCGCCATTGCGCATATCGAGTGTCTTGGGATTCATCGTATCGCTAATGGCATTGATCTATCTCTTTGTTGTCTTGTTTAAGACCATTATTTGGGGAGAGCCCGTAAGAGGTTTTCCGACGATCCTTTGTGCCATCTTGCTGTTAGGAGGAGTGCAATTAATAGCCCTGGGCATCATCGGAGAATACATCTCCAGAATCTACAACGAGACCAAGATGCGTCCGCCATATATAGTAGATGATTTCAATGGCAACAAGGCAGACTATTGTAATAAAGGAAAGCGTACTGACAATGATAGACCGGGAAAAGATGGCAGAGAAAGCAAATAAATATTGTTCGATTCTGCTGCTGATAATAGTGGCAGTCACAATCACATACTTATCCTACCAGACGATCTGGATTGGAGATGATATAAAATATCAATACAATTTTGCAAATCTCGACCAAAGGGTAGACAACATCTCAGATGTAATAGAATCACAGAACAGACACTACATTGAGATAAATGGACGATATTTTGCACATGTATTAGTACAATCATTCTGCGGCTTTTTAGGACAGTCGGCATTTGCGGTTGCCAATGGGGTGATGTATGTTCTATTCTTCTTGGCTCTATTCAAACTATGCGATGTAAAATTATCTGACCTGAAGTCCGTATTAACTATTGTAGTTTTAGGGTTGTTCTCCTTTCAGACAAAGATGATGCCCTCTTGCCAAATAGGATATATCTGGATGTTCACGTTCACTATGTGGTTCTTGATATTCTTTTTTAGAACAGATGAACATAGTAATAATTGGATATCAATATTGTGTGGACCATTAGCGATAATAATTGGCAATGGACAAGAAGCGCTAAATATCGGGGTGTCGGCAGCATTGTTGTGTTATTGGTTTAGCCATAGGAAAGAAATGACCATCATTCAATACTGTCTTATGATAGGCTTCTGGATAGGCACCGCATCCAACTTTTTATCACCAGGATCGTTACATCGCGCCGGATTATCAGTGGGGATACCGATTCGCAGTTACATAATGTTATTACTGAAATTTCTTCTTCTATCGAGAAGTTTATGGTTCCTTATTATAGTTGTACTCTATCATAAAATCAAATACAAAACAGGATGGAGAAGTATATATAAACAGAATGTTTTTTATTGGAATTGTTGGTTTGCATTAATATTTCTCAATATAGTCGTAAACTTTATATACAGAGCCGGATTCGGTATCGAACTAATATCCATAATAATAGGCATTCGAACACTTCCGTCAAAATCTATGAACAGGATATGGTTATCACTATGCTATCTGATGCTGATAGTTAATTTTTATTATCAGACAGAAACTGTTATGAAAAGACGAGCATATTATCAAGAAGTAACACAGCAATACTCTAAGTCGGATGATGGCAAGATATATATTGCAGATCTGGATTTATATTCACCTATTCCGGTAATGCAAAACTTTTCAGGGGAAAACATGCAACATTACGGAGTCACCAGTGGAGATCCAACATATTATTACTACAGATGGTTTGCCTATAGATTATCAGAAATATACCCAGGCAAGCCATATCCGGTGATTATGCCGACCTATCTCAAGGGGAAAGAGCATGTCGATTTAGGCAATCAGTTGATATATCTTGGCGATTCGCTGTGGTTGGCAATACAATCCAAATCTGAACCGGCACAATTTGAGGTGGTAAGAGAAGTTCCGATACTGTCTCTATTCAAGGATTATCCGCCGGTCATTGTGAATATGTCCGATCCGGAATGTGTCCTGGCAGAGGGGGATAACTGGCGAGCTCGATTCATATCGGAGCATGATTATGCCATCCATGGGATCAACTTTACCAAAGAAGTAAGAAATTTTGCTAAATAGCGCTTTTTTTCGTAAATTTGCAGTTTGAGGATAAGTGTGGTCTTTTCAAAGCCATCTATCCGACTACTCTTTTTTATGTTTGCTCACTCTTAAGTGGGCAAACCATCTTAACAATCAGCAAGTATACGACTTATGTTCGATCGCGCTATATATGACACCGTAATCGCTGTGATGCTAATACTCGCAGTGGTGGTCTTCTTCGCTTTGCAGTATATCACGGCAGGCTATGGTATGATGTATAACAAGAAATGGGGTTTTACTCTCAACAACCGCCTTGGGTGGGTGCTGATGGAAGCCCCCTCATTTATCGCGATGCTTCTATTTTGGCTACTCAGTGATCGTGCCGCAGAGACATCGCTCATCGTGATGGCACTCCTCTACGAGCTCCATTACTTCCAGCGATCGTTCATCTTCCCTATGCTGATCAGAGGTAAGGGACGTATGCCCATCACCATCATAGCCATGGGAGTGCTCTTCAATCTGGTCAACGTATATATGATCGGCGGCTGGCTATTCTATGTCAGTCCGGCAGATGCCTACCCCACCGAGTGGCTCTACTCGCCGCAATTCATCGTTGGCACCCTTATCTTCTTCGTCGGGATGCTGATCAATCTCCAATCCGATCATATCATCCGTCATCTACGGCGTCCCGGAGACACACGCCACTACATCCCTCAAGGGGGTATGTATCGATATGTCACCTCCGCCAATTACTTGGGAGAACTCACCGAATGGCTCGGATATGCCATACTGACCTGGAGCCTCGGAGGAGTCGCTTTCGTGGTTTGGACTTTTGCCAACCTTGCTCCGCGAGCCAAGTCGATCCACTCCCGCTATATCAGTGAATTCGGCGACCAATATCGCTCACTCAATCGTAAATACATCTTACCTTATATCTATTGATATGAAATAAGGCAACATACCAAAACTCAGACAATGAAACTATTTACCCCTGCCAAAATCGGGCCCATCGAGCTCCGCAACCGCACGATACGATCGGCTGCCTTCGAGGGTATGGGCAAAGATAATAACCCGACACAGATGCTCAAGGACTATCATGTCTCTGTGGCACGAGGTGGTGTCGGTATGACCACGCTTGCATACGCAGGTATCTGCCGTTCGGCGCTCTCCTTTACCACACAGTTATGGCTACGACCCGAGATAGTGCCGCAGCTACGCGACATCACCGACGCCATACACGCCGAGGGAGCCAAAGCCTCAATCCAATTAGGGCACTGCGGCAATATGACCCATCGGTCCACCACCGGCAGCATCCCTGTGGCGGCTTCCACCGGGTTCAACCTCTACTCCCCCACCATCTGCCGCGGCCTTCGCAAGGATGAAATCAAGCAGATAGCACTCTATTTCGGCGATGCTGTCCGCACTGCTCGCGATGCCGGGTTCGACTGCGTAGAGGTGCACGCCGGCCATGGCTATCTTATCTCGCAATTCCTCTCACCCTATACCAATCATCGCCGTGACGAATATGGCGGCTCGCTCGAAAATCGTATGACATTCATGAAGATGTGTCTCGAAGAGAGCCTTAAGGCTGCGGGATCTGATATGGGTGTAATCGTCAAGACCAATATGCGCGATGGCTTCAAAGGGGGACTCGAGATCGATGATTGTCTCACTGTGGCTAAAGAGATCGAACGTGCCGGAGTACATGGCATTGTGCTCTCCGGAGGATTCGTGAGCAAAGCCCCGATGTATGTGATGCGCGGCGAAATGCCCATCTACTCCATGACTCACTATATGAAGCTCTGGTGGCTCAAATATGGCGTAAGGCTCGTCGGCAAATATATGATACCCTCCGAACCCTTCAAACCGTTATACTTCCTCGACGATGCCAGACTCTTCCGTCGGGAGTTGAAACTCCCGCTGATCTATGTCGGCGGAGTTGTGGATCGTCAGAGTGCCGACACGGTGCTCGACGATGAGAACTTCGACTTCATCCAGATGGGACGTGCGCTTCTTGCCGAGCCTGATTTTGTCAACAAGATGAAAGAGGCTGGCGACCGTAATCACCACTGCGGCTGTGAGCATGTCAACTACTGCATCGCGCGGATGTACTCACGCGAGATGGCATGTCATAAGACCTGTCCCAACCTCCCGCCACGCATCGTCAAGGAAATCGAAAAAATCAAACTGAGAAATGGCTAAAACCCAAGATAAACTTAGAGGCCGGATGGCAGTAGTGACCGGTGCCAGTAGCGGCATCGGTCTCTGCTTTTGTCGCACCTTGGCATCGATGGGATGCGACTTGGTGATGATCTCCAATCAGCAGGCGGAACTCGATGCCTACGCTGCCGAGATCGCCGAGACAGCCGGAGTCGCCACCTACCCCTTCTTCTGCGATCTTACCGCCCGGGATGCCACCGAGCAGATCATCGACTACTTGGATCAGAATCGGCTTGATCCCGACTATCTGATCAATAATGCCGGCATCTTCTCCTTCAATCCGGTCACCGAGACTCCCCTCGGCAAGCTCCACTGCTTCATCGACCTGCATGTCACGGCAGTCACCATGCTGAGCCGGGCATTTGCCCTGCGCTTTGCGGCTCGCGGCGGAGGGAGAATCCTCAATATGTCGTCGATGTCATGCTGGATGCCGATGCCCGGCATCGCCATGTACTCCTCGACCAAAGCCTATATCCGCGTCTTCTCACGCGCGCTCCACTATGAGACTCGCGACAGCGGTGTCACCGTAACTGTGGCATGCCCCGGTGGAATCGCAACCGACCTCTTCGGGCTCCCCAAGAATCTGCAACGACTCGCCTTGAACATCGGCGCTCTGCAGACTCCCGAGAAATTCGCCCGAAAAGCCATCGGCAAGATGCTCAAAGGCAAAAAGCAATATATCAATGGCTTAATCAATAGAATAGCGATCGTCTTTGTCGCCTCCCTCCCCACATGCCTCCGCATGCTCATCAAGCACAAGATGCTCGACAAGAATATTACACGTCCATAAGATCGCATTTCATCATCAAACCCTGTAGACATTATGGCCAACCGTTTAGTAGAAATAATCGACCGACAAGCCGCCCGCATCGGAGAGCGAGAAGCCTACCGATTCTGCTGGCGCAAAGACGGTGAGTGGCTTTCGACCTCTTGGAGCGAATTTGCACTCCAGGTAAAAGTGGCAGCCAAGGCTCTCGCCACATTTTCACTCGAGCCTCAAGCAAAAATTGCTATTTGCTCTCCCAATTCCCCTCAGATACTCATCACCGAGTTCGGTGCTTATCGCAATCGTCTCGCATGCATCCCCATCTATCCGAGCAGCAGCCAGGCGCAGTTCGATTTCATCGTCAAAGATGGTGGTGCTCGCATCATCTTCGTTGGCGACTCTCATCAATATGCCATGGCATATCGCCACTGGAAGAGCAATCCCGATATCAAGCAAATCGTCGTCTTCAAGAACGATGGGCTTCAACTCGAATCCGACGACACGGTGACCATCTTCTGGGATGACTTCGTAAGACTCGGCATGGATGCTCCGGCAGAGATTCAAACGCTTGTGGATCAGCGTATCGGCGAAGCGCTCGGCGAAGATATCGCCACCTTGATCTACACCTCCGGCACGACCGGACAGCCCAAGGGGGTGATAATCACCCATGACAACTATGATGCCGCCATGCAGGCTCACCTCGATATGCTGCATACCATCAAGGATGACGATCTCTCCATGTCCTTCCTGCCGATGTGTCATATCTTCGAGAAGGCTTGGTGTTACTTCCTTATATGTCGCGGCATCACCATCGCTGTGAACTACGATCCGCGTGTCATCACCGAGACCATCCACATGGTCCATCCGACTCTGATGTGTTGCGTGCCCCGATTCTGGGAGAAGGTATATGCCGCTGTCAAAGAGAAACTCGAAGAGATGTCATGGATCCAACGAGCCATGGTGAGACGTGCGCTGAAAGTCGGCAAACGCCGCAACCTCAAATATCAGCGTCGCGGCCTCAAAGCCCCCCTTCTTCTTGAGAAGGAATATCAATTCTGGGATCATCGCCTCTTCTCCATCCTCAAGAAGGCTGTCGGCATACCCAATCCTAACTTCTACCCTACAGCCGGAGCAGCTATCGCCGACTCGATATGCGAGTTCTTCCACTCCATCGGCATTAACGTGTTCGTGGGCTATGGTCTCTCCGAGACTACAGCCACCGTCTCCTGTTTCCCCTACGTCGACTTTATGATCGGATCTGTGGGACGTCCACTCTCCGGCATCGACGTACGCATCGATGATAACGGAGAGATCCTGGTCAAAGGTCCGACCGTGACTCCCGGATATTACAATAATCCGGAGGCCAATCGCCAGGCATTCACTCCCGATGGATATTTCCGCACCGGAGATGCCGGATACCTCACAGAGGAGGGGTATATCGTCTTGACAGATAGGGTAAAAGATCTATTTAAGACCGCAAATGGGAAATATGTGGCACCTCAACTTATGGAGTCACGCCTTGTCGAGAATAAATATATCGATGAGGTGACAGTGATAGGAGATCGTCGCAAATTTGTTTCCGCTTTGGTGGTGCCCTGCATGCCGCATCTGCGAGAATGGGCAAAATCTCAGGGCATAGATCCCGACGATCCCAGACTTCTCGATCGTGCCGAGACCGTTCGCTTCGTGATGGGAGAGATCGAGAAATACCAGCAAGATCTCGCCGGATATGAGAAGATCAAACGCATCACGCTGCTCAATCGACCCTTCTCGCTCGAAGATGGAGAGATCACCAACACGCTCAAGGTGAAACGTTCGGTAGTCGCCAAGCACTTTGCCGATCGGATCGACCGGATGTATTCCGACGAATATATCCTTGCCAATGAGCGTTGAAAACCGGAGAAAAATTCGTAAATTTGCACCATGATAACAACCGACCAATTCAAGCAGATCGAAACGCGCGTATCCGACCTCAAGCGATACCTCGACATCGACAATAAGAAGATCGAAGTCGAAGAGGAGGAATTGCGCACCCATGTGGCTGATTTCTGGGAAAATCGCGACAAAGCGGAGGCCCAGATGCGCAAGATTAAAGGGATCCACTTCTGGATCGATTCATATACCTCAGTCGAAAAGCAGCTCGACGAGTTGCGGCTTGCTCTGGAGTTCCTCAAAGATGAGTTAGTATCGGAGGAGGATGTAGATACACAGTATGAGGCACTTGTCAAGGAGGTGGAAGACCTCGAGCTTCGCAATATGTTGCGTCGCGAAGAGGATAAACTTGGCGTCGTGCTCAAGATCAACTCCGGCGCCGGGGGCACCGAGTCTCAAGACTGGGCTTCGATGCTGATGCGACTCTATCTCCGCTATGCCGAGCGCCATGGCTATAAGACCTCCATCGCCCAGCTCGAAGATGGCGAAGAGGCCGGCATTAAGTCTGTCACCATCAATATCGAGGGCGACTACGCCTACGGATTTCTGAAGGCTGAAAATGGAGTGCATCGCTTGGTGCGAGTATCTCCCTATAATGCACAGGGAAAGCGTATGACCTCCTTCGCATCGGTGTTCGTAGCCCCTCTGGTCGATGACACCATCGAGATCCAGGTCGAAACTGCCCGCATATCGTGGGATACATTCCGTTCGGGGGGTGCCGGCGGTCAGAACGTGAATAAGGTGGAATCGGGTGTCCGTCTCCGCTATCAGTTCAAAGACCCCTATACCGGCGAAGAGGAGGAGATCCTGATTGAGAACACCGAGACACGCGACCAGCCCAAGAACAAGGAGAATGCCATGCGCCAACTCAAGTCAATCCTCTATGAGAAAGAATTGCAGCATCGCATGGAAGAGCAGGCGAAAGTCGAGGCGGGCAAGAAGAAGATCGAATGGGGTAGCCAGATCCGCAGTTACGTCTTTGACGATCGTCGCGTCAAAGACCATCGCACCAACTATCAGACTTCAGATGTGAATGGAGTGATGGATGGCAAGATCGACGAATTTATCAAGGCCTACCTGATGGAGTTCGCCGACAGCCAGGAGTCATAATCGACTTTTGTAAAAAGCCAAGTAAAACTGATTGAAAAAAAACGACGGGTTGGGAATCATAGATTCTCGACCCGTTCGATTATCATCTTGGGAGTGATGCCTGCCAGGCAGTGGTAATCGCCGCGTTCGCAGGGTCGATCTCCCACGGGCGAGCATGGGCGGCAGGTCATGTCGAGTTGTACGACATCGCGAGTGCGCTGCCCCCATCCCATATATCCGGCGTATGGATGGGTGGCTCCCCAGACGCTCACAGTAGGGAGTCCGACCAGAGAAGCCAAGTGCATGTTTGCGCTGTCCATGGTCAGCATCCGGTCGCAATGGCTCAGCAGTGATAATTGAGCTTCCAACGAGAGTCGTTCGCCGGAGACGTTCGCCACTCCGGGATATCGGTGGGCTATCCTCTCGGCGATTTCCTCTTCGCACTTGCCATAGCCGAAGAGGAACACGCGATGCCCCTCCTTGCCGGCAAAATGCTCGATCACTCGCTCCATCTGCTCGATGGGATACATCTTGCCGCGATAGCGGGCGAAGGGGGCGATCGCTATCCAGGTCTCTCCATCTCGCTTCGGACGACACACATCGGCAAACAAAGCCACGTCGCCACGATGTCCGGCTCCCCAGATCGTATCAAAATCATTCGCCAACGCGATGCCCGACTTGTAGAACACGTCGCGATAACGCTCCGACATCGGCTTGAGCTGCACCAACACCTTGTTGACTCGTCGTGTCAATTCATTCAGAGCTCGTGTGCCCTTGTTGATACATCCTACCTTCACGCCACACATTCGCATGTAGAGACGCATCCGGCGGCTCTCACCTTCATCCTGCAAGTCGATGAAATCGGTCACCTCATATCGACGTATCAACGCTCGTACCAAGCGCCACAACCCCGTGAAGCCACGATAATTGTCAAAATTTACACTCGACACGGTGAGATTGGCCGGCTGATTCACAAAGATCCCTGCCGGATGATGTAGTGTCAAGAAATAAAACGACACACCCGGATTGGCATAGCATGCGTCATAGACCGACGGCAATGCCATAGCCACATCTCCCAACTGCGAAAAGCGCGCTATCAATACTGCGCGACGCTCTTTGATCTTCCCCATAATTTCTGTCCGGTTATGTTTTCTCTGAATGATTGGATTAATCTTCGAAACGCGCCCTTTATTTATCATGGTGGCAGGAACGCGCTCTTTATTATGTGCAAATTTACAAACAAAAAAATATAATTCGGGAGTCTTAACCCAAAAAATGTTAACATTGAGGCTCCAAATCAAAATTTGACCCACTCTTTGGCCCTAAATCCGACAAAAAATCGTTATCTTTACGAAAAATTTCTTTATTTTTGCAATTATGGAAAGGAAGGTTCAAATCTATTGCCGCAACACCGGTTCCTACATCGATATCGATGGCGGGGCTACGCTTATGCAAATTGCCGGCGAACTTAATCTTGGTCTAAGCTATGACCCTATTTGTGCACTTGTCAATAACAAGCCGGAGCACCTCGGTTTCAACGTCTATACCCCCAAGCAGGTGGAGTTCGTCGATTTCACCTCCTCCGAGGGTAAAGGTGTCTATACTCGCACACTCTGCATGCTCCTCTATCGGGCATTGAATTATGTCGATCCCTCTCTCACCATCAGATATGAACATTCGATATCTTATGGCATCTTCTGTCGCCTCTGCGATAAGGCCGGCAATATCATCTCTATCTCCGACTCCTTGGTGGAGCAGATCAAACAGAATATTTCCAATCTTATTGCCAAGGACCTTCCGCTGCTTCGTGACGAAAAGCTAACATCCGACGTGATCGAGATCTTCCGTCGTCAGCACCTCGACGACAAGGTGACACTTCTCGAAAGCGTATCCAGCCTTTATACCTCCTACTACACTCTCGATGGGCTTGCCGACTCCTTCTATGGTCCCTTGGCTCCATCGACGCGATATATCCATGCCTTCGACCTGGTGGCTTGGCATGATGGCCTCCTGCTGCTCGGTGTCGACAGCAAGAATCCCTCTCTGCCTGCTCAACCCGAGAAGCAGGCGAAGATGTATGATGCTTTCACACAGTATCTCAAATTCAACAGCATCATCGGTGTGTCGTCGGTCGGAGAACTCAACAGCGCCATCGCCAAGCGACGCACCGCCGACCTGATCAATGTGGCGGAGGCTCTCCACACCAAGCGACTTGGACGCATCTCCGACCAGATTATGGATCATGGTGCCTCTCTGATCTTCATAGCCGGCCCATCATCTTCGGGCAAAACCACCACCGCCAAGCGCCTCGCCATCCAGTTGATGACCAATCTGATGGTGCCCAAACTCATCTCGCTCGATGATTATTTCGTCAATCGCAAGGATACCCCCCTCGATGAGAGTGGCGACTACGACTATGAGTCGATCTATGCTCTCGACCTCGACCTCTTCCACTCCGATATGCAGAAACTCCTGCGCGGCGAGGAGATCAACCTCCCCACCTATAGTTTCGAATTGGGTGAACGAGTGGAAAAAGAGCGCCCCCTTCGCCTCGACAAGAATGATGTGCTCATCATCGAGGGTATTCATGGCCTCAACCCCATACTGAGTGAAGGTCTGCCTGCCGACCGCATCTTCAAGATGTATGTCTCGGCGCTGACCACTCTCCATATCGACAATCATAACTGGATCTCGACTTCCGACAATCGATTGTTGCGTCGCATCGTGCGCGACAATAAATATCGTCACACCACTCCTCAGGACACCATCCGCCGATGGCCCAGCGTGCGCCGTGGCGAAGAGCGTTGGATCTTCCCCTTCCAGGAGAATGCCGACGCCACATTCAATTCATCGCTCCTCTTCGAGCTCGGCGTGATGAAGCGTTATGCTCTGCCGCTACTCGAGAATGTGCCTCACAACATCCCCGAGTATGCCACCGCCTATCGCTTGCGCCGACTCCTCAACTGCTTCTGCGATATCCCCGAAGCTCAAGTGCCCTCCACCTCGTTGCTGCGTGAGTTCCTCGGTGGATCTTCGTTCCATTATTAATCACTACGTCTAACTTTGCACCTCGCTCCCCACTCTCGTTATGAAGGATTTCTCTCGCGAAGATATCGACCGCTACATCGACCTTATCGACCAGGGTAATATCGATGCACTTCTCCCCGAAATCGACGAGCTACACCCCGCCGATATAGCCGAACTTTTCCAAGATCTTAACCTCCATCAAGCCGAATGGCTCTTCGAACTTATCCCCGACAAGGAGAAGAAGGCTGATGTCTTGATGGAACTCGATGAGGAGGATCGAAAGAAACTGCTCGAAGGTATGGACCCCGAGCAGATCGGTCATTTCATCGACCTGCTCGACACCGACGACGCCGTCGACCTGATCCAGGAACTCGACGAAGAGGACCGCGAGGAGGTGATCCAAAGCATCGAGGATGTGGAGCAAGCCGGCGATATCGTCGACCTCCTCCAATATGACGAGGATACTGCCGGCGGATTGATGGGCACGGAACTTATCTCGGTCAATGAGAATCTCTCCATGCCCGACTGTCTGCGCGAGATGCGCCACCAGGCTGAAGATCTCGATGATATCTATAATGTCTATGTCGTCGATGATGACCAGCGCCTTAAGGGTGTACTCCCCCTCAAGAAGATGATCACTCACCCCTCGGTGTCGAAGATCAAGCATGTCATGGAGACCGACCCGGTGGCTATCAAGGTCGATACGCCTATCGAAGATTTGGCCATCGACTTCGAGAAGTATAATCTCGTGGCGATGCCGGTAATCGACTCAATCGGGCGACTCGTCGGGCAGATCACCGTCGACGACGTCATGGATCAGATCCGTGAGCACTCTGAGCGCGACTATCAGCTCGCCTCCGGTATCTCCTCCGACATCGATGCCGACGACTCGATTTTCGCTCAGACCAAGGCTCGCCTACCCTGGCTCTTAATAGGAATTATCGGCGGTATTATCAATTCGCTGATACTCGGAGGGTTCGAAGCCCAAATCGCTGCCGTCACCGCCCTGGCTTTCTTTATCCCGCTGATCGGCGGCACCGGTGGTAATGTCGGCGTGCAGGCATCAGCCATCGTGGTGCAAGGCCTCGCCAATGGTCGCCTCGAACTCTCCGACTTCTGGAACCAAATATGGCGCGGACTCCTCATATCGCTCCTTAATGCTCTGGTCATCTCCGGGGTCGTATTCCTATATATCACCATAACATCTCCGGGGCAGTATGCTCTGGTCTGGGCGGTGTCGACGTCGCTATTCGCCGTCGTGATCTTCGCTACTGTCTTCGGCACGCTTGTGCCCCTGACCTTGGAGAAACTCAAGATCAACCCGGCTCTCGCCACCGGACCCTTCATCCAGATCACCAACGATGTGGTCGGACTCCTCATCTATGTCGGCATGTCGATATGGATGCTTAAGGTTTTCCCAATATCATAATTGCATTAACCACTTCTCTCATAATAAAAAACTATCCCTATCGCCGGGTCTTTCCGGCACAATATAACTTATGAGCAAACCGGTCGAAACTCCTCTAATGTCGCAATATGTCGAGATGAAAAAGAAACATCCCGACGCAATCCTCCTATTCCGTGTGGGCGATTTCTACGAGACATTCTCCGAAGATGCCATCGCAGCCTCCAAGATCTTGGGGATCACCCTGACACGTCGCGCCAATGGCAAGGCTGCATACGTCGAACTGGCAGGATTTCCTCACCATGCACTCGACACCTACCTTCCCCGTCTGGTCAGAGCCGGCCGTCGTGTGGCAATCTGCGAACAACTTGAGGATCCGAAACTTACAAAAAAATTAGTGAAGCGTGGCATCACCGAACTTATCACTCCGGGTGTCAACCTCAACGATAATTCCCTCTCGGCGAAAGAGAACAACTTCCTTGCCGCCATCCATGTCAATCATCAGTCGGTCGGTGTCGCTTTTCTCGATATCTCTACCGGTGAGTTTCTCTGCTCGCAAGGCTCTATAGATGAGATCGACAAACTCCTCTGCAATATCAAGCCCAAGGAGTTGCTGCGTATCAACGGCTTGCGCCAATGGTGTGACGATAACATCCATCATCGTTGCGCCACTTTCGACCTCGATGACTGGATCTTTACCACCGATGCCGCCGAAGAGCGACTCTCCGCTCAATTCGGCACAAAGGGATTGAAGGGATTCGGCGTGGATCGACTCCCGGATGCCGTGATTGCCGCCGGGGCTGTGCTCCATTATCTCGATATCACCCACCACACCGACTTGCGCCATATCACCGGCTTGGGACGTATCGACTCGACACGCTTTGTGGCTCTCGACCCATTTACGGTGCGCAACCTCGAACTGGTGACACCACTCTCGCCCGATGGGCTCTCGCTCTTCGATGTGCTCAATCACACCTCCACCCCGATGGGAGCGCGTCGTCTTCAGAATTGGATTCTCTTCCCTCTGCTCGACCTCAAAGAGATAGCTCGGCGTCACGACATCGTAGACTACCTCTTCAAAGATCCCGACACTCGCTGTCGAGCCCTCGATGCTTTGCATCGTGTCGGCGACTTGCTGAGACTTATCACCAAGGTGGGGGCTCTGCGCATCTCGCCACGCGACTGTGTGGCTCTGCGCACTTCGCTCGCTGCCACTACTTCGCTCGCCGCTATCATGCGTCAGAGCGACTCTGAGGCTCTCCATGAGATCGCCGAGAAGATGGCAGACTGCTCTTCAATCATCTCCACTCTCGAACGCACTCTCCTCCCCGATGCACCCGCCGTTCTCGGCCGCAGTGCCGCTATCGCCCCGGGGGTCAACGACCAACTCGATGAACTCCGTGCACTCCACGCCAATAGCCGCCAAACTCTCCTCGATATGCAGACTCGTGAGTCGGAACGTACCGGTATCCCTTCTCTCAAGATTGGCTTCAACAATGTGTTCGGCTATTATATCGAGATACGAAATACCCACAAGGATAAGGTGCCCGAAGAATGGATCAGAAAGCAAACCCTGGTCAGCGCCGAAAGATATATCACTCCCGAACTCAAAGAGTATGAGGAGAAAATCGTCAATGCCGAGGAGAATATCAATAAGATCGAATCGGAGATCTTCGCCTCGCTGGTCGACGGCTTGATGCGCCTTATCCCCGATATGCAGAGTCATGCCTCCGCCACCGAGTATATCGACTGTCTCTTGTCATTCGCCGATGTGGCTGATTGCAACCATTACGTCCGTCCGGTGGTGGATGATTCTTTCGTCACCGACATCCGTGAGGGGCGTCACCCGGTGATCGAACGTCGCCTCCCTGCCGGCGAACCATATATCTCCAATTCGCTCACACTCGACTGCGACAAGACTCAGATCATGATGATCACCGGCCCTAATATGTCGGGTAAGTCTGCCCTCTTGCGCCAGACAGCCCTGATCACTCTGATGGCGCAGATTGGCTCGTTCGTGCCGGCGCAGAGTGCCCGCATCGGTTATGTAGACAAGATTTTTACCCGCGTCGGTGCTTCCGACAATATCTCCTCGGGCGAGTCTACATTTATGATTGAGATGAATGAGGCTGCCGCCATCCTCAACAATATGAGTCCCCGTTCGCTGATCCTCTTCGATGAGTTGGGTCGCGGCACATCCACCTACGATGGCATCTCGATAGCCTGGGCGATCGTGGAGCATATCCATGAAAATGCCAATGCCCATCCACGCACCCTCTTTGCCACTCACTATCATGAACTTAACGAGATGGCAGCATCCTTTAAGAGGATCGTCAATTTCAATGTCTCGGTCCGCGAGATCAATGGCAAGGTCGTGTTCATGCGTAAACTCGAACCGGGAGGATCGGAACATAGTTTCGGCATCCATGTGGCGCGACTTGCCGGCATGCCCCCGTCGATCGTAAGACGTGCCGACCAAGTGCTCAAACGCCTAGAACAGGCCTCCGAAAGCAGCTCCCAAAAGCCGGCTCTTGCAGATCTCGGAAAGGCGCGCGACGGCTATCAACTCTCTCTCTTCCAACTCGATGATCCTCTCCTCTCTCAGATCAGAGACCGCCTCTTGGGGCTGAATATCGACAATCTCACTCCCATCCAGGCTCTCACCACTCTTCATGATCTCCAAAGCCTCTTGACAGGCAAGAATCAATAAGACTTTTCTCTATCCATGAAAGATCAAACCGTATTATTTCATTCCACGATTTTCGGCCCCGTTCATTCACGCCGTCTCGGCGTGTCGTTGGGGGTAAATCTTATGCCTAATGATGGCAAGATATGTTCGTTCGATTGCCTCTATTGCGAGGCAGGCTATAACGCACAGGGTGTCGGCACCACCGGTCTGCCGACTCTCGAGCAGGTGTCTGCCGATCTCCAAGCCACTCTCCAAAAGATGCATAGCGCCGGCGAGCGTCTCGACGTCATCACCTTCTCAGGCAATGGCGAACCGACCCTCCATCCCCGCTTCCCGGAGATCATCGATGAGGTGATCCGTCTGCGCGATGCCTATTTCGCCGAGGCTAAAATATCGGTGCTCTCCAATTCGACTCGTATCTTCGACGACCGTGTGGCTGATGCCCTCGACCGCGTCGACAATAATATCCTCAAACTCGACTCTGCCATCGAATCGACGATGCGACTTATCGACCGCCCCAACGACCCGAATTTCACCGTGGAGCGTGTCGTGGAGCGTCTGCATCGTTTCGAAGGCACTGCCATCATCCAGACCATGATGCTGCGCGGCGAACATGAGGGACTGTCGGTCGATAACACCACTTCCGAGGAGATCGATGCTCTTATCAAGGCTTATCTCACCATTCGGCCACGCGAAGTGATGCTCTATAGCATCGACCGATCCACTCCCGAAGAGCAACTCATCAAGGTGGAACGACCCGAACTCGAGCAGATTGCTGCCCGCATCTCTGCCGCCGGTGTCCCTATCCAACCCTTCTCGTGATTTTTTAAACAACCCTTCTTTCTCTCGACCTTAAAAACATCCGGTATGGCTATCAATCCACCACTTCTGCTGCCGGGCGACCATGTCGCCATCATCTCTCCCGCCACCATTGTCAATCCCGAATATATAGATGGCGCTTGCGAACATCTCCGTCGCGAGGGGTTCGTGCCGGTGGTGATGCCACATGCCAAGGGGGATGCTCGCGGCTCATACGCCGCCTCCGACCCAGATCGTCTCTCCGACCTCATCGAGGCGTATCGATGTCCCGAAATCAAGGCAATCCTTTGTGCTCGCGGTGGCTATGGGTGCAACCATCTCTTGCCCCACATCCCGTTTGAACTCTTGCGTGTTAACCCTAAATGGCTCATAGGTTTCAGCGATATTTCCGCTCTGCATGCCCTCTCCCTGAGGGCCGGAGTCATGTCGCTACATGCCCCGATGGCCAAGCATCTCACCCTTCTCCCCGACGACCATTACACCACCCAAGCCCTCTTCGATATCCTCCGAAAGGGGTTGCCTCATACATACACTCTTCCCTCCTCACCACTCTCGAAGCCGGGCACAGCTCAGGGTATACTCGTAGGGGGAAATCTCGCCGTCATCAACGGACTGGCTGCCACCCCCTTCGACCCTTTGGCTCCCGATGCCGCCGACAATATGATCCCACGTAACGACACTCCCGTGATACTCATGATCGAAGATATCTCAGAGGCTATTTACGCTGTGGAGAGAATGTTGTTGAGACTTATCCTCAGCGGCACTATTGCACGCGTCAAAGGGCTGATAATCGGTCAATTCACCGAATATCGCCCCGATCTCAACTTCACAGACATGGAGAGCATGATTTCCCGGCTTCTCGCCGACTTCGCCCCGGGCCTCGACATCCCGATAGCCTACCAATTCCCCGTAGGTCATGTCGACGACAACCTCCCCCTCCCCCTCGGCTCAATGGCAACCCTCTGCATCAACCCCACTACCACCACCCTCTGCCTCGAATACCCACTTCCACAACATTCGTCCTGAAAAATGTATCAAAACACATTTTTACGTCCTTAAAAATGTAAATTCCCACACTTTTAAGGACGTAAAAATGATTAGCAGCGCCTAATACAATTTTTGTGGGATTTTTTCGTTATTATGTTGAGTTAATTTTACTCTTTTTTGTCAACTTATCAGAATATTATATAATGACAACTAAATCTGCTTTCTTGCATATTATCACACTTTGTGTGGCAATCTGTTCGGTCTTCCCGGTTCAGGCTTCTCGCAAGTTGGATGGTCTTGACCCTGCATGGACTCTCTATACGGCATACGATAATCAGCCTCGCAAGATCTTCGACACTCCCGATGCTACATATTTCTTCGTGCATCAGCATATCTATAATAATACTGCGTATAGTCAGTATTACGCGAAGCCGTCGGGAGGTATCTTCCGATATGATAAGAACAATCCGGCTGCCGGCATCGTCGATATGGCTCGTACCACTCCCTTCTCGGGCTTCGATTTGCGCATAGTGGCTGTCGATCCTGCCACCAATGTTATGGCTGTGGGTTATATGGATGGTGGTGTCGATGTGATCAAGGCCGGACAGGTGACTTATTTTGATGATATCAAGAATGTTATCAATCCCGGCGGTTCGAAGATTAGCGGTTTGACTATCGATCCTGTCACGGGCGATGTTTTCGTATCGACCGAAACCGGATTTATGCAGATTGATGGCACTTCTCTGCAAGTTAAGAGGAATATCGATCTTGGCAAGACGGTAAGCGATATATGCAGCGTAGGAGATCGCCTTGTAGCCATCATCGACGGCTCGCTCTACACTGCTCCTATCGATGCCAACATCACCGGCTTCGGATCTTTCGCCTCAATGTCGACAACCGCAGCCACCGGCCAACTACGCCTTATGCCCTTGGGAGCCAACGATTTTGCTACGCTCAATGCCAGCGGCGCCGTATATACTTTGAGTTATCGCAACGATACATGGACCGCCACCAAGAAGTTTAGCGACTCCGGACTGCTCCGTGCCGCCAATCTCTCGGTGGTGGATCGCCTTGAGCATACTCTGTCAGCCACAGCTAACGGCTATTATCTTGCCACCGCTTCGAAGGCATATTTCATCAATCGCCCTGTCGATGCAACATCGCTTCCTACCGTGACTACCGTATCACTGCCCGGGGGAGTATCGCAGTTCTCGGCATCTTACGATGGAGTGAACTTCTGGTTTAACACCGAACGTGGACGTTTCCATACCAACACTTATAGCAATAACGCCTGGTCGGGGCTCTCCGCCGGTATGCGCCCGGCATGCCCCCTGACAGCGATGGATGTTGAGTTTCAATATTCTCCGGAATATGGATTTCTTTCGGTCAATGTCTACTCGATGCTGCGAGGCACCAACATCAGCAAGACCCTCCCGTTGCTTGTCTCGTCTTATCGTAATGGCTCTTGGAATAATTTGGCGCCATCATTCTATATACCTAAGACAGCCCAAACCGATGACACAGCCCTCTCTGTATTTGTCAACAATCGACAGCAATTTCCTATTGCCGATCCTATGGGATTTGCTATAGATCCGGCTATGCCCAATGTCTTGCACACAAGTTCGGTATGGACCGGCAATGCCTCCATCTATCTTGACGATCCCTCTCACGATCCTATCTTGATGCGTTCGACCAACGACCATACATTAGATGCATTCAACCCATATTACCTCCTTGATGCTCAATCATGGAGCACTTTCAATACGACCTACACCCTCGGCTCTGACAGCGACAACAATCTCTGGTATTATGTCTCCACGACATGTTCCGCTAATACAACAGATGTATTGCTCCTATGTTGGCCTCAAGAGGAGCGTCTTAAAGTGCTGCAAAATGGAAAAATAGATGGTGATCCCGGAGTTAAGAAGTTGGTTAAGGCTTCCGATTTGAACCCTGGATTCTGGGTATATGGAACAGCCCTACGTCATCCTGACAATAAGGATATGCTCATCCTTTCGGGTCAAGGGTCTGACGACACAGGTGCCTCAATTCGCATATATCGTCATAAAGGCACTATTGATGATACTTCGGATGATGAAATTACTCGTATCTATCGCTTCGATATTGAAGGAGAAGTGTCTTTAAAATTCGCAAAGCCTTACTGCATTAAAGAGAATCCATTAACCGGTGACGTGATGGTGGGTTGTCTCATTGGTACCGTAGTTTTCAACCCTAACGACCCTGTGGTCAATGGCACTATTAAAGCTCGCAAATTAGCCTCTTCTATTGATGGAACTCATGCTGAAGTAATCCCGGATATTATGGGATATGATCTTTGTGTCGATGAATATGGCAGAATATGGGTAGCCACATACAAATGCGGTCTATTTGGAGTCAGCCCTGATGGCTCTGAAATAATCGCTCATTATACCACAAAAAACTCTCCTATTCCTTCTGATGCCGTATATGCTGTGGGTTGGAATCCTGACACGAAGTCGCTCTTTATGTCTACGGAATGTGGATTGGCTGAAGTCAAGGTTGATGCACCTGTTGCCACACCGGCTGCCAACGACACGGAGACTCCCTTTATGAGCCCGTCTGCCGTGACTGCCGATTTCAGCGGCATGGTGACTTTCCACAACATCCCGGATGGAATGGTGCTCCGCGTACGCGATGCTCGTCAAAACACTGTCCGCATACTGCCGGCAGCTACGTGTCGCTCCGCTTTCTGGGACCTTCTCGATGCTGACGGCAAGATGGTGCCCACCGGTCTTTATACCATCTCCGATGCCGCCAATGCTGACAGTTTCAAGCCATTCGTGATCCCTGTAAGCAGATAAATCACACATCCTCTGCCATGGAGGAGTGATAACTCAATATTCTCTATCGCTATGATCACTGCATCGATAGTAACCCATCACACCGATCCGACCGAGTTGGATCGGTGTGCTTCGTTAGTGCTCCAATCGCACGAAGTGTCTCACCTCTATATCATCGACAATAGTCGCGACCACTCACTGCGAGATATGGTGGAGAAGATCGCAGATCGCATCAGAGAGTCTGCCGGCGCCGGCGAGACTGCCGACCGTATATCTTATACACATGTCGAGAATCGGGGGTATGGCGCCGGTCATAATGTGGCTATCAGGCAGTCGATCGAGTCGGGAGCAGAGGCTCACTTGGTGCTGAATGCCGACACCCGGTGGGAGGATGATGTCATCACTCGCATGGTGGATTATATGCGAGCCAACCCCGATGTGGGAATGATGATGCCCAAGGTCTATTATCCTGATGGAGACTTGCAACTCACAGCCCGCTGTCTTCCTACGCCAATCGACCTCTTCGCCAAGCGATTTCTCCCCAAATCGATGATACGACGTCGCATGGAACGCTATCTGTTGGTGCGTGCCGACCATGATCAGATCATCAACACCCCATATCTCTTGGGGTCATTCCTTCTGATACGTCGCGAGGCATTGGAAATGGCCGGTATCTTCGACGAGCGCTTCTTTATGTATCCGGAAGATATCGACATCACGCGCCGCATCCATCGCCACTATCAGACTATTCTTTATCCCGAGGTGAGCATCATCCACCATCATGCCGCTGCATCACGCCGCAACATGCGGATGCTGCGCATCCATATCGTCAACATGTGTCGCTATTTCAGCAAATGGGGGTGGATCTTTGATTCCGAGCGTCGAGCCATGAACCGCCGCCTCCTCGCCAACATGCCCATACTCCCCGCCGACACCCCTACTCCCCCATCCCGAGGATAAGGAACGCGCTCCATATAGCATATATAAAGCGAAAGAGGCGAATCTCGTCGATCGGCCTCTCTCATCAAATCAAAATTAGGTTGAATCAAATCGTCATATTCACATAGAATAAAACAACTTTTCTGAATCCATCATGACATAAAGTCATATCCGCATTATTAATTAATCAATCATTCAATTTAAATATCCTTTTATATTTCGTATGAGCCCGAAGGCCTCGATCCATTCACAATCAGTTGCCTGGTTCTATCACTTTTTTTAATATACAAATTTTCTTCTTTCCTTACCTTTATCAAATGTTCTGTTTATCCTTCTTTTTATTATGGTTGCTATTAATTTTATCAATTACGGTTGCAAATGTAAACAATAATTTTAAAATCACAAACTTTTTGCTAATAAAAATATTATTTTTCTTTACGTTTTTAATTTCATTTATATTATAAATATAAACTTATGTTGCACAACAATGTTTTAGATACAACTAATATTATTATTTCGCGAAAAATATCATTTTTGCCAATAAACTATCTCCTCTTATCCAAGTCAAATTATTTGGGAGATTATTTTCCAAATTATTATTGATGATGAGATATTCCATTCAATATATATCCGGGAGGGGACGATATCTGTTTTGTCTCTTGATTTTGCTTCTGCTTTGCAGTTCGATCCGTGCGGATAAGTATAGTGATTATATCAATCAGTATGCCGATCTGGCTGTGGAGCAGGAGAAGAAGTATGGGATTCCGGCCTCGATCACGTTGGCACAAGGGCTACTTGAATCGGGAGCAGGCACCTCCACATTGGCGCGTCGAGGCAACAATCATTTTGGCATCAAGTGCCACAAGGGGTGGGAGGGGGATACACTACTTCGTTCTGACGATGCTCCCGACGAGTGTTTCCGCGCCTATCCCAAGGTGGAAGATTCATACGAAGATCATTCCCGGTTTTTGCTTCGTCCGAGGTATCAGCCCCTCTTCACCTTGGATCGTCACGACTACACGGCGTGGGCCAAGACACTCCGACAGTGTGGCTATGCCACCGACCCTAACTATGCAGCACGCCTCGTGTCGATCATCGAGCGCTATTCCTTATATAACTATGGACTTGATGATAATGAACGTGCCGAGCAGAATGCCCTCTTCATCCAGAGCACCCTCTTGGCTTCACACAAGGTGAGACGAGCCTTCGGATTGTACTATGTCATAGCCAATCCGGGCGACACATACGGCTCGATAGCCAAGGAACTGAATATGGATAAGCGCAAACTTATGGAGTATAACGATGCACTGCTCGATGTGGAGATTCGGGCCTGGGAGGAGGTTTACCTTCAAGAGAAGAGGCTTGAGGTCGCCGACGAGGACCCCGGCAAGGTGGTGATCGGCGAGGATGAATCGATCCACTCCATATCCCAGCGATTTGCCATAAAGATGAGCACGCTTCAGGCTCTCAACCCCAAGGCTAAGGATCGCCCCGGCACTCGTCTGAAACTGAAATGAGACATTGATGATGCCGAAAAAACTCGCTAAAATGAGCCGGAAATGCCCTTGAAATGCCATGTTTTGCTCAAAAAATATCCTTAGAGGATTCTTAATGAAAAAATGTTTCCGGTTTATGAAATATTTTTTATAAATTTGTAGACATGAAATTCAAGGAATTTTATAACCCCAAGCATGTGTATGAGGGTTATTTCGAAACCTACTTCATACGCCCCTTCTTCCACCGCTATGTAAATTTCGGTGGGAAGGAGTCGGTGCGCACATGTCTATTATCGATTGCGACATGGGTAGTGATCACATTAGGCATCGTAGGCATCATGATGGGCATGGTCGGTCTGGTGGGGCCGGAGGCGGGAGCGTCTGCTCTTCGCACGGTGTGTATCATCTGGGGAGTTCTCTCGGTGTTGCCTCTGATTTCGCTTGTGGTCAGAACCATCAACGGTGCTCCCGACAAGCCGGACACGCCGCGCCTGCTCGGCATCGACTCGATGCTCGCTGTGAGCTGTCTGCTCTTCTTCGTCACCGGCATTATGATGATGACCACTACCCTACACTCCGGCACACTCAATCCCAATGCCGGGCTGGTAGATGATACGATCAATCCTATCTTGGATGAAGAGAAAGTGATCGAAGAGCCGATCTTCACCTATCAAGATGAGAATCCTGCCGAGGTGGTCGAAGACACAACGATGAGTCAAGAAGACCCCGACTATGTTGACCCGAACGAAAGCTACGATCCGACCATCGAAAATCCTGACGAAGAGTCCGAAATAATCAGCGACTCCCTATAATACATTAGAGCACGCTCTTGAGGAACGCGCTCTAAGGAACGCGTTCTAATCCGGGGAGGTGTATTTTGAAGCTTAAGCCTCCGGTGGGTTGGTTGGAGATTTGGATTTCTCCTTGGTGCACTTGGATGCTGTTTTTTACTATTGAGAGGCCGAGGCCGGTGCCGCCGGCAGCCCTGGAGCGACCTTTGTCGATGCGGTAGAAGCGCTCGAAGAGATGGGGCAAGTGCACGGGGTTCACCCCACAGCCATTGTCAGAGAAGGAGAGGCGGATCATGCCGTCGCTGTCGGTGCCGCCGACGATGTCGATGCGATCGCATCCGCTATAACTCAGAGCATTATTAATCAGATTGACAAACACGGATTCCAAAAGCGAGGCATTGCCGTTGAGCGGCATTGCCCCCTGAGTGTTGCAGGCTATTGTCACCCCCTTGTTTTGCGCCAATGGGGTCATATCGTCGACCACCGTAGCGATGATCTTGGCGAGATCCACCGGCCGGCGTTCGATGGTTTGACTCCCCTCGTCGATGCGTGTGATGGTCGACACATCGTTCAGCAGGTTAGAGAGGCGATCGCAATTAGCCAGACAGCGTTTCATGAAATCCTGACGTTTGCTTTCCTCGAGATTGGGATAAGTCATCAAGGTCTCGAGGCATACGCGAATCGAGGCGACCGGGGTCTTCAGTTCATGATTGATATTATTGGTGAGTTGCTTTTTGAGGCGAACCTTATCCTCCTGCTCGCGGAGGGTGGCTTGGTGCTCGCGGTCACGTTCGGCGATGGCTTGTTGGAGCGAGGCATATAGACGCACGATATGAGCGGAGATATCGCCCAACTCGTCGTGGCTGAAAGGGCGGGCATCATAGACCGGTTCGCCACGTTCGGCATTGGCGGCAAACTCGCGCAGGCGCGAGATATGATAGCCGATCTTGCGAGTGGCGAAATAACCGAGCACGCACATGATCAGCGTGATGCCACCGATCACCCACAGGAAGCCATAATCAGCCTTGAGCAGCGTAGAGAGCGACACGCTATAGGGGATGGCGGTGCGGACCACGATGCCATCCTTGCCTCGGCGTGCGGAATAGAAATAACTTGAGCCGGTGCTCTGGCTATGACGGCGCACGGAATAACCTGAGCCGACGGCGATGGCGCGGGCTATCTCCTCGCGGTCTTGGTGATTGACCGAAGGGAGGCTGTCGAGGGAATTATCGTATATGACCTGACCGGCGTGATTGATCACGCTGACGCGGAGCCCACCGATGGAATGATTGCGACAACTCTGCGCCACCGGGATTCCGGCGTCGATATCATCGAGGATTTCGCTATTGATCTGTTGGAGACGGGCGTTGAGTTCCTCGGCCTTGAACTGCTTCTCGCGATGATACTGAAAGATCACCACCGATCCGACCAGTATGAGCGAATAAGCCACCAGCCAGATGAAGAGGCGGCTCCAATAGGGCACACGTTTTTTAGGGAATAAATCCATAGCCATAACCTGAACGAGATTTGATATACTTGGCATAGACGCCGACTTTATGTCGGATGCGAGTGATATTAACGTCGATGACGCGGTCGACTACGACGACTTCGCCGGGCCAGATGGCATGGATCAGATCTTCGCGGCTGAAGATGCGCCCCGGGTCGGAGAGGAGCATGCATAGGATCTCGAACTCCTTGCGAGGCATTTTGACCTCGACGCCGTCGACGATGCAGAGTTTGCGCGAGGGGATGATCGACAGCCCCTCGAAGGTGATGGGCTTATCGCCCGTAGGGAGGCCGGGTTGGCCCTCGTTGACGCGACGGAGCACGCTCTTGACGCGAGCTATGACATTGCGCAGGGTATAGGGCTTGGTGATATAATCATCGGCGCCGAGGTCGAGGCCGTCGACCATATCATCCTCGCTATCCTTGGCGGTGCAGAAGATGATGGGGATCCGCGCCGTATTGGGATTATTCTTCATAATCTTCGCCAACTGGGTGCCGGAGATTTCGCCCATCATAATGTCGAGGAGCACCAGGTCGAACTGCGAGAGATCGAGGGTGAGCACCTCCTCGGCGCTCAGAGAAGTGGTGACATCATAGCCCTCTGCCTCGAGGTTGAAACGCAACGCCTCGCAGAGAGTCTCCTCATCGTCGACCACAAGAATATGCTTCTTCATAAGCAGCTAAAGAGTTGAGATAATATGAGCGGATCATAGACGATCCTGTGTAGTGCTAACAAAATTAGCAAAAAAAGGGATATGATAGTGAAAAGGGAGTAAATTTAATAAAAATTTAACAAGGGGTATCGGAAGGAGGATAAGCGTAGGAATTGCACTCCGCGGGGTGTAATGTGCAATGGCGGGAGGGATAAAAATGGTAAAAAACACACCTATTATATAGGGAAGTAAAAAATGAATAAATTCATGTTGAAAAACATACTTTTTTTGTTGATTAAATAGAAGAAAAATTTCTATATTTGTCTTCGAAGTTTGAAAATCGTAAAAACAGGCTTCGCAAGAAAGTAGGGACTAATATTAATTTAACCAAAAAATACTGTAATAATGGCAAAAGTAAGAGGAGCGATCACCGTCAACATCGAAAGATGCAAGGGGTGTAACCTATGTGTGGTGGCTTGTCCGACGGACACGTTGGCATTGCAGCCCAACGAAGTAAACGACCGTGGATATCACTACACCTACATGGCGAATCCGGATAATTGCATCGGGTGTAGTTCATGTGCCTTGGTATGTCCGGATGCATGCATCGAGGTATACCGCAAGGTAGAAAAGTAACGACTAATCTCTAACCATCTAAGACAGATCAAGAAAACACAATCCGTATGAAAGAAGAGGTAAGATTAATGAAGGGTAACGAGGCGATAGCCCACGCCGCGATCCGCTATGGATGTGACGGTTATTTCGGCTATCCCATCACCCCGCAGTCGGAAGTGCTCGAGACACTCGAGGAGCTAATGCCGTGGGAGACCACCGGCATGGTAGTGCTTCAGGCTGAATCAGAGCTTGCAGCCATCAACATGGTGTATGGTGGCGCATCAACAGGTAAAGCCGTGATGACATCTTCGTCATCTCCGGGTATAAGCCTAAAGCAGGAGGGTATCTCCTATATTGCAGCAGCGTCGCTGCCGGCATTGATCCTTAATGTGATGCGTGGTGGTCCGGGTCTTGGCACCATCCAGCCCTCACAAGCAGACTATTTCCAAGCCACCAAGGGTGGCGGTCATGGCGACTATCATCTTATCGTGCTTGCCCCCTCGACAGTGCAGGAGATGGTAGACTTCGTCGGCCTTGGCTTCGACTTGGCATTCAAATATACCAATCCTTGTATGATTCTCGCCGACGGTATCGTAGGCCAGATGATGGAGAAGGTGGTGCTCCCCGAGCAGCGTCCTCGCCGCACTGAGGAGGAGATCCGCAAGCAGTGCCCCTGGGCCACTACCGGCCGCAAGGATGGTCGCAAACGTAACGTTGTAACTTCGCTCGAACTCGAGTCAGCCAAGATGGAGGTGATCAACCATCAGCTCCAGGAGCGCTACAAGAAGATCGAGGAGAATGAGACTCGCTGGGAAGAGATCGGCGTGGAAGATGCCGACTATCTGGTCGTGGCATTCGGCACCATCGCCCGCATCTCTGACAAGGCACGCGAACTCGCTGCCGAAGAGGGCATCAAGGTGGGTATCATCCGCCCCATCACCCTCTGGCCTTTCCCCACAGAGGCTGTGAGAAAAGCAGCAGAGGGCAAGAAGGGTGTGCTCGTGGTCGAACTCAACGCCGGCCAGATGATCGAAGATGTGCGCCTCGCCGTGCATGACTCGCTCCCCGTAGAGCACTTCGGTCGCCTCGGCGGTATCATCCCCAGCCCCGAAGAGGTGGTAACAGCTCTCAAAGAGAAAATTATCAACAAATAATAATCACGCTCTATTATCAACGTTATGAATATCGAAGAAATAATCAAAGAAGAGAACAAGGTCTATTGCAAGCCTGAACTCTTGGAAGAGGTCCACATGCATTATTGCCCCGGATGCTCGCACGGCGTGATTCACAAGCTTCTGGCAGAGGTACTCGCCGAGATGGGACTTGCCGACCATGCAGTCGGTGTGTCGCCTGTAGGTTGCGCCGTATTCGCATACAATTATATCAATGTAGACTGGGTGGAAGCAGCCCATGGTCGTGCACCGGCAGTGGCTACAGCCATGTCGCGTCTCTGGCCTGAGAATGTGGTGTTCACATATCAGGGCGACGGCGATATGTCAGCCATCGGTACTGCCGAGTCGATCCATGCCGCCAACCGCGGTGAGAACATCGTGATGATCTTCGTCAACAATGCCATCTATGGTATGACCGGAGGTCAGATGGCACCTACCACACTTGTAGGCCAGAAGACAGCCACAACTCCTTACGGACGTCGTGTCGATCTGAATGGTCACCCACTCGAGATCACCAATCTTATGGCTATCCTCGATGGTACTTGCTATGTAACTCGCCAGTCTGTCCACACAGCTGCCGCTGTCCGCAAGACCAAAGCCGCTCTCAAGAAGGCGTTCGAGAATGCTATTGCCAAGAAGGGTACTTCGGTCGTAGAGGTTGTGTCGACTTGCAACAGCGGTTGGAAGCTCACTCCTGAAATGGCCAACAAATGGATGGAAGAACACATGTTCGAGAAGTATCCTCTCGGCGACCTTAAAAACGTTTAAGACCAATCAATCATGAAAGAAGAAATAATTATAGCCGGATTCGGTGGACAGGGAGTGCTCTCTATGGGCAAGATCCTTGCATATTCAGGCCTGATGGATGATAAAGAAGTGACCTGGATGCCCTCATACGGTCCTGAACAGCGTGGCGGTACAGCCAACGTAACAGTGATCCTCTCCGACGCCAAGATCTCTTCGCCGGTGCTCGACAAGTATGATATCGTGGTTGCGCTCAACCAGCAGAGTCTCGACAAGTTTGCCCCCAAGGTGAAACCCGGCGGCATCTTGATCTTTGACACCAATGGTATCCACAACCGTCCGACACGCGATGATATTAAGATCTATCCTATCGATGCGATGGAGGCTACATTGGAGATCGGCAACTCGAAGGCCTACAACATGGTGGTGATGGGTGCATTGCTCAAGGCGATGACCTATAAACTGCCTATGGAAAATGTGATCAAGGGATTGAAGAAATCACTCCCCGAGCGTCACCACAAGTTGATCCCTCTGAACGAGAAGGCGATCGAAAAGGGTGCATCACTCATCTGATCAAATCAAATCTCAAATATACCTATCCGAAGACGGGAGTATCAGCCAAGCTTGATACTCCCGTCTTTAATCCAAAGCACCCACTCCAAAGAAAACGCTCTAAGAGAATAAGTGGGTATCCTGATAAGTTTTTTGATAAGTCACGAAATAATGCTATCTTTGTGTTGCGAAATATTTTTTATCATATATGCGTAATTATCTTTGTTACATTTTACTTTTTGTTCTTCTTGTCGCTTTTGGGTCTTGTACTTCGCGGGAGATTAGCGGAGCGATGGATAGTGCTGAAGAATTGATGAATAGCCGGCCCGATTCGGCTTTGGCTATCCTTAACGATATTCCTTTATCTTCCCTACATGGTGATAAAGCCAAGGCTCGTTATGCCCTGTTAAAATCGATGGCTTTAGACAAGAACTATGTCGACACCACCACATTCGACGTGCTCCAACCCGCCATCGACTATTACCTCAAGAAGGGAACCCCCAACGACAAGCTACGCACCTACTACTACCAAGCCCGCATATACCAGAACCGCGGCGATATGGATAGTGCTATAGATGCATTTATCAGGGCATCTGACAATTCAAAAGGTTGTAAAGACTCACTATGCTTGGCAAGAACATTTGTCGCATTGGCGACACTATATTACGATATATATGATCTTGAGAGTTATGTGCAATATCATTTGCAAGCAGCAAATATATATAAAAAATTCTCTGACAAACATTATGAATTTAAAAGCTTAGCCAATGCTTTGAATGGCTCGATATTGTTAGAAAAGACGAATGTCTCAGATAGTTTAATTAAAGTAATTGAGACTATTGATTCGCTCTCAGATATGGAGAGACGATATCTACACGGTCGGATATTGACGCATAAAAAACTAACCGGTTCTGAATCTGAGGTTAAAGAATTGTTTGATCTCTATGAGAAAGAATTGTCTACTGACGTAGATGGGATGCTCGATCTTGGCTCGGCATGCAATAGAATAGGTTACCATGATCGAGCGTTACAACTTCTTCGAGATATAGACAATACCGGTGTTAAATATGATACTCTCAAGTATCTGACTATCGCCATATACTCATATCAAGGAGTGGGCGATTATAAAAATGCCTTAAATAATTTGTGGGATTTCAGTAATCGGATGGATGCAATAAATCAGTTGAAATTTGAGCAGAAGAGAAAAACGATTGAAGAGAAACATAATCTTCAACTTGAAGCTCAATAACAAGAACAAAAACGCATAAAGGTCCTTTGGGGCTCAATCGGAGGATTCACACTCCTTGTTCTTGTTATAGTGATATTAATACAGATAGCTCGCAGCAATAAGGTGAAGAAAGATCTGGCTTTAGAGATGGCAAAAAATAAAGAAATAGAAAATGAAAAATTAAAGGCGGAACATGATAAATTAGTTCTTGAGAATAAGAATATACAACTTGAGAAGGATAAAAAGTCTTTGGAGGCAGAGAGTCTTAAGCATAGAATTGAAATCTTGGAAAGAGAGTGTGAAACCCTTAAAGAGCCACTTAAAGAGGCAGAAATTCCGGAATATGCTCGCAAAGTAATCAAACAACGCGTGGAAATGCTTAACAATCTCGTGGCAAGTTATATCTCGAACAATGCCAAGTATGAAAAGTCATACGATAAATGGATCGATGAATATACGGCAAATAGGGAGAATTTCATGAATGCGAATCGGTTGGCATTTAAAGCATCTCATCCCGACTTTATAAAACATTTTGAGGATAAAGGGCTGACCGATCAAGAAGTCAACTTCATTTGCCTATATGCAATCGGATTGAATGGAAAAGAAATTGGTGTCTATCTTAAATCATCAAGGCATTATTTCAAAAGTAGCGATATCCGAAGGAAATTAAATCTCGGTGAACATGACATGAATTTAGGACGTTATGTTAGAGAAATCATAAATTCCAAAAAAGGGGAAACGATTAAGTAGCCACATAAAAATCCGGCTAAACAAACATAGACGAGGGAAAACGCTTAACCATCGAGCGTTTTCCCTCGTTTGTTAAACTTTTTTTAGGTCCTGTTAAACTTTTGCGAAACATCAATTTTTATCCTGTTGATAATCAATGAAATAAAATTGTCAATGTTAAACTTTTTTACTTGTGAATAAACTTTTTTTGATTTATTTTTGTACCGAAGTTCTAACCAAAATATTTTTTAAAGCAAGAGGATATTCCAGCGGATTCTCTCTGCCATTCTTGTGATAAGTTTGATGTATGCCGATCTGTTAGGCAGGTGTGCTATCGAGAGATCATAAGAAAGTATGGGGAGGATAAGTGGTATTATCCGGACACAAATTGTCCTTTTGCTAAAAGAAGTTTAACTAAATAAAAATATAGCGGTATGAGATTATTTTTGTTGATGTGCTTTGCTTTTATATCATTATTACAAGCCTACGCACAAGTTAATTCTCCTTCTTTAAAGGATACGGTGGATGATAAGACCAAGGAGCTGAAGGAGGTGGTGGTCAAGGCTACTCGACCTTTGTCTAATTTTGATGCTGACGGCATCGTTACTACTATTAAGGACACACCTTTGCAGTCGCTCGAATCGGCTGCTGATGTGCTCGGTTATCTGCCGGGAGTGATCAATAATAATGGTTCGATCGAGGTAGTCGGCAAGGGCCAACCAGTCATCTATATCAATCGCCGGAAACTTGTCAATTATTCGGAATTGTCTCAAATCCCGGCTGCAAAGGTCAAGGAGGTAAAGGTGATCAATAATCCGGGCTCCAAGTATGATGGCTCGACCGAGGCGGTGATCCGTATCTCCACCATCGGCGACCCCGGGGATGGGTTTTCGTTAGACAATCGTGCCACATTCGGTTATAGCAACTACTTCTATGGCAAAGATCAACTTAATATGAATTACCGCACCTCCGGTCTGGATGTCTTCGCCGGATTGGAGTATAACAACAGGCGCACCAAGGGATCAGGCATCAATACTCAAGAGACTTGGGGGACGCATAACCAAACCACATCTATCGATACAAGATCGAATAAACGTTGGCAAGTGATGGATGGAAAAATCGGGTTTAACTACACTCCCAACGCTTCACACTCGTTCGGTGCGTTCTATCAATATATATATCGCCCTGAAAAGACTCGATCTGACAACAACACTCTTCTCTCGACTGATGGCATAAAAGAGTATGAGTCTGAAGTGGCGGAGAGGAATCGCGAAAGATATTATTCACATCTGGTCGATGGCTATTATTCGGGTGTTTGGGGTAAATGGACAGCGGATGCCACCTTTGATTTCCTGTGGCGGAAGTCTGATAAAAGGCAAGATATCAGTGAAGCCATAATCGGTGGTAAGGATATCAGTATGCATCTGAATGATAATAGCCACGGACGAATGTTGGCAGGCGAACTGCATTTCGCGCACCCCCTATGGAAGGGTAATATCCAATTTGGCGGTTCTTACACCAATAGCCGGAGGTCAGATCTATTTCTGAGCGACTACGCTTCGATTGCTAATAATGACAATGAGATTCGCGAGGATAATACCGGCGTGTATGTTCAGCTGTTTCAGCGCTTCGGGCAGGTGATGTTGCAAGCCGGTGTGAGGTATGAGCATATCGGCAGCAACTATTTCGAAGCCGGCAAAAAGATAGCCGAGCAGTCGATGGTATATAACGAGGTGCTACCTTCTGCATCGATAGTTCTCCCGATACGGAATGTGATGTTTCAACTAAGTTATTCTCGAAAATACCAACGCCCTCACTATTCTCAGCTCAGCAGCACCGTGTCGTATGTCAATCAATACACCTATCAGACCGGCAATCCGAATCTGCGAAGCAGTTTTATAGACAATCTCTCGCTCAACTTCCGCTATAAATGGCTGATGGTTATGGCATCGTACAAGCATATCAAGGATCGTATCATCACCGAATGTATCGAGTATGAGGGAGATCCCGAGATCACACTATATCAGAAGGTAAATTCTAAGCGAGCTGCCAACAATTTAGAGGTTATCGTATCGGTGATGCCAGGTTTTATCGGCAAGTTCTACTACCCCACTTTGATGGCAGGAATAGTCTCCCAATTTTATGATATTGACTTCAAAGGGGAGGTCAAGCACATGAACAATCCGATGGCTTTGGTGCGCTTTAACAATATGTTCCGACTGCCGAAGAATTATATGATCAATCTGAACTTCAACTACAGGAGTGATTTTGACAGCGAAAATATCCACATGCGCCCCACGATGCAGGTAGACCTCAGTGCATCGAAGGGATTTGGCAAGCATTGGGATATACGCCTATCGTTTAACGACATCTTCAACACGGCGCGCAAAAGCGGTTTTACGATGTATAGCGGCATGAGGGAGGTGCATACAATCCGATATATCACTATGAGGGGTGTAGAGATCTCAATCGGTTACCGGTTCAACACAGCCAAGTCGAAATACAAAGGTAAGGGTGCAGCCAACGAAGAAAAGAACAGACTCTAATAGTGTGAGCCAAAACAGGCTTTTTGTAGAGAATTTTTCAAGAAAGACTTTTCAAGAATAAATTTCAAACGATCTGTAATAATACAAAAAAATAGTGACAACTTAAACCGGAAAGACTATGAAGAAATATTTCACGACACTGTTTTGCTTGGTGATATCCTTGATTATGGTATCATGTAAGCCTGAGACCAAAGTTCCCGATTCGAAAATAGTCAACAGGGATTTTGATGTAAAGGGATTTACTTGCATTTCATGCTCATCACCCGGAGTTGAGGTATGCTACACACAGTCTGTGATAAGAAGTGTTCGTGCCACAGGACCGGAGAATATGGTAGATGCTCTGAAAGTGAAAGTAGACAGGAAAGGAATTTTGAATATAGAGATCAAGAATTGCGACACATTCGAGATCACGAAGGAATCGCACGTTGTTAAGGTAATGGTATCATCGCCATCGATTCGGACGATCGTGGCCATGGATCGCGCCACAGTGACAATACCTAAACCCCTCAATCTGCCAAACTTATTCAGCATTGAGACATTTCTACGGAGCAATGTACGGGTAGCGAAGGTAAAAGCCAAGAAGATCTCAGTTAATTCATTTGAGGGCTCGGTAGTCAACATCGAAGATGCCTCATCCTCACCGATCAGTGCCGCGCCATTCACCGGTAGCCGCGTCATAATAGCCGGCGAAGAAGTCAACCGATAGGGTTAGTCGTTAGAATATTGGGGAATAGCCATTATCATGATTATTCTGATAGCGCTGATCTTGGCATTATGTCTCTTGCCATATCCATATTCCACCGGAGAGTCAATAATCCGCCACTTCCTGTCGATTTAATCACGGAAGAATAGCGCTTCTAATTTGTAATGATTGCGATCTTAGGGAAATTTCAACAGAGGGATTGTTTTTTGTTCTTTTAGTGAAACTCTGTTGTTTCTCTTTGTGCTATTTTTGCCGTTGTTAAACAAATTCTTTTTTAATAAAGATTTATTGGTATGAAGGGAAATGAAGATAATATGAGTCGTGAAGAGAAGAGGGAGGAACAGAAGGCTCTTGGCAAGAAACGTCGCCGCGAGGATAGGATCATTACGATTATAATGTTTGGCGTTATAGCCCCCTTGATACTGCTCTTCCAGCATTACTATCAAGACATAATAAGCTGGATCAGCAGCCACATCAGCCACTTCGTAAACTACCTCCTCGACCTATTCGACAAGACATCAACAATGTAAGTGGTGTTATGAAATGAGGAGAGGTCTGCATCGGTGGGATGCAGACCTCTTTCTTGATGGGAGGATGGATTATTTGAGTGTTCCGGCTTCTGCTTGGCGGATCATCTCTTCGTTGGCTGTGATGTAGATCTCTACACGACGGTTCTGAGCGCGACCTTCAGCAGTTTCGTTGCTGGCAACGTATTGAGCCATAGGTATACCCTTGGAAGTCATACGAGAAGAAGCGACACCTCTGCCACCGATGAACGACTTCACGGCGTTGGCACGCTGGTTGGAGAGCTTCTCGTTTACCTCGAACGAACCGGTGTTGTCGGTGAAGCCGAGGATCTCGATGTTGGTGTTGGCGTTGTTACCGCTGTTGAGGTTGGTAGCGAAGTTAGCGAGATTAGTCTTGGCAGAGTTGCTGAGCTCGTAGCTGCCGGTCTTGAAGAGGATACCACCCTCGAAAGTCACGAGGATAGACTTGAGGCCTGTCTCAGGGTCAGTAGTTTCCTCGACAGTAGCAGCCTGTCCGAGTTCCTCCTCGAGTTGCTTCTTCTGCTTGTCCATGTGGTTGCCGATCAAAGCGCCGACACCTGCACCTACAGCAGCGCCGACACCTGCACCGATGGCAGCACCCTTACCGTCGCCGATCAAAGCGCCTACGCCGGCACCTACAGCAGCACCGCTACCGCCACCGATCAAGGCACCCTTACCGGTGTTGGACATGTTACAAGAAGTTCCGAGAAGGAGAGTTACACTCACCAGACCAATTGTTAAAGTTTTGAAAAGCTTCATTTTGTTTAGGTTTTTGATTAGTTGATAAGTTAATTAGTATTATATTTGGTTACATTACAGAGCACCTTGCTCCACGAGGGTGGCTACGCGGTCGATGATGGCATCTTCCTTGTTCTTGTCGGGATGATATCCGGCACGAAGGTTTATGCCGAAAAAGCGTCCGAACGTTTGCCAGAACCCGGCGCGGAACGAGCCGAGGAAAGCCTTCACGATATTAAACGAAGTTTGATCCGTCTCCCGATAGATAAGTTTGAGCATCACCTTGCCTTGATTCTTGGTCATCTTCTTGATGACCGGCTTATACTGTTCGAAGATGTCCTTCTCGAGCGTTTTAAGGTGTCGTTCTCGCTCTTTCTTGTTGGGAATGGTCTGGATATACTCGTAGGTCTCGCAGAGGGTAGAGAAGGCTAATTTCGCGTATGGAAGGGTGCGCTTGACATCGCGCACGGTCTTCCAATAAAATTCCTCCTCCTTCTTGTTCTTAAAGTGCATCGGCGGATAGACCGTGATGTTCTTGATATAGGTCATACGACACGTGTCGCCATACTCATCGACGAAATGCGTATATCCTTCGTAAGCCTTCACGGCGAGACGCGGCGTGTTGTCGTCCGGGTCTTGCGCCTGCACTCGGGGGCTGCACACGACGATCGTCATCGCCATGATTGCGACAATCAGAGAGAATCGGGATCGTAAGTGCATCATAGTCGTAAAGAATGACAAAATGATAAATCAGTTTATCTATCAAAGAGCCAGAGTCACCTCCTTGCCCAAGTGGAACAGGGCATCGAGGATCGAGAGGTCGGGATTGATCAGGAGTCGCTTCTCGAGTCGAATCTTTCGAGACGAATCATTATCCACTCGGAGTCGGAGTGCATCACGATCGATCATCGAGAGGACCAAGTCGAGGAGTCGAGAGTTGAACTCTTCGAGGGAGATCCCTTGGGAATGGTCGTAGATCTCTTCGAGGCGAGGCATCAGATGGATAAAATAGGGGGCGCGGCCATAGATGGTGCGGATGGCACCGAGGTGTTCGCGTCTCCACTTGCCATGCTCGGAGAGGATAGGGCAGGCATTCCGTCGCTTGAGAATGGCTGCACCCCCTTCTACCGGGATGGTGAGGATCGTGTCGGGGAGAAGAAGTCTGGCGAAAGACTTGCTCGACACTTCGGTTGTTCTGTCGGCACCAAGGCGAGCGGAAATCTCGTCGGCGCCATGGCTTAGCTCGTCAAGATAAGTCTCCACCCATCGGAGGGTGGTGGTCAGAGGTGTTACCATTTCTTGGCGCTCTTGTCGGGGTTGGGAGAGCGGAAGAAGCGGTCGGTGCGAACCTTGCCGCCCTCGGTCCAGCCACGGTCCTGATCGAGCGAAAGGATGATGAACACCGGAGAGCCGACCACGTGATCTTCAGGCACGAATCCCCAATAACGGGAATCGAGACTGCGGTCGCGGTTGTCGCCCATCATCCAGTAATAATCCATCTTGAAGGTATAATACTCGGTCTGCTCGCCATTGATAAATATTTTGCCACCCACCACCTTGAGGTCATTGCCCTCATATACGGAGATGGCGCGGCGATAGATGGGGAGATTATCGAGAGTAAGATGGAGTGTAGAGCCACGTTTGGGGATCCAGAACTCACCCATATCGGGGCGAGTCCAGCCATAGTCATTGCCGAGAGGGAACACCCCGCCGAGGTCGAAGAGGCCGGCATCGGCTTCGCGCACGAGTGGGCCGGCGATCTCGGGACGCTTCTCCAACTCAGCCTTCATCGCGGCGGTGAGGGGGAGATCATAGATCAACGTGCCGGAGATATCCATCGGCTGATTGGCGATATCCTCGAGTCGGAGACCCAGATCGCGAAGATCGTAGGGATTGATGCGCGACTTGACCGGTATGATGTAATTATATTGCACATTTTCCGGTTCGGCGATAGCCTTGCCATTGATATAGATGATGTCATGAGCGATGCAGAGACGCTCGCCGGGGAGTCCGACGACACGCTTCACATAGTTCTCGCGGCGATCGACGGGACGCCACACCACCTTGCCGAAGAGTTCGGGATGGTCGGCGATATATTGGCGTGGCTGCTCGACACCTTGGCGTTGCAGATCGTATACCACCTGATAATAATCGCGCGGGCCGGTGTTGAGAGCCACGGTGTCGCCATTGGGGAAATTGAATACGACGATATCACCACGCTCCACGCTGCGGCGACCCGGGATGCGATGATACTCGAGTTGCGGCTTGTCGATATAACTCTTGCAGTTAATGAGCGGGAGGGTGTGTTGTGCCAATGGGAAATGTATGGGAGTCTGGGGCACTCGCGCGCCATAGACAGTCTTGTCGACCCAAAGGCGGTCGCCTACCAAGAGCGACTTCTCGAGGCTCGAAGAGGGTATCTCATACTGTTGGCCTACGAAGGCGAAGAGGAAATAGATCAGCACCAAGGCATAGACGATGGCATCGACCCATGCCATGATGGTGCGCGTCGGGTTGGGACGCTTCTTCCACCAGTTGTAGGGGATATACTGGGTGAGATAGATGTCGAACAGGAGGGGATAGATGAGCAGAAGCCAGGGGTTGCCCATAAGCACCACCCAGCCGAAGAAGATTAGCGACACGACGGCAAACCGGATCCAACGAGTCGGTTTGACGGCACGTAGGCGCTCGCCGAAAGACTTGGATGTCTGTGCTGTAGAGTCCAATTCGGGCTTTTGTGGTGTATCGATAGGTATTTTATTATAGGTCATTTGAAGATGTCTTGATGGGTTATATCAGTCAGGACTTCGGGCATGGTGTGCCAACCCGATTTGTTGGCGAGCCATTCGGCGGCGATTACGGCGCCGAGGGCGAATCCTTCGCGCGACTTGGCGGAGTGGGTGATGACGATCTCATCGCAGGGGCTATCCCAGGTGATGGTGTGGATGCCGGGCACTTCGCCGCGTCGTTCATGGTCGATCATCAGAGTGTCGGCGGGAGCATTGGCGACAGTACTACCCTCTTGCGGCTCTGCCCAGCGTTGGAGGCGCGACGAAGAGTCGATGATCTGCTGCGCCAAGGTCAGGGCTGTGCCCGAGGGGTGATCGAGTTTGTGGATATGATGGACTTCGGTTATCGAGGGGGTGTAATCCTTGAAACTCTCCATAATGCCGGCGAGATATTTATTGATCGCCATGAAGATGTTGACCCCGATAGAGAAATTCGATGCCCAGAGGAGAGTTCCTTCGCCGCGGTCGCAGAGTTCGTGCATACGGTCGAGGTGTTGAGTCCAACCTGTGGTGCCACTCACCACAGGCACACCGGCCCGGAAGCAGCGCAACACATTGTCGACGGCTGTGGAGGGAGTGGTAAATTCGATGGCGACATCCGAACTGCGGAAAGCCTCCGAATCGAAGTCCTCGATATTGTTCAGATCGATACGGCAGGTGATCTCATTGCCGCGCTCCAGAGCGATGCGTTCGATCATGTGGCCCATCTTGCCATATCCGATAAGAGCTATTTTCATGATTAGCGGATTGAATGATGATTAAGAAAGTGCTTAAAAATTCACCTTCCGATGAATGAATGGGAGAGTGTCGGGGAGAGAGGGGGGTGGAAAAATCTGTTAGAAGCCGAACGCGAAATTATCGACATACATGGTGATGCCGACAGTGCCGACGAAAGCCTCGCCGCAAGTGGTGGAAGCCATGACGAGCACATGAGTCGGAGTGGCATCAGCGGGAGCCCAACCCTCCTCTTGCACGGGCACGAGTTTACCCTTGGAGTTGTAGGCATAATAAGCCTTTTTGCCGCTGAGCAGGCCCATATACGACTTGTAGAAAGACTGGCCGGTGATATCGCCATAATGGATGGTGAGCTGATGGCCTTTGGTCAGAGGCACGCTTTTATTGAAGCGTTCGCGGCCTGTGCCGACGCGGAGAGCGTGGATATTGCCCTTGGCATCTTCCCAGCGCTTCTGGAGGATGACATATACTTCGGCTTGGTCGCGTCCCTGGAGGGTCTTTTTGGCGCCGGTGCCGGAGGCTTTGACGCGGGTATTGACATTGGGCATATCGACTTTCACGTCATAAACCAGCGCCTTGGGGCGCTTGGTGTAGGGCATACCCATCTCCATTTTGGAGTAGGGGCTGCTGGTCGATGAGATCGGCTCTCGGACCTTGCCTAAGAAGAGGGTGCCGGTGACCATCACCTCCATGTCGATCATCTTGAGGACTTTCACCTCCTCGATCTTGGTGGTGAGTTTCGCCATCTTATTGCCATTGATCACAGCCGGCTCCACCGAGTTGGTGGCCTTGCTGATGCCCATCACTTTGGCATAGACATTGCTGGTGGCCCAGGGAGAGCCTCCCATGTTGGAGTATGCCTTATTGCCTTCGATCGTCGTGGTCGGACCGATGGCGTAGATGGTTTTCTTCTTGCCGCCGATGGCAGAAGACTCGGAAATGTGGCGAGTCACCCAGTTGGAGAAATCGCCATATTTTATTTTCTCAAGAGTGAGAGCGGATGCCTGTGTGCCTGAGATAAGGAAAAGCAGTGACAGGACTAATATGTTCAGTTTACGCATAATGTTGCAAATTTAGCAAAAAATTACGATAAATTGTTGTTATTCGGCTATATAATTTTAGCGTGGAGAGGAAAAAGAGCCGCATGCTCGGTAATTTTGATTATAATCAGTTGTCAAGGTTTAAAAATCGGTGGGTGTTGGCGGGGATGATCTCGGAGAGGTCTTCGCCACGAGCGCGGGATAGTTGGAGTATGATTTCCTCGATGGGGAGAGCGGAGTTGTCGGTTTCGGCGAGGATACGGTCGGCGGGCACCATTCGGATGGTGTCGGCGTTGAAGAGTTCGCCGAAAGAGAGGAAGCACCCTGAGCGTAGTAGCATAGCCGCCACTTCAGGTTTGCCGCGGAATCCATGGATAGTCCAATTTTGGGTAGGCTTGAGGTCTCGACGCGCTCCGACGATTATGTCGTGGCTCTTGACGTTATGGACCACCAATGGCTTGGAGAGACGCTCGGAGAGGTCGATATGGTGTTTGAAGATTTGGATCTGGCGGAACATCGGTCCTCCATGAGGGGTGAGGTCGATGCCACACTCGCCGACAGCCACTACCCCGGGCTCTTCGGCAAGTCGGTCGAGCCGCTCGAAGGTGGCGGGGGTGATGTCGTCGACAGTGTCCCAGGGATGGATGCCGACGCTGTAGAGTTGTCCCTTCTCGAGTGTGGGAGAGGGAGTGTCATTCTTGATGCAGATAGCCTCAATAGCATTGGGTTGAGGCAGTGTGTTATGGGTATGAATGTCAATGATTTTCATAATAGTCAAAATTTTTTTACCTGTAAAACAATCTAAGAGCGAGCGCTCTAAAATAATAATGCGGCTTCCTGAACAGGAAGAGATGTTCTAAAGTTATAACTACGGATGCTTCTCAATTGTTCTGAGATTTGCTATGAGCGGGAGGTACGGGGTCGTAACCGAATCCGCCCCAGGGGTGACAACGGGCGATACGCTTAATGGCGAGCCAGGAGCCCTTGAAGATGCCATATATGCGGATAGCCTCGATTGCGTATTGGCTACAAGTCGGAGTATATCGGCAAGATGCCGGGAGCATCGGAGAGATGCACAGTTGATAGAAACGTATGGGTAATATTGCTAATGTTCGGAGAGGATGAGACATGATTGGAAAGATAATCTTCAGTTGTCGATAGGATTGATATTTTCGCCGGCGGTGTCGATGGGAGGCGGTAGTTGCCGTTCGACTTTGGCGGCGATTTTGGAGAGGATGTTACGCATCTTACGTTCGATATTGGCGTATGATGTGAGGTCGTTGTGAAGATATATGAAGGCGATGCTGATGGATCGGGCTTCAGTGTTCTGTTCGATGGCGTCGCGCAGAGGGAGTCGGTTGAGGCGGTATGCCTCGCGGATCCGACGTCTCATGGTGACACGGTCGACAGCATGTCTAAGTTTCTTCTTGGGGACAGTGATGAGCATCTGTAGAGCGCCGATGCCCTTGGGCACATCGAGGCGGAAGGAGTCGCTCATCTCTTGGGGAGAGAGGATGCGGTAGGTGGCTCTGAGAGGGTAGTCATAGATGGTTTTGCCCATGGTGAAAGCGGCGTCGATAAGAGCCTTATGACGCAACTTTTCAGGCTTGCCCATATTAAGTTTTCTCTCTATCATGGTGCAAAGTTAACTCTTTAAAATGAAAAAAGCGAAAATGAGCCTCTATTTTTTTATATTTTGGAGTTAAAATCAGTCTGATTGATGTTGCGAGCGTTGCGAGTCAGGTCGGTCGTTTTGGCGCGACTCAGCGAGCTATGGCGGAGTATTCTGCGGAGACCTTCGTAGGGAGTGATGATATGCTCCGGGGAGAGTGAGAGTATCTCCTCAATAGGCTCGGCAAGGGGAGTCGGGAGGTCAGCTTCGGACTTGGGTCGATGCATGGGGCATACCTTGACACAGCGGTCGCAACCGAAGAGTGTATTTCGGCCTTCGGGGGTGTGCATGGCGTGGATATGGCGTGGGTCGCTCCATTCGCCTCGATGCTCGATGGTGAGGTAACTCAGGCAGTGATGGCAGTCGATGGTGCCATCTTCGCGGAGCGCCCGGTCGGGGCAAGCCCGGCGGCAAGCGCCGCAATGCATACATCCCTCTACGGTGGGAGTGTCGGCGATAAGATCGAGGGTGGTCACCACCTCGGCGAGGATTACCTCGCTTCCGACTCCGGGGATGATGATATTGCCATTATCCCCTCTGATGCCGATGCCGGCACGTTGCGCCCAATATCGCTCGAAGATGGGTGCCGAGTCGACACAGATGCGCCAATCTTCATTCTCATCTCCCGGCATGATCGAGGAGATGGCTTGGCGTATACGCGACTTGATGAGGAAATGATAGTCGGGGAGAAGGGCGTATGCCGAGATGCGAGGCAGTTGCGGGTCACGTCGGAGAGGGGATGCGTAAGAGAAAGCCATGGAGATGATGGAGCGGGCACCCCTCTCCAAGAGCAGGCGCGGGTCGAAGCGAATGGCGCGATGATGTGCCATATATTGCATATCGGCGTTGTCTCCCCGGGCGAGCCAGGAGTCGAAGCGTCGACAGGTGGCATCATCGACCGGGGCGGCTGCAGCCACTCCGACGGCGAGGGCACCGACATCGCGCAGTCGGGCTGTTATTTTCTGTTGAAATCTGCCGGGATTTCCCCCCATCTCTCTGTCTCCCATTTTCTGATATTTACGGTGATGCGGTGGGTGTTGAGCCAAGAGAGGGCACGCTCCACGAGTTGAAAACTCTTCTCGTTCTTAGGGCATCGCTCGAGCTTGGTGCGAACCTTGCGATTGCGGACCCACGACATGCCGGTCACCGAGTCGGAATAGATGGTGTGGCTTTCACCCTTGGAGAACATCAGGGAGAGGGCATGGACGATGGCGAGGAACTCCCCGATATTGTTGGTCGACTTCTGGAAAGGACCTACGCGGAAGAGTTCGCGGCCGGTAGAGAGTTCGACGCCACGATATTCCATAGTTCCGGGATTTCCCTGGCAAGAGGCATCGACCGCCCAGCCGTCGAGGTCAATTTCGGGGAATGACATATAGTCAGGCTGTCCGGCGCGAGGGATATTTCGGCGCATGGCGTTGAGCATGAGCGACTGCAATTCCGAGCTCTCGTCGCGTTCGAAGCCTCGACGGAAAGCCTTGGCGGCAGACTCGGCGCTGTCGAAGCCCTTGAAAGTGGCTCCGGGGTAATTGTCGACCTGCTCCATGGCGTCGTCGATATTGTCGTAGACGCCGGGCACTCTGCCGACCCACACTACATAAAATTTTTTCAATGCCATCTTGTCGGGGGTTAGAGCGTATTACGGTTCGTTGCGGAAATTATAATCATGTCGTAGACGGTCGAACGCCTCAGGGGCTTCGCGGAGAGCGAGTGTATCGTAGATCGGATCGTAAGATTCGATGATACGCTCAGCCGAGATGTCGGGATCAGCCGTATAAGGGGGCTCGAGACCCTCCTTATTGATTTCGATGCCGAACACCTCTTCGACCGCTTCGAGAGCCATGCGAGTGGCTCGTTGCTTTCCTTGGAGGGAATATCCGGCGATATGGAAAGTTCCATATTCCACCATGTCGAGGATATCGGTGTCGACACGCGGTTCGAATTCCCAGGTGTCGATTACGGCGCGGAGTCTGCCGGAGGCGAGATGATCTCGCAGGGCGGCATTGTCGACCACCGGTCCTCGTGCGGCATTCACCAGAATGGCGTTATCCTTCATCAGACTCAACTCGGCATCGCCGATAAGATGGTAGGAGGGATAGCGTCCGGTCTTGGTCAGCGGCGTATGAAGGGTGACGGCATCACACTCAGCGAGGAGCTCGTCGAGAGGGGCGTAAGTGTCGAGAATCCCCAAGTGCTGTAGGGGAGGGTCATTGATGATGATATGCGTGCCCATGGCTTCACCCCATTGGCGCACTATTTTGCCGACATTGCCGCAGCCCACGATGCCGAGCGTATGGCGACCGGGGTCGAACCCAAGCCGGAGCAATGACGACCAGACATATTGCGCCACGCCGGGGGCGTTACATCCCGGGGCATTTCTCACGATGATGCCTGCCCGGCGACACCAATCCATGTCGATCTGGTCGGTGCCGATGGTGGCGGTGGCGATAAGTTTTACCTTCGATCCCTCCAATAGATCGCTGTCGCATCGTGTGCGTGTGCGGATCAACAGGATGTCGGCATCCTTCACCAATTCGGGGGTGAACCCGAACTGATCGACGTAGGTCACTTCGGCGCCGAGAGCCTCAAGACGTCCGCGAAGGAAGGGTATATTTTCGTCTGCTATTACTTTCATATCGAGTGTCTATATCAGGATGGTCGGCAGTCTCACCGACAGCCTCTCCCCTACCCTATTGCCACGCATCAGAGCAACATCAACACATACCCTCCGACATAAAGCAGAGAGATGATAAGAAGCCAAACCGGAGCCCGACGGATGTTCCACAGGGTGAAGAGATGAGCGAGTTGGATAGCCACAATCATATAGATAGTGGCGAGATATACTATGATATTATTGAAATCCACCAGCATGCAGATCAGCGACACGACACCGAGGAGATTGATCACCATATTGTTGAGGCGTCGCTGAGTGTTGCCGGCATATAGTTTTACCAGGTTGTTGAGGCCCATGATCAGTCCGATGATGCAAGTCAGTCCGATATTAATCATACCGACCAAAACATCTCCGGCGGAATAAGCCGAGCCGGTGATGATGGTAAATTCAGGCATTCGGAAGTTGGTGTATGGCACGATACCTAATCCGATAGCCACCCAATAAGGGGCGATCAATCCCATGCCGAAGGCTATCAGTCCGCGGAATGAGAAGCATTTCAGCATCACAGCCCCCACTAAGTAGACCACGATCAGCGCCAAGAAGGCATATTGTATCATCGACCCCAAGGAGATGATTGTGGCGATGAGGAACAGCTCTTGAGTGGCATTGTTCTTGCGATAGCAGTCGAAGAGGATCATCAGGCATAACACATTGGCTGCGACGAAGAGGAAAGAGGCGGAGAATCGGTCGCTGAGCCAGACGTTGGAAGTGCACATCACCAAGAACATCCCCATGAACACGGTGTCGGAGCCGGTGACGAAGGTATACTTCTTATTGGCGACATAGAGGAGGATGGTGGTGGCAGCGATCATCAGCGGAGTGAGGAGATGCGACAATACCGGGGGAAGATTCCAGTTGTTGGGAGAGGGCAAGAAGATGCCCAATTCACCTGTGACATACGCCGGGGAGGCAAAGATGTAGACCCCCGCCACCATCAAGATGGCGGCGAGAATCGAGAGGATCATCCCCTCCTTGCCCATGGCGTGTCGATGGATCATCTCTTATTTCTGTTTGCGTTTACGGAAATGGACCGGGTTGATGACCTGATGCTTATCTTCGGAGATGGAGGGACGCTTGGGAGTGTAAGGCTTGCTTTCGGTTCGTTTGTCGCCATACTCCTTGCGAGCCGGTTTGCCGCCACGCGGTTTGAAGTCGTCGCGATAGTCTTCGCCGCGACGGCGGTCGTCGCGGTAATTGTCGCGGCGGTCGTCGCGTCGATAAGATGCGTTGCGATCTTCATGCTTCTGGGGCTTGCGATCATGCTGGCCGAATTTGCGAGTCTCGCGGCGCCACTCGTCGTCGGAGAGGCGTTTCATCTTGCGAGGGCCATGCTCTTCAGGCTCGTCATACGACTTGATGCTTCCCCCCTCGGAGCGGAAATCATTGTAACGGCCATCGAACATCACATACTCGCGGAGGGAGCACTCGATGCTGCCATTGAGTAGAGGTGTCTTCGACGAGGGCTTCAAGCCGACTTTATCAAATTCCTCACAATCCATGGCGATGATCCATGCGGTCCATCCCTTGAAATTGCGTTTCAGACAGGTGCCGATGTTGCGATATAACTCGGCGAGATCGTCCGGTTTGAGGCGACGGCCGTAGGGGGGATTAGTGACAAGTACACCCTCTTCGGGATTGTCGATCCACTCGGCGAAGTCGCGGCAGGAGAGTTCGATCATTTCGTTGAGTTGAGCCGACTTGATATTCTTCTTGGCGGTTCTTACGGCTTCGGGGTCGATGTCGCCGCCATATATTTTGAAGTTAAACTCGCGTTCGGCGCTGTCGTCGTTATAGAGAGTTTCGAAGAGTTCGGCGTCGAAATTGGGCCATTTCTCGAAGGCAAACCCTCTGCGATAGATACCGGGGTTGATATTTGCGGCGATCAGAGCAGCCTCGATCAGGAACGTACCGGAGCCGCACATAGGGTCGGCGAAGTCGCACTCCCCTTTCCATCCGCTCTTAAGGATGATTCCGGCGGCGAGAGCCTCGTTGATGGGGGCTTCGGTAGCCTCATCGCGATACCCACGCTTGGAGAGGGGCTCGCCACTGGAGTCCAAAGAGATGGTGACCCGATTCTCGCTGATATGCACATTGAGGTAAAGGTCGGGATTGGATATGCGGATAGAGGGGCGTACGCCACAAGTGTCGACGAAATGGTCGACGATGGCATCCTTCACGCGATAGGTCACGAACTTGGAGTGGGTGAAATCCTCGCTATTGACTGTGGCATCGATGGCGAAGGTGGTGGAGGGTGTCATATATTTTTCCCACTCGATCTCGCGGACCACATCATAGAGATCATCCGGATCGTAGGCGGTAAATTTTTCGATCGGCTTAAGAATTCTCAGGGCGGTGCGGCAACAGAGATTGGCCTTATAGAGCAATTCGAGATCTCCCTCGAAGCTTACCATGCGTTTGCCGATCTCTACATTCTCAGCACCTAATGATAACAGTTCGTCGCGCAACACATCTTCAAGCCCTTGAAATGTCTTGGCCACCATTGTAAAAGTGTTTCCTTTGGTCGGAAATTGTGATTCCATTGTCGGATGGTCTTGTTTTTATGAGATAAAAATATTCTGATTGAATTAATAATACGGAGAGAGATTCAGAGGAGAGAAGGAGAGTATCTAAAACCTCGCCGAGGGGCGACACGAGGGGGCAGGTCATGAGAAAGTGATCTGATCGATACCGGGGTTGCTCGTCGGTTCGGAAGAGTGTTGTACCTTGAGGTTGCTTTCGCTTAGGTTTTGGAGTTGAGATTTAACGTAAGGGGGGCGATTGAGTGTCGGGTTTCGTTCGAGGAGAGCGATTACCTCCTGGTCGTCGAATTGCGAGGGTTTGAGCACGACATACTTGATACGAGCCGCCTCGCGTTCCTGCTCTTTGACCTTTTCGATGCCATAAACTTCGGCGATTTGGTCGGTTTCTTCGCGCTCTTGATTGCGAGTATCGGCGGGTCTCTGCTTGGGTTCGGTGCCATGGAACACCAGAGGTCCGGGGTCGTTTTGGTTGTCCGAACCATCGCTGATTGTAACATCGAAACCGGAAGCGAGCACCGTGATCTTCACCTTATCACCGAGCGACGGGTCGTCTCCAATACCCCACTTCACGTCGATGCTTGCCGGGAGTCGGCTGGTGAAGTTGGTAATCTCGGTGATTTCCTCGGCGCGAATCGGGTTTTCCGAATCTTTAGCGCACATCACCTTGAATAGGAGGCGCTTGGAGGTGTTGATATCATGGCTCTTGAGGAGGGGGGAGTGGAGAGCATTCTGGATAGCCTCGGTGATACGGTTCTTACCCTCTCCGATGGCGGTGGCTATGATGGCAGAGCCGCTATCCTTGAGAGTGGTCTTGACATCCTGGAAGTCGACGTTGATATATAGCGGTTCGGAGATAATCTCGGAGATGCTTCGGGCGGCATTGGCGAGGGTTTCGTCAGCCTTGCTGAAGGCGTTGTAGAAATTGAAATCCTTGTATAGTTCGATGATATTCTCATTGTTGATGATCAGGAGAGCATCGACATAATTTTTCATCTCCTTGGCGCCGGCGAGGGCCTTGATGATTTTCTTTTTACCTTCGAACATGAAGGGCACGGTGACGATGCCGATGGTGAGAATCCCGGCCTCCTTGGCGAGTCGCGCCACGACGGGTCCGGCGCCGGTGCCGGTGCCGCCACCCATACCGGCAGTGATGAACACCATTTCGGTGCCGTCATCGAACAGGCGCTTGATCTCTTCGACCGAAGCCTCGGCACAAGCCTTGCCCACCTCGGGCATGTTGCCGGCTCCGCGGCCATCGGTGATCTCCTTGCCGATCAAGATCTTGTTGGGCACGGGCGATAACTTGAGTGCCTGCTGGTCGGTGTTGCATACCACGAACTTGATTAGTGGTATGTTCTGGTTGTACATATAGTTCACGGTGTTGCATCCACCGCCACCCACGCCTATGACTTTGATAATGGCTTTTTCGTTTTCGTCAACATCAAAATTAGTGCCGTCGGTTATATCGAGATTCATATCGTCGTCCATGATTCGAATTTTTTATAATTTGAGAATAAGCCTGAGAGCATAACTGAATAAAGTGAGGGAATCTTAGAGCGCTGACTATTCGAGGAGGTCGCTATCGTCAGCGCCGGGATTTGCAAACATATTAGAAATACGTTTTCTTGTCTTTTCCCAGAATTTACTGCCGGATTTGCGGGGAGATTTCTCCTCGTTTTTCACGTCGTCTTCTTCGTCATCATCGTCATCGGGCTCATTACCTTCGCCGATGTGAGGGAGCTCCTGATGGTTGGGTAATTCGAGACATTCTATATCATCTTTTTTGGCAGCGGCATAGAGGATTCCGGTGACTTCGAGGAGTTCGTTGAGGGCTTTGGTGTCACCCACGGTGATGTAAGTAGGGAGTTTGCCGCGGCTCACATTCAGGCCGGTCTGACGGGCGATGAGGTCGATGATGCCATTGAGTTTCGAACCGCCACCGATGCAGATGATTCCGGCGGGGAGGTCGCTATCCTTCATGCCGGCATAGTTGATTTGCTCGATGATATTTGCTACGATCTCTTCGGCACGCTCCACGATGATGTTGTTGACATCCGAGGTATTGATGCCGGAGAGGTTGAGCGAAGTGCCGCTATTACGAGCCATAGCGTTGCCCATAGTGACTTTGATTTCCTCGGCACGCTCTTCGAGCACGCTGAGGCTTGTGATGTCGCGAGTTATGTTTCTGCCACCGAGAGGGAGAGTGGCGAAATATTTGAGCGAACCATCTTTGAAAATCGACACGGAAGTAGTCTCGGCTCCCATATCGACGAGCATGCAACCGAGGCGTTTCTCTTCGTTGGTGAGCACGATATCCGCCGTAGCGAGGGCAGTGACCTCATATCCCAGGATGCGGAGGTTGAGTTTCTCCTCGATGGTGCGAGAGAGATTGCGACGCAGGTCGGGGCGGCATACGATCAGGTCGTAAACGGCGCGAATCTTATTGCCGACCGCCCCCTTGGGAGAGAGCGTTTCGGTGGTGCCGACGTGATATATGCGAGGGATGGCGCTGATCACGACGAGCGACGAATCGATGGCAGTGTTGGTGGCTTGATCGCGCAGTTTCCGGATTATCTCGTCGGTGATCTCAGTGTCATCGGGGAGATTGAGTTCCACTTCGGTGCGAATGCTTCGCATCGAGCGGCCTGAGAGGCCGACATAAACGCCGGTGATGACTCTCGGGGCGACTACCGCCTTGCTTTGGAGACGCTCCAGCACCCTGCGGATCCGCATAGCGGTCTCCTCCAGGTTCTGGATTATTCCATACTTCACAGTCTCCACTCCCCTCTCCTGTTCGGTCGAGAGGATGTCGAGACGACCATCGCTGTGCATCTTGCCCACAGCGGCTATTACTTTCGAACTGCTCACTTCGATGGCAGCTACATATCTATCCTCATTCATATCTTGTCAGCCTGTTTGCTCTTTAGGTTTGCTTATTTTGTGGTTAGCCTTGCGGCTTATTGTTGGATGCGCCTTGCGGCTTATCGGTTTTCTTCTTGTTGAGAGTCGTGTCGGCAGGGTTGTGGACAGAGCCATGCAGATCGCTCACATCGGCCAGAGTAGCCTCTTCAGGGTCGATCTCTTCTACATAGTCCTCGCCATGATTCAGCCGAGTCTTGTCGCGACGTGTCGCCACAATCTGTCCGCGATATTTCACCGAGATGGTGTCATATTCCTCCCATCCCTTGTAGGGGATCACATCGCGATAGAAGAGTGTCAATGCTCTTGCCTTCTCATCCAGACGGGTGGTGTCGCCGAAATTGATGACATGCCCCCGGATCTTGGGGATCAGGATGATGTTGTGAGCATTCTCGGCGTGGATCATACTCACCAGGTCGTGGAGCATCGGGTTCTTGTTGATATACGATACTATGGGTATCACCTCCTTGGGGGCAAAGCGCTTATTGAAATTTCCGGTTACGACCGGCACATCGGTCATAAACTGGGCGCTTGAGGCAACATATTTCCCATCTTTATTGATATAAAAGGAATCATTGCCGAAGAAAAGTCTCATCACGGGGATCATTGGCACGATTTCGATGATAAGTTCGCCTCGAGCAGACATCATGCAGTTGACACTTTCGAAGATGTTGTCGCGCGAGAGGTATCGTTCGATATCGGCGATGTCGATCTGATGTTGAGGCACACCGACGATCTTGTGGGGGTAAGCGCGAAGGCGCTCGTTGACGCCATGTCTTACGATCGAATCGACGGCCGGGTTGGTTTCCACATCGACCACAATGCCTGTGCAGAGATGCAGGCTTGCACGTTGGTTAGCCCACACCCCCATCACGGCGACGTAAGTCAGCAAGATCGCCAGGATGCTCCATTTCAATATTTTCTTGGCTATTACAGTCATAGATATAGTCAAAGCGGGGCTCTGAGAGAGACTCAGCGCTCCAGTAGGATTTGCTTGATATCGGGGAGAATTTTGTCGATATCAGCTGCACCTAATGTCATCAAAATTTCAAAGTTACTATTTTTTATCAGATCAAGCAAATCTTTTCTCTCGCAATATGCTTTTTCGTCACAAATTACCCGGTCGAGGATGGTGTGAGAGGATATGCCGGGGATGGGGAGTTCACGCGCGGGATAAATCTCGGGCATGATTACTTGGTCGGCGGCAGAGAGCGCCTCGGCGAAAAGGGGAGCGAAGTCGCGTGTCCGGGTGTAGAGGTGAGGTTGGAATATCACGGAGAGTTTTTTGCCGGGATATAGTTTTCTTACCGATTCGATAGAAGCTTTGACCTCACCGGGGGAGTGGGCATAGTCGTCGATCAGGATGGTATGGGACATGGTTTCAGAGCCGTTGAGATATATCTCAAAGCGGCGCTTTGCGCCGAGGAAAGATCCGAGACCTTTGGCTACCTGCTCGTGGGTGGCACCGGCGGTGATGGCAGCGGCAGCGGCAGCCACGGCATTGTCGATGTTGATCTCCACCGGCACTCCCGGAGAGAGATGCTCGATGCGGAGCCCGTCGGGACCCACCAGTGTGAAGGAGATGGTGCCGACGCCGTAGGTGATATCCTCGGCATGCCAATCGGCAGTGGGATCGTTGGCGCTATATGTCATCACCTTGACATCATCCTTGACGTCGGGCTTCATCTTTAAGCCGGTGTGGACTATCAGAGAGCCTCCGGGGCGGATCAGCGAGGTGAAAATGCTGAAGGCTTCGAGATAATGCTCCTCGTCGCCATAGATGTCGAGATGGTCGGGATCGGTCGAAGTGATCACGGCTATCGAGGGTGTGAGCTGATGGAATGATCGGTCATACTCGTCAGCTTCGATCACGCTGAACTCGGAAGCCTCTTGCAGCACGAGGTTACTGTCGATATTGCGGAGGATACCGCCGAGGAAAGCGGTGCACCCTAATGGTGTGTCACGCAGGATGTTGGCGATCATCGAAGAGGTTGTGGTCTTGCCGTGACTACCTGCCACGCAGATGGCGCGAGAGTGGCGAGTGATGATGCCGAGCAGAGCGGCGCGTTTGATCACTTCAAAGCCATTTTGGCGGAAATATGCAAGGATAGGATTGCTCTCCGGCACGGCGGGTGTATACACCACCAGGGTGGTGTCGGGATTGCGAAATTCGGAGGGTATCTCATCGGCAGAGGCGTCGAAGGTGAGTGTAGCCCCCTCGGCTTCGAGATGACGTGTCAAGTCGGAGGGTGTGCGGTCGTAGCCTGCCACCCGAGCGCCATGGCGCAGATAATACCTCACAAGGTTCGCCATGCCGATGCCTCCGGCACCTACGAAATAGATATTTTGTTTCATCTTTCGATCAGTTTTAAGACTTCATCGGCGATGCGTTCGTCGCTTTGTCGCATAGCCAATTTGGAAATTTCCTCCTTCATCTTATTGCGGCTATCGGAGTCAGCCAGGAGTTGCAGGGCCACGTCGACAAGACGAAGTCTCGCCTCGGAGTCGGGCACGAGTATAGCGGCATTGCGGCATGCGAGGGCTTGTGCATTTTTGGTCTGATGATCCTCGGCGACATTGGGTGAAGGCACGAGAATGGCGGCCTTTCCGAGCAATTCGAGTTCGCTGATAGATCCGGCTCCGGCGCGAGATATCACGATATCGGCAGCGGCGTAGGCAGAAGCCATATCATTGATGAAAGGGGTCACCACCACACCTTGCAGGCCTTTGGCGGCAGTCAGGGCGCGGTCGCCGAAATGCTTTCCGGTCTGCCAGATCACCTGAGCGCCGCTATCCACGAGGCGCTTGACACCCGCTTCGAGGCTCTCATTGATGGTCAGAGCGCCGAGCGAACCGCCGATGGCAAGGAGCGTCGGGCGCTTCGGATTGAGACCGAAACCGGCACGCGACTGCTCCGGATCGGGATCCTTGTCGAGAAGATCCTTGCGCACCGGATTGCCCAATTTGATGATCTTGTCGGCGGGGAAGAAGCGCTCCATGCCGTCGTAAGCCACACAGATGCGGTCAGCACGCTTGGCGAGAAGCTTATTGGTGACTCCGGCGTATGAATTTTGTTCCTGTATCAGTGTGGGCACTCCGGCTCGTTGAGCAGCCTTGAGGGTCGGTCCGGAGCAATATCCCCCGACGCCGATGGCTATGTCGGGTTGGAACTCCTTGACGATGCGGCGTGCCATGGTGAGACTCTTGCCAAGCTTGAGCAAGACACTGAAATTCCGAAGCAGATGACGACGATCGAAGCCTGCCACCGGGAGCCCCTTGATGGGATATCCCGCAGCCGGCACCTTCTCCATCTCCATGCGATTTTCCGCCCCTACGAAGAGGATGTCGGCATCGACACGTCGCTTCAGAGCATTGGCTATCGACAGGGCCGGGAAGATGTGGCCTCCGGTGCCGCCGCCACTTATCAGAATTCTATATTTTCGGTTCATTGTATTGAGCTGTGTAGGTTAAAGTTCAAGATAAAAAATAGGGTAGTGGTGACCCGCTATCAGCCTTGTCGGCTGAAGTTTGCAGCCTGGATATCGTCGGGGAGAGCATTCTTCTCGGCGCGTATCTGGCGCGTATCGTCGGAATGTACGGCAAATCGAGCCACAGAGAGCATAATGCCGATAGCCGCTGACATCACGATAATCGAGGTGCCACCCTTCGAGATCAGAGGCAATGGCTGGCCGGAGACGGGGAATAGCCCCGAGACGATGGCCATGTGGACCATGGCTTGGAACACGACCATCACGGCGCATCCCAAGATGAGGAATGCCGGGAAAGCTCGTGAGCATTTATAGGCGATTCTGCCGGCACGCGCCAGAAGCAGAAGGTATAAGATCAGGAGGAATGCACCCCCCACGAAGCCGGTGTCTTCGATGATGATCGAATAGATATAATCGGAGAATGCCAAAGGGAGACGAGCACTCTCACGCGAATTGCCGGGACCCTGACCGAAGAGGCCGCCGTTGGCTTGTGAGAATTTCGACATTATCACTTGGCGATTGTCGTCGGTGATCGAATCGCCGGGATGGACACCTCTGAGGAATCGTTTTACGCGCTTTATGTGAGTCTCGGAGCGGTCTTCCGCTTTACCGGATTCGACATTGATTATGGCTCCACCATTGGAGGCCTGCTGCATCTCAAGTTCCTGGCGCTCTACTACGCGGTCATATTCCGAATCATCGGGAGTGGCATATCGGAAGAGGTAGAGAGCCCCTCCACCCACGCAATATACCAGAATCACGATGCCGAATTTGCGCATCGGCACACCCCCGATCAGCATCATACAGAGGCTCACACACATCAGCAAGATGGTGTTGGTAAGACCATTCTTCCAGAGGCATCCGGAGAATATCAGCACCACAGCGGCAGCGACGATAATACCCTTGTTGGTGACGCCACCCGGGGTCTGGTTCTTGCCGAAGATCGAGGCTAAGAGACACACCACAGCGAGCTTTACGATCTCGGCAGGCTGGATGGTGGCTCCTCCCGGCAGGGCGATGGCACGCTGGGCGCCATTGATCTCACTGCCGAAGAATGATGATATCAGCAGCAAAACCAGGGAGACTATACCGAATGCCCAGGCGAATTTATTGATGATGGTATAGGGTGTCTTCTGAAGCCAGAGCACGATACCCAATCCGATCAGCAAGAACACACCGTGACGGATCAGAGGCATATAGACATTCCCTCCGGTCACTTCCGTGCTCGATGCGCTGTAAAGCTCGATTACACTGATCACGAGGAACATGATATAGATGCCCCAGATATAGGGATCGGGACGCCCCTTGATCTTGTTCATCGCCTCTTTTTGTGCCGTTTCGGCTTTCAGGGCTTTTTGGAGTTCTTCTTCCCTCTTCTTGTTGTTGCTGTTATCCCGGATTTCCTCGGGCTGAGAAGTATCCCGGATCTCTAATTCATCGTATTCGTTGGTCATTCTGGGGATGAGTTTATGAGTAGGTTTGAGATAAAAACAATAGGGTAGTGGCTTATCCCTTCAGGGCGTGGACTTCAGCTTTGAACTTTCTGCCGCGATCTTCATAGCTGCTGAAGAGGTCGAAGCTGGCACAGCAGGGAGAGAGGAGCACTGTATCCCCCTCGTCGGCAAGTTCGGCACAAGCCTTGACAGCGTCGGAGATGGAGTGAGTGTCGCGGATCGCAGCCACCTTGTCGCCGAAGAAATCGAGGAGCTTGGCATTATCCTTGCCCATGCAGACGATGGCCTTGACCTTCTCGCGGACCAGTTCTTCGATCTCGGTGTAGTCATTACCCTTGTCCTTGCCACCCAGGATCAGGATGGTGGGGCGGGTCATACTTTCCAGGGCATACCAGGTAGAGTTGACATTGGTGGCTTTCGAGTCATTGATATATCTGACGCCGTCGACATCAGCCACGAACTCGAGACGATGTTCCACTGCCTCGAAATCCTCGAGAGCATGGCGGATAGTTTCCTTCTTTATGTTAAGCAGACTCGCCGAGAGGCCGGCAGCCATGGAGTTATAGAGGTTGTGAAGCCCGGTGAGTGAGAGGCGATCGCGTGGGATCTCCCAGATTTCGGTCGGGGTGTTGAAATGCACGATGCCATCCTTGACGTATGCCATAGCCCCCTCCTGCTCGAGTTCGCTGAAGGGCATCTTGATGGCTTCGCTCTGCACATGCTTGATCTGCTCACTCACGATCGGATCGTCCATCCAGTAGATGAAATAATCTTCCGGTCCCTGGTTCTGCAAGATGCGGAACTTGGCGGCGATATAATTTTCCATCTTATGGTCGTAGCGGTCGAGATGGTCGGGAGTGATGTTCATGATGATGGCAATCCCGGCTTTGAAGTCATACATATTCTCGAGTTGGAAGCTGGAGAGCTCGATGACATATACGTCGTGATGCTCGCGAGCCACCTGAAGAGCCATGCTCTTGCCGACATTTCCCGCCAAGCCGACATTGAGACCGGCAGCCTTGAGGATATGATAAGTCAGAAGGGTAGTGGTGGTCTTGCCGTTGCTGCCGGTGATGCACACCATCTTGGCGTCGGTGTAGCGGCCGGCAAACTCGATCTCGGAGATGACCGGAGTGCCCTTCTCGGTGAATTTTTTGACTAATGGTGCGTATGGGGGGATGCCGGGGCTCTTTACCACCAAGTCGGCATCGAGCAGACGCTCTTCGGTGTGTTTACCCTGCTCGTAGGGGATTCCCTCCTCTTCGAGCATAGCTATATATTGAGGCTTGATCTCCCCCATATCGCTGAGGAATACCTCCATACCTTTGGTTTTGCCGAGGATGGCGGCACCGACGCCGCTTTCACCTCCACCCAGCACTACAAGTTTTTCCATAATTATTAAGGTCGATTGTCTGATTTTGGTCGATTATCTGATTTTGAGAGTTACGAAAGTGATGGCAGCCAAGAGGATGCCGATGATCCAGAAGCGAGTCACGATCTTATTCTCGTGCATCGGGTTGGTGGGATGGTTCCATTTCACCATAGCATTCGGGTCGGCAGCCTTCTGGAAGTGGTGATGGAGGGGAGTCATCTTGAAGATGCGCCTTCCTTCGCCATATTTTCGTTTGGTATATTTGAAATAAGCCACCTGCATTATCACCGAGAGGTCTTCGAGGAAGAAGATCAGGCAGAGCAGGGGTATCAGGAGCTCCTTTCGAATCAAGATGGCGAACACGGCGATGATACCCCCCAGGGTGAGGGATCCGGTGTCTCCCATAAAGACTTGCGCCGGGAATGAGTTATACCAGAGGAAGCCAATCAGGGCTCCGATGAAAGCTCCGGCGAACACCACGAGTTCCTCTGATCCGGGGATATACATGATGTTCAGATAGCTCGAATAGATGACATTACCGCCGAGATAAGCCATAATCAGCAGAGCGGCTCCGATTATGGCGGAAGTTCCGGCGCAGAGGCCGTCGATGCCATCGGTGAGGTTAGCCCCATTGCTCACTGCCGTGACTGCGAAAACGACTACGAGCACGAAGACGAGCCAGCCGAGGGTCTCGGCGCTGTTGCGGTCGGGAATCCAGGAGGTGAGCCACTGATAGTTGAAGTTATTGTTCTTGACGAATGGAATAGTGGTCTGCGGCGATTTGATCTCGTCGGTGGAGTGGAGCACTTCGGTCACTGTCTCGTTGGCTACCACGGTCTGGCGTTCGAAGTTTTCACTCATCACGATCTGCGGCGAGAGCCACATGGTGATGCCCACCAAGAGTCCGAGGCCCACTTGCCCGGTGACTTTATACTTACCCTTCAGACCATCCTTGTTATGGTATTTCAGTTTTCGATAATCATCGAGGAAACCGATCATACCCATCCAGAGTGTGGCGATGATCATCAAGATCATATATATGTTGGTGAGGTTGCCGATCAGCAGACAAGGCAGGAGAGTGGCAAGTATGATGATGACGCCACCCATGGTGGGAGTGCCCTTCTTGCTGAGTTGCCCCTCGAGGCCGAGGTTGCGGACCTCTTCGCCGATCTGCATACGCTGAAGTCGACGGATGATCTTGTGACCGAAAACCAAAGCGATGATAAGAGCCAGGGCGAAAGCGAAGCCTGCTCTGAAGGTGATGAAATATACGAGGTTACGCCCCGGCATATTCCAACCGTCGAATGTGTCTATCAGCCAATAAAACATAGGTTAAAACGGGTAGAAATAGGTGAATAAGTAGGAGTTAAGACCGGGCGGCGAGTTCGCGTTCCACCTCTTCGCGGTCGTCGAAGTGATGGCGGACACCCTTCACCTCTTGGTATGGTTCGTGACCCTTGCCGGCGATGAGAATCACAGTGCCGGGAGCAGCCATGCGGACAGCAGTCTTGATGGCTTCGCGGCGGTCGGTGATGCAGATGGTGCGGCGGAGCTCATCTTCGGTGAGTCCGGCACGCATATCGGCGATGATGTCGTCGGGGTTCTCGTCGCGGGGGTTGTCGCTGGTGAGCAGAAGCAGGTCGCTGCGGCAGGCAGCTTCGCGTGCCATCATCGGACGCTTGCCATGGTCGCGATTACCTCCGGCACCCACCACGGTTGTGATCTTGCCGTCAGCACCCACCACCTCGCGGATCGTGTCAAGCACATTGACCAACGCATCGGGTGTGTGGGCATAGTCGACGATTGCAGTCACTCCATCTGCCGAACGGAAGGTCTGGAAACGACCTGCCACCGGCACCAAGCGACTCATGTTGACTGCCACCTCCTCACGCGGGAATCCGGTCAGAATCGCTGCCCCATAGACTGCTGTCAGGTTGTAGGCATTGAAGCGGCCGGTGAACCCTACTTCGATCTCATTGTTGTCAAGATCCAGAAGTGTGCCGTCAAGACGTGTCTCCAAGATCTTGCAACGGAAGTCAGCCTCGGCACGAAGTGAGTAGGTGTAGACCTTGGCACGAGTGTTCTGTGTCATATACATGCCGACTTTGTCGTCGATATTGACTAATGCGAAGGCGTCGTCGGGGAGGAGGTCAAAAAACATCTTCTTGGCGTTGATGTAATTATCGACAGTGCCATGATAGTCGAGGTGGTCGCGAGTAAGGTTGGAGAAGATACCCCCCTTGAACTTCAGACCGGCGATACGATGCTGCTGTGCGGCATGGCTTGACACCTCCATAAAAGCGTAGTCACAACCGGCATCGACCATCTCGGCGAGGAGCTCGTTGAGAGTCAAAGGGTCGGGAGTGGTGTGAGTGGTGGGGATGGCACGATCCTGGATATAGTTGCAGACGGTGGAGAGAAGACCGGCTTTGTAGCCTTCGAGTTTAGCCATCTCATAGAGCAGGGTGGCTGTGGTGGTCTTGCCGTTGGTGCCGGTGACGCCCACGAGTTTCAGCTTGGAAGAGGGATGCCCATACCATGCCGATGCCAGTATGCCGAGGGCTTCGGCGGAGTTGGCGACTCTCACGTAGGTGATACCCTTCTCGAGAGTCGAGGGGAGGTTCTCGCATACGATAGCACCCACGTGAGTGCTCGCCACCACGGGGATGTATTTATGACCATCGGTCGTAACGCCTCTCACTGCCACAAATAGAGAGTCTTTCTCGACTTTGCGTGAGTCGCTATGCACGCCTATTATGTTCTTGTCAGTTTCTCCGATCACTTCGAGAGGCTTGATCTCCTCAAGAAGCTTTGATAGTTTGATCGTCATGGTTTTATCTGTTTTTTCGTTTTTATTTCTTTATGGTTGATACCCCCGATGAGAGTCGGGAGCATTTATATCTGTTTTATTCGGCAGGGCTCGATCAGTTGGTGGATAGGTACAACAGGATAGAGCTTCCCCGCTTGATGGGAGTGCCGGGAGGTATCGACTGCGACACCACCATTCCCTGGCCTCGAGTTTTGACATTAATGCCACACTTCTCGAGTCGGGCTATGGCATCGGATATGTCATAGCCCACGACGTTGGGCACAGTGCCTTGCGGGGTGTTATCTGCAGGTTTCACTCTCTTCACCGAGGTGAGATTGAGCGCCTGTCCGGCAGCGCCGAGGTTTTGGGTCGATGCGCTGATCACGGGAGACGAGGGGGTCTTCTCGGCGGTGAAGGTGGAGGTATTATTGAGCATGCCACGCGAATACATCTTGATAGCCATATTCTTGAGCACCTGTCCGGAGGTGCGGCTGGCGGAAGAGCCGGCGTTGGCGAGAATCAGCACGATGCAAGAGTATTGCGGATTCTCGTAGGGGAAGAATCCGGCGAATGCATAACGTCGTTTGGCAGTGTTATAGACGCCATGCTCCACGGGATATGCCGTACCGGTTTTACCGACGATTTTGACGCGATCGTCACGGACCATTCGTGCAGTGCCATGGTCTCCCCACACCACTTCATGGATACACTCTCTCACCTTGCGGGCGGTAGCCGCCGAGCAGATGCTGTCGCGGATATAGCTGATCTTCAGCACAGAGTCGCGGCCATTCTCGTCGATAAGGCTTCTCACCAAGTGGGGACGCACATACTTGCCGTCGTTGGCGATGGCGTTATAGACAGAGAGGGTGAAGAGGGGTGGCAATTCGGTGTTATAGCCGTATGCCTGACGCGCCAAGTCGAGGTGACGCGCAGTCATGGTGATGTTGTTACCTTTGGAATCCTTGTCTACCAGTCGGCGTATACGGGGTGTCTTCTCGAAGGCGATGCCGGAGTGCATCGGTTCGAAGAATCCTAATCCTGCCAAGCGGTCGTACCACTTCTCGGGATGCTCTGCATAACCGCGAAATATTACGCGGGAAATGCCGGTGTTCGACGACTGTTCGATCACCTGCTTCATCGTCTTCGGACCACTGCCGTGCGGGTCGCTTGTGCGCATGAATGGGCTGCAATCCACCATGTCGTTGACACTTTTCACCAGCCCATCTTCGAAGGCAATCATCAGCGAGATGGGCTTCATCACAGAGCCGGGCTCGTAGGGTAGTACTGCCCTATTCATAGCCTCGCCGTAGGTGCCATCTTCGAGCAATTCTATGTTCGAGATAGCCTTAATCTCACCGGTCTTTACCTCCATCAGCACGGCTGTACCCCACTCTGCTTTCGACTCTACACATATACCTTTCAGCTCATCTTCGAGCATCTCCTGAAGGTCGATGTTGATGGTGGAATGTATGTCATATCCTCTGACCGCCGGCGCCGCAACCCAGTAGCCGATGCCTCGTGTCAAGGCTGTCCTTTTTGCTATTCCGGGCTTGCCATATAGCAGTGAGTCAAGGTCTTTCTCAAGCCCCGCATACCCATGTATCTCCTTGGTTTTCTCATCCTCATTCACACGACCGATGCTCAGACATGCCATATTGCCGTATGGATAGAGACGTGTCGGTCTTGCCTCCTTGTAGAGGGGCTTGCATTTCTTGCCCAAGGTGCGCAAGAAGGGAAAATTGCGGATTCTATCGAAATCATCATCCCCCTTCTTCTTCGCCAAGCGGAGAGCACGACTACGCATATCCGGGTCTTTCTCAAATTCTCGCTTCAGCCGAGTGTGCCATGAGTATTTATTGAAAGAGTCGGTGGGCATCTTATCCAGATTGGGTCGACGCGGATAGTAGCGGTCGAGTGAGTCGGCAAGTGAGTCGACCGATGCCCAGGGGATCACCTTCATCTTTTTGATCTTGTCATGGCGAAGGTCCAACTTGATGTCATAGAGTGTGAGATTGCATGCCAGGATGCTGCCGTCATCTGCCAGGATACTGCCACGCTCCGGCTTGATGACTGCTGTCTTGGAGAGTTCCTCCTTCGCATTGTCGTTCCATTCTTTTGCCTCAATCACCGTGGTCTGGAACACCTTGAACATGATCATCAGACTCATTAAGGCAAATACGATCGTAATCATACCATATCGGAACAGTATGTTTGCTTTGTTGTTTTTCTTCTTTGCCATGACTCTACTGATTTTGATTATTGTTGTCGATTAGTTGATAAGGTGGTTGTTCTTGAAATTCGAGAGGTAAGCCCTTTTCACGGACCATTCTTTTCATTTCCGTCTCGCGGATCAGCGACATGTAGGCTGCTTTCTCACGCAGTTTTTCACTCTCAGCAAGTTCAAGTTCTTTGGTGAGATTTTTGATTTCGACCATCTTGGTTTTGGTCTTGTAGCGAAGTCCCATCAAAGAGATTACGATGGCGATGATGATCACAAGCAGCCATGCGTTGCTCTTGAAGAACTCTATGGATATAGTTCTTCCATAACGCATTTCATTCACCCAGGAGTAAGAGTTTTTATCCTTCTTGCTCCTGCTTTTCTTAGTTGTATTTCTCACGGCTGCTGCGCTCATTTTGTTAAATGGATTTAAAAGAGAGTAAAGTTATGGACTAATGGTTTATCCAATTACAGGTTTAATGATTCTTGTTGTCTTATTTTGTATTTTTTCAGCTATTCTGAGTTTAGCCGACCGAGAACGTGGATTAGCCTCGATCTCAGCCGCCGTCGGCACGATAGGGGAGCGGTTGATCGCCTTCCATGGCGTGTCGAATCTGCCGAAGAGGTCTTGAATTATCTCACCATTCACGTTGCCACTCTTGATGATATTCTTCACCATACGATCCTCGATCGAGTGATATGTTATCACTGCCAACTTACCGCCTGTGCGTAGCACACGCACAGCCTGCTCCAAGAGGTATCTCAGAGACTGCATCTCGTCGTTGACCTCAATGCGGAGGGCTTGAAACACCTGTGCCAAGTCCTTCTTTTCCGACTTGGGAGATATATGCCTCTTTACCACTTCCACCAGACGGCCTGTGGTGAGGATAGGCTCCTCATCGCGAGCTTTTACGATATTGGAGACAATCCAGTTGATTCTCTTTAAGTCTGTATATTTGTGAAAGATCCGCTCCAACTCCTCTCTGCTGTAAGTCGCCAAGATGTCGGCAGCAGTCTTTCCTCCTGATTGGTTCATCCGCATATCAAGCGGGGCGTCGGCGCGAAATGAAAATCCTCTCTCCGGATCGTCGAAATGATGGAAAGAGACGCCGAGGTCGGCAATTATGCCATCCACCTGCTCCACGCCGTAATACTGCATAAAATTTGTGATGAAACGGAAGTCGGAATGTACAAATGTAAATCGAGGGTCGTCCGGGGCATTAGCGTATGCATCCATGTCTCGGTCGAAGCCATAGAGATGACCCTTGACTCCAAGATGCTCGAGAATGGCACGCGAATGACCGCCACCACCGAAGGTGACATCGACATATATCCCGTCAGGCTTGATCTCAAGCCCCGAGACAGACTCTTGAAGTAATGCAGGGATATGATAAACTTCCGATTCCATTATCACAACTCACAGTTAGAAAAAAGGGTTTGAATCTTATTACCGGTATGTACCAAGTACATCACGAAAATATGGCGTAAAGTTAATGAAAAAATCGCAAATAATTTACAAATCCAAACAAAATTGTTTACAAAATTTTCAAAAACATTTTTAAGACAAAGAAGGGCAATATAAGACCCTAAAATTACAAATACAACTTCTAAAATTTTCATTTGGCAATAGAGGGTAAAATAGTGCACATTTCAAAATCTTGTCCCAAAATTATTAGAAAGCAAAATTAACAAAAAAATCAGTTACCTTGCAAAAGATGTTATCTACAGCCATTAGAGCGCTCTAACCCTTTTTGATGTCAATTTTTGCGACCAACCGACTGCACAATCAGAAATTTTAAAATCTCAGCGCCTTAAATAAGTAAAATAGCAATTACAAACGCCTGAAAAAGAAGATGATAAATGCATTTTAGGGTTTATTCAAATTCCGAGTTAAATAAGTTGTCGATGTGAGATTCTTTACATTATGTTAAATAGTAAATCGCCTCAGCCTCTTTTTCGAGTTTCACAATCTCTTGTAGTTTCAATTCTGCTTTTTCGAGTCTGTCTCCTACTTGGCTTTGCTTCGGCACCAGACTCTCTGACGATTGCCTGATCAATTATTTTTGATTGTTGCCTCTTTTTCATTTTTATTCTTCCGATTTTTTCATTACCTTTGTAGTTTGCGTGTGAGGACTTTATTCCTCCACTTCTTAATCGAATGTGTCAACAGTTTTGTTATGATTACTTTTAATTGTCAAAATGTCGATTTGCCTTCGCTCGATTTCGATCGGGTCAGACGATGGATATCCCAAGTTGCATCTTACCATAGTTGCTCTGTGGGTCGTTTGTCTTATCTCTTCTGCGATGATGATTATATCTTGGATGTAAATCGGAAGTTCCTTCAACATGACTATTATACCGATATCATAACGTTCGATTATACTTCGCGAGGTAGGGTAGCCGGAGATTTGGTTATCTCGTTGGATACTGTTCGAACCAACGCCGTAGCCAACAATCAGTCCTACGAGCGTGAACTCAACCGTGTCATTATACATGGTATTTTACACCTCTGCGGCATCAATGATAAAGGACCGGGAGAACGAGAAATCATGGAAAGAGAGGAAGAGCAAGCCCTCGCTATTCTCGATAGTTTGGAGTAGACTATAGTCTTTAATATTTTTTTTAAGTCTACATCTTTCGTGAAAATCGCTCTAAATTGTATCAAAGAAATTCAGAAGATATATAGGAGATTATATAGATAATGAGATTTGATTTTGATGTCATAGTTGTCGGTGCCGGCCATGCCGGTTGTGAGGCCGCAGCAGCTGCCGCCAGTCTCGGTGCATCTACCCTACTCATCACCAAGGATATGAATAGGGTGGCGCAGATGTCGTGCAATCCTGCTGTTGGCGGTATAGCCAAAGGTCAGATAGTCAGAGAGATAGATGCTCTCGGCGGATGGATGGGTATTGTGGCGGATGAGACTGCTATCCAATTCCGGATGCTCAACCGCTCCAAAGGTCCCGCAGTGTGGTCTCCACGCGTACAGTCCGATCGTACGAAATATTGCGATCGTTGGCGCCAAGTACTTGACTGTATCGATGGTCTATATCTCTTCCAGGACAACGTAGATCATCTATTGATCTCCGAATCAGATCACTCTCTTCAGGGGGTAGAAACTGCGCTTGGTTTCGAGTTTCATGCCCCACAGGTGGTGCTCACTGCCGGTACTTTCCTCAATGGTTTGATGCATTTCGGGCCGACAAAAATAGAGGGTGGACGCATCTCCGAGGACTCTTCCAAGGGTCTTACAGAACAACTCGTGAGCCTCGGTTTCCATGCCGATCGTATGAAAACCGGTACTCCGGCGCGTATAGATGGGCGCACCATAGACTTCAGTTTGGCAGAAATCCAAGAGGGTGATAACCTGCCTTACGAGAAATTTTCTTTCCTTCCGGAGGTGAAAAGAACACTTCGTCAGCGCCCTTGTTGGATCGTTCACACCAACCCGGAAGCGCATGAAAAGATGGTTTCCCACCTTGATGAGTCGCCACTCTACAATGGCGATATCCGGAGCATCGGACCACGTTACTGCCCCAGCATAGAGACCAAATTGGTTACATTTGCAGACAAGGAGAGCCATCAACTCTTCCTCGAACCGGAGGGTGAAACCACCCAAGAATATTATGTTAATGGTTTTTCAAGTTCAATGCCATGGCGTGTACAGGTAGAGGCTTTGCAATGCGTTCCGGCGCTTCGTGACGTCCAATTTTACCGTCCCGGTTATGCTATCGAATATGACTTTTTCGACCCCACACAGCTTACGCATGACCTACAAACCAAGCTAATACCCGGACTATATTTCGCCGGACAGGTGAATGGAACTACTGGTTATGAGGAGGCTGCAGCACAAGGTCTGATGGCAGGTATAAATGCTGCCAGAAGATCGCAAAACAAGGAGCCGATCATCTTGACACGCGACCAAGCATATATCGGTGTACTGATAGATGATCTCGTGACTAAGGGAGTCGACGAACCATATCGCATGTTTACGTCACGTGCAGAATACCGTATTCTTCTTCGTCAAGATGATGCTGATGTTCGGTTGACCCCTCTTGGGTATGAGATTGGTCTGGCATCGGATCATCGCTATCAAGTCCTTCAAGAGAAGATCCGTCAGCGCGACGAGCTGATAGCATGGAGTGAAAACTTCAGAGTAAAAATTGGTGAAGAAATCAACCGTTTTCTGGCAGAGAAAGGTACATCACCTTTGACAGCATCTTGCCGATTGGTAGATCTTTTACGCAGACCTCAGCTCGACTTTGCGACCTTGATCCCGGCGATACGACCCTTAGCCAAGAGGGTAGTGGAGATCGAAGAGGCGCGGAGAGAAGAGATTGTAATGGCAGCAGAGATACTCATCAAATATGAAGGGTACATCAATCGAGAAAGAGAACTCGCCGATAAACAAACGCGCTTAGAGCATCTGCATATACCTGATCAATTTGACTATCTCTCCGTCACTACGATCTCGACAGAAGCACGGCAAAAGTTAGATAGGATCAGACCTGCCACAATAGGTCAAGCCTCTCGAATCCCGGGAGTATCACCGGCAGACATCAATGTTCTGCTCCTTTTGATAGGGAAGTAGTCAAGTCTGAATGTCAATAGATCCTCTTACGAAAATCTGTTTTATCAATACATTCGTACAGGGTTGGGGCTACAAATTGGATGGATAAAGCTCATGTTCCACGTGGAACAAGAGGGGTGTAAATCATCGCTGTTTTAAAGAGTTATGTGAAAAAGAGTGTAAAGCAAATTATAAAGTTAAACTAATAAATACTACTAAAATCTATTTCTCATGGAAATTGAAGATCTCAAGCTTAAGATCAGGGATATTCCTGATTTTCCCTCCAAGGGAATCATGTTCCGCGATCTTACTACCCTCCTCAAGGATGGTGAGGCATTAGCCCTTATGAGCGATGCCCTCGTCGACATGTATAAGGATAAGGGTATCACCAAAGTTGTCGGCATCGAATCCCGCGGTTTCATCGGCGGTTCGATTATGGCCTACAAATTGGGTTGCGGTTTTGTGCCGGCTCGCAAACCGGGCAAGCTTCCCTCTGTCACCATCAAGAAGGCGTATGCCAAGGAGTATGGTGTCGATACCATCGAACTTCATAGCGACGCTATCAACGAAAATGATGTCGTGCTCCTTCACGATGATTTGCTCGCCACAGGCGGCACGATGAGAGCTTGCTACGACCTTGTAATGTCGATGAACCCGAAGAAAGTATATGTCAACTTCGTTGTCGAATTGACTGCCCTCAATGGTCGCAACGCTCTCCCCGAGGGTTGCGAAGTTACCTCTCTACTGAAATACTAAATCCGTTTTAATCGCTGCCACTCTACTTTCTCTCTCATTGATTTCGCGAATTTAAGAGTGACAATTTGTGCCGATTTGATCGAATGTCGTGCGCAAATTTTAAATGATGTTATACGTATAATTCTTTCGATTTAATCGAGCCCCTTATATGTATAATGTAATTATAATTCCGATCAATTCGTAAAACGGTAAAAGGGATGTGTCATCGTGAGATGTCTCATCCCTTTTCTCTTTTAAAATACTCCTTTTTCTTTTACCCTTCTACGCTCATTTCTTTTATCCTTCTACGCTAAGCCTCCTCAATATTCATCCCCTGTTTTCGTTATTATATTTAGAGCGTGTTCTTATCCCTAGTACTTATGATTGATAAAGATACCGATATAAATTCGACTTCTTCGCCGGGCGATACCTCTGCCGCCTCTTCCGAGTTGGAAGGTGTGGGTCGTATGATCGATCAAATCGGTGGTTTCAAACTTGAGATCACTCCCGATCGAACCTGTGACGACCTGCTCCATAACCGACCCGGAAAGCAACTCCGTGAGAAGATCCTCAACCTGCCGGAGCTGCCGGGTGTCTATATGTATCTCGATCGTCGTGGTAAGGTGATATATGTCGGTAAGGCGAAACGTCTCAAACGACGCGTCTCAAGTTATTTCAATCGCATTCACGATATAACTCGCACCAACCTCTTGGTGCGTAATATCGTCGACCTCCGTTTCATCGTTGTTCCTACAGAAGAAGAGGCGCTTCATCTCGAGAATGCGATGATCAAACGCTATCAGCCCCATTACAATGTGCTCCTTAAGGATGATAAATCTTATCCCTGGATTGTAGTGACCAAAGAACTCTTCCCTCGTGTCTTTATGACCCGCGAGAGAGGTCTCGAAGCAAAGTATTATGGTCCATACAGTAATCAGCAGACTGCACGTACCCTTCTCGATCTGATACGCGATACCTATCCTCTACGCTCTTGCCGCCATTCGCTTGATGAGAGAAACATCGCTCGCAACAAATATCGTCTCTGTCTCGATTATCATATCGGCAAGTGCGGTGGACCCTGTTGTGCCAAAATCAATCCGGAACAATATGGTGAGATAATCCGCCGTGTACGGCAAATTTTGAATGGCGAGACCATCGAATTGGAGAGAATGCTTCTGCAAGAGATGTCGCAACTTGCCGAGGTTTGGAAATTCGAGGAGGCACAAGAACTGAAGGAGAAGTATGAGATAATCCGTCGCTACAATGCCAAGAGTGTTATCGGCGACTCGGCGGTGCCTGATGCCGGAGTCTTCGCCTACGTTGAGAGCGATGACCGGGCATACGTCACCTTCATGCATCTGCATCATGGGGCTGTGACTCGAAGTTTGAATCTCGAATACAGCAAGCGGAGCAATGACTGTCGGCGTGAAGAGATTCTCTCATCGGCGATAGGGGAGGTGATGGAGCGCTTCGACTATCGTCCCGAAGATTTGATAGTACCCTTCTTGCCGGATGTCGAGTTTGAGGGGGTGCATTTCATAGTGCCACAACGGGGTGAGAAACGCAAGACTTTGGAGATCGTCGAGAAGAATGCCGGACAATATATGAAAGATCGCGAGCGCGAGGTGGAGGCTCTCAATCCAGACCGAAGTGTCGACCGGCTGATGGAGCGGATGAAGAGTGACTTTCGGCTGCAAGCCGAGCCTCGCCATATCGAGTGTTTTGACAATAGTAATATTCAGGGCACGAATCCGGTGGCGAGTTGTGTAGTGTTCAGAGATGGCAAACCGGCACGTCGCGACTACCGTCATTTCAACATCAAGACTGTGGTGGGAGCCAACGACTTTGCTTCGATGAAAGAGGTGTTGCATCGTCGCTATACGCGCATGATGGCGGAGGGGGAAGAATTGCCGCAGCTGGTAGTGGTGGATGGTGGCAAGGGGCAGTTGAGTGCTGCCGTCGAAGCCTTTGAAGAGATGGGCATCTATGGGGTAGTGGCATTGGTGGGGATCGCCAAGCGACTTGAGGAGATCTATTTCCCGGGCGACACATTGCCTCTCTACCTCGACAAGACCTCACCCTCGCTGAGAGTTATCCAGGCGCTACGCGACGAGGCACACCGCTTTGGCATCACACATCACCGCAATCGTCGCAGTAAGTCGCAGATAGTCAGTGAATTAGATAAGATTAAAGGGGTTGGACCCGCTACGGCTGCAACATTGATGCGTCACTTCAAGAGCCTTAAACGTCTGAAAGAGGCGGAGTTGGCTGAGGTGGAAGCGGTGGTGGGCAAGTCGAAGGCGGCGTTGATATTTGCGGCATTTTCGGAGAAAAAATCGTAGAGAACACTACTCTATTGCTTTAAAAATTGAAAAAAGGGGTTAAATGTCGCGATAAACTGCGTGTATTTAATGAAAATTTTATAAATTTGCTACTCCGAAAAAAGCAAATGAAAAAAATACAGGAATTTCTACGTCCCGAGCTCGACCGGATGAACCAAATCATAGTCGAGACCCTGAAGACATCAAACCGATTTATGGATGATGTAGTGACCCGTTATCTTCAGGTCAAGGGTAAGCAGATTCGCCCGACACTTGTGATACTGAGTGCTCGCATGTATGGCGAGGTTACACCGGAGGTGCTCTATGCCGGAGCGGCATTGGAGATGCTACATAATGCATCATTGATCCATGATGATATAGTCGACGAGACGCCGATGAGGCGTGGTGTCGAGACAATCAACGCCGCTATGGGCAATCATGTGGCTGTGTTGGTCGGTGACTTTTTTGTATCCAACGCATTGGCGGCAGGAATCCGCAGCGGCAATATACGAGTGATCAAGGCCCTTTCTGATTTGGGCAAGGAGTTATGTCTCGGCGAGATCGACCAGATGACCAATGCCGAACTTCATAAGCATGAAGAGGCGGGGTATTACAGTATGATCAAGCAGAAGACAGCCTCACTCTTTATGAACTGTGTGAGACTTGGTGCCGACTTGGCGGGAGCCGACGAGGATGCTTGCGTTCGATTGGTGCGTTATGCCGAATTGCTTGGCATGTGTTTCCAAATCAAGGATGATATCTTCGACTATTTCGACGATCCGAAGATTGGGAAGCCTACGGGCAATGATCTTCGTGAGGGTAAGGTAACTCTCCCCTTGCTATATGCCTTGCGCACGGCGCCGGCAGAGGAGGTGGATCAGATGCGAGCCCTCTTGGAGGCTGACAATCGCGATCGCACTTCTATCGATACGCTGATCGACTTTGCCAAGCGCAGAGGCGGCATAGAATATGCCTACGAGCGTATGCGAGCCATGCAGGGCGAGGCTAAGGAGATTCTTGATACATTTGTCGACAGTGAACCCAAACGTGCCTTCAGCGAGATTTTTGACTATATCATAGCTCGCGATATGTAAGTGCCTATGTTCCTGTGAGAGCGAGTTCTCCCGGGGTGTCGTTTAGTCTCCGGAAGTCGATGCTTATTTTAATCAGAAAGTAATGTTAAGACGGTGTATGATTGAGGGTGTGGCGGAGGCCGGATGTGACGAGGCGGGCCGCGGTTGCCTTTGTGGTCCGGTGAGTTGTGCCGCCGTGATTCTCCCTCCTGATTTCGAGTCTGACGAACTTAATGACTCCAAGCAGTTGACAGCTGCCAAACGCGAGCAACTTCGCATCAAGATCGAGCGTGAGGCTTTAGCGTGGGCTGTGGTGATGGTAGATGCCGAGGAGATCGACCGTATCAACATCCTCAACGCTTCGATCGTCGGTATGCAGCGTGCCTTGGATGCTTTGTCGCTTCGCCCCGAACATATACTGGTGGATGGCAATAAATTTCGCCCCTATCTTGACCCGCAGCGCATGATCGATATCCCTCACCACACGGTGGTGAAGGGTGATGCCACGTTTATGTCGATAGCTGCTGCTTCGATCCTCGCCAAGACCCATCGCGACCAACTCATGAGGGAATATGCCGAGCAATACCCCGGCTACGGCTGGGAGGATAACATGGGCTATCCCACCAAAGCCCATTACGAGGGCATCCGCCGCCAAGGCATAACCCCCCTCCACCGAAAATCATTCAAACTCTACAAATAATTCTGAAAAAACGCCCGGCTATCGGTAATCTTCGGTCATTGATATCAGGTCGTAGAACATCAAGCGTGTGCTTAATGTTGCTTCTGAATTGATATGACGATATTCTTTTTCTTGTTGCTCAGAGCTGAAAACTGTTAAGAAGCCATTTTGCTCATAAAATGCCATTGTCGATGGTGTGTTATAAGCATCAACAATAACAAACCGACAACCGGTCTTGTTAAGAGGCTCTACAAACCATATCTTTATAAATTCAAGGACATCGCTACCAATATGCTTTGACCGGAATTCTGATGAGACTCCAAGTCTGGCAACCAACACGGCAGGATAGTCTTTTAATGCTTTTGCATGTGGTATGCCGGCCTCAATCCTTTTCCTGCGTGCATTAGGTAAATCACTTACTCTAACTCCAGCATTAGCAAGAGTAAAAGCGCATACGACCTTATCTGTATCTTCATTTAATCTATAGCAATAAGTCTTGCCTAACAACTGCTTTGAAAAACCAAAACAATCATTAGCAAAGAACTCATCTATGTCAAGATCACCACAACTGAAGCCTTCAAGCTCTTTAGGTTCATTAACTGAAAATAGTGAACAATACTCTTTTAAAAAACTCATCTTGGTCCTAAATGGGCTTTAGACAACATAGTGTATAGTTCGGCGAACTTTTCGTTAAGAATGGCTTCGTCCGCCTTTTTCTCTTCCTCAGTGCGGTTGAGATAGCGTTGGTATTTGGCCTCCGCTTGCTCCTCAAATCGCTGAGCTACTTCACCGGTCAGTACCGGTATGGATGCTATCGGTAGTGCCATATTAACTCGTTTTTAATTATTTATACTAACAATTCAATATGCAAAATTACAAAGAAAATGTGATATTTAAGATAGTATTAGATTATTTTAGATAAGCCTATATTGTTAATTTGTGTTAATTTAAAAGCCGTTATTTACGTGTCGTAGATTTTTTTCTTAGTTGTTGCTGTTCGGTTTTTTCAGTCTTGGAATTAGGTGTTGTATTAGGAGCGGTTAATACTGATTTCATATCAACTACTACATGTCCGGTATCTTTATTGTAAAGATATATTTCTTTTGGCTTAGTTCGGATATATGACATTTCAAACCCCAAAGGATTATCTTGTTTCGTTACTCCTTGGATGTTAACTACAAAAAGAAGGTAATAAGGGCAAGGGTGAACTCGCATGGCATCTTCAACATCTATTGCAATTTCTTCGGATATTATAGGGGTTACGAAAAATCTTCTTTTATATGGTCTGCCGCAAAAAGTGCCTGTTTCCAACTCAAAAGCGGCTTTTGGTACTGTAGTTGTATAGAAGTTCTCAAATGTAAATGTATTCGGAAACTCTAAATCGTCAGGCGTTATAGTCGAAATAGAAAATTTAAAAATCCTTTTATCTACGTTATAATCATTATTGTTATACAAATAATATAGTATAGCATAGTCTGTATTTTTAAGGTCTTTTTTAATTTTTTGGAACTTTGGCACAAGGACGTCAGTGTATTCAGTAGTTTTCTCAAACATCTGTTTCTTTAGAGCCGAAGGATACTTCTTGTGTAGTCCAAAAAAGGAATATATATCGTCTTCGAGCAAATGCAATACTTTGTAGTGATCCATCATTTCCCATTCACCATCAACTAAAATGGGAATTTTGTCGTTGTTTACATCAATACACATGACACTATTTTGGGCATGGATAGCACAAAACGATAAAAGTAAGCAAAAAATTGTAGAGAGATTCTTCATGATAAATAATAACTATTTTGTCTTAACCCAAGTTGTGCAGTTTAATATGCCTCCTCTCAGTGCAACATCATTATAATCGATTGTTTCGATTATATGTTGTTGTGATGCAGATTTATCAGTTTCTTGTTTTATTTCAATTGAATTCATTTTGAATCAAGTTATTTAGATTTTGTATGCTACTCCCCAAAATCAGACCGGCAGGAACGGTTTTTAAGGTAAGGTCAAGCAGTTTAATGCTCGCCGTCGTCTTCTTTGAGGTAGGGCAAAGTTAACGATTTTTCTTCAAACTGCCAAATTCTTCGTTATTGCTTGACCCAAAACTCTGAGTCGCATTTTTTATCAACTCGTTCTTCCACCGAGAATTCATGTACTGAGACACTCCGAACTTCTTTTCAAGTTCCGGCAATGTCATTTGTTCATTCAACGCCTCTAAAGCCACCTTGGCCTTGAACTCTGAGGAATGCTTCTTTCTTGAATTGTTGCCCGACTTATACAACGTTTTATAAGGTTATTCTTGCATTCCTGTCCGGTTCGATTTCAGGGAGTATTATACTGTTTCAGGAGATTGCTGACTTGGTTGGTTAGGCGGTTGCTGTTGAATGTTTCTTCCCAGCGGGTTAGGGCTTTTTCTCCCTTTTCGGACACTTTGTCGGGATGGGAGATTTCTTGGGCTATGATTTGGGCATATTCCGCTGCCACCGTATCTTCCGGCTTCCCTTTGCCGGGATGGAGCAATATGCCGGTTTCGGGGGTGACAAGTTCCCCGACTTGACCCACATCTGTCGATATCACCGGTATGCCATAACTCATAGCCTCGCCGATACACACCGGCACACCCTCTCTGCAGCTCATTAAGATGAACCAATCGGGGGGCGTTGTAGCATATAGCTTCTGAATCTCTTGATTATCCATCACTCCATGCAAGATCACCTTCAAGTTGGGGCTTGTAAGGTTCGCTACGGCTCTCTCCATGCTTTCCATCAGCGTGCCGGTGCCCATCACATGCCATACTATCTGCTTGTCGGGGAGAAGCCCTGACAGTGCATCCAAAGTCTTCAGTATCAGCAGTGGCTGCTTGATGCTCTCGAGACGTATGGCACTGGCAAAGGTGATCGTATCTATTCCGGCTGATTGGCTCACAGCCTGCCGGGCGGCTTCTCTATCTTGGCGTGACAGTGGAGTATGGGTGCGGGTCGATCCGAGATATATCGTAATAAAGCGATCGCGATGACGAGGATAGCGTTGCGACAGATACTCTCTTCCCTCCTCCGAGATGCAAATTACTTTGTAGATATTCTCAAACAAAAGATCGCGCAGACTCTGCGACCTGAACACCACCGGCTCGATATCGAAGAGGTCATAACTGTGGGCACGAGTCACAACCTTCCACCCCTCCTTGCCTGCCAGATGAGCCATGCCATAAGAGGCTTCCAGTGTCCAGAGGCTGAAAAATATCGTATCCTCGGGGGTCATGTTATGCCTTCGAGTCACCCTCTTGATGATGCGCGAAGTAACAACGGTATTGATGGCAGTCAGCACCCCTTTGCCCCATTGCTTCCAGCCTCGAGGCTCGTGGCGCATTCTCCGGATAGCCTTCCACACAAAGGGATGAAAGAGATAGAATATGCGGCGCAACTTGGAGTGGAGCACAGGATCCGATGCCATCGAGCGGTCGACACTTACCCCCGGAGGCAGAGACTCCTCATAACGACGGAGGCAAGGCTTTGGATCAGTGGGGAGCAACACCACCTCATCTGCCCATTTCAGCATGCTCCGCAGTTGGGGGTCGACGAATGATTTCTCGGTATATTCGTCACCGGGATAGCCCTGGGTGGAGAATAGAATTCGTTTCATAACGCATCGATAATCTTGCGGGCGAGTCGCTGAGTGAATGGAGAAGACATCAGCCACAGATAGATGCGAGTCTTGAGGGTGGGGGTGATGTCATATTGCTTGATGAATCTCGCCACAACCTCGCGATTCGAGCGTCTGTCGCATCTGAAGGCGAGGGAAGCGAGATACTCAATCTTGCGGCTATTGAATTCGCGGACCTCCTCGCCCGAGACCTTGAAATGTCTCTGCAACATCAGCGACTGTCTTACGACTCGGCGAGCATACTCGAACATTTGGTCCGGATCATTACGGTGAGACACCGAATCATGCCCGATGCTATAATGAAGGGTAACCTGTGGGAGGATCACGACTCGGCCGGCATGAGCCATGGCGAGGATGATCTGCAAATCTTCGCAGGCGAACTCACGGTCGACACATAGCGATGGGTGACGGTCGGCGAAATCGATGATCAGATCGCGGCTATAGAGGGCGGTGCAGAGATGGACCATGCGTCGCTGGGTCACGATGTCTGTCAGGAGAGTGTCGGGAGGATAGAACTCCACGCCGCGAGGGGGAAGGGCATTGTCGTGGCGCGACAAGGCGCCGGTCTGAGAGTCGCGACACATCCAGTCGGTGGCTACCATCGACACATCGCTATACTCGCGCACCACGTCGAGCTGGCTCTGCAACTTCGTGTCGTCGACCCAGACATCATCGCCGGCGCAATCAGCGATCCAATTGCCTCGCGCACGGCGGATGCAATCAAAATAATTATCTACGACGCCCAGGTTGTGAGGGCGCCGTAGATAACATATCTTGTCGGGAAATCTGCGTGCATAGTCTTGGCATATATCGCCGGTGGCATCGGTCGATGCGTCGTCGCCGATTACGATCTCATACTCGGCATCAAGCCTCTGTGACAAGATCGAATCGAGAGTGCGAGCGATGCTATCCTCTTGATTGTATGTTACGACTATGACAGAGATTTCTACCATTTACATTTCTTGTTTATATCGGCGGGAATGGCATCCTTGTGCACACCCACGCCCAGAGTCTTTTCCAAGAAGAAGGGCATCGACACATAGAGATAGCCATCATAGATCTGGTTGGTATCCCAAGAATTTTTCACCTTGTAATACTTATTGCCCTCCTGGTCGGTGGCAGTGCCAACGATTACCATACCATGATCGTCGGTGGTCTCGAAATTGTCGAAAGTCTTCTGACGAGACTCTTGCGACACGGCTTTCTCCTTGATGGGGCCTTTGATGTCGAACTTGGCGTCGGCGCGATCCTTGTCAGAGAGCTTCACCCAGCGGCTGAGTTCAGTGTCGGTCATATCCTTGGTATCCTTATCGTCGGGGAGAAGGGCATAACCCTTGGTCCACTTAAAGCCACCCTCCGACACGTCGGCAGCCCACATCACGGTCCATCCCTTGTCGAGAGCATTATCGACGATGCGTTGCATCTCCTCCATCGGCACGTTCATGCTTTCGGTCCATGCCCAGTTGTCGGGGATTTCGAGGATGAAACTCTCATAGAAGGGATGGTGGGTATAGCTGGTGATATTCACGAAATTTTCCGGTTCGAGACCCATCTCCTTCGCCCAAGCCTGCGGGGTATAGGTTTTACCCTTATATGTAAAAGACTCGGGGAGGGGGCCAAGATAGGCATCGAGGATGCCGATGAAGCCGGCGAGCCAAGCGTCGGTGAGTTTGCTGTTCTTCTGACCGCGATTCAAGACAGCGCGGAGATAAGCCTCCATAGCCTCAGCCAACTCATAGTGAGAATGCTTCGCCTCGCCATAGTTCAAGCCGGTGTATGCCTCCTCGGGCATCGCACCATACTGCATGGTCATGTTGAGCACATCGCCCCAAGAGCCACCCTGAGCGAAAGTGATGTTGCCATTCATGCGCATAAACTTCTTAGCCTTGTCGATATAGGCATGACGCACGATGAACATCTCCGAGATGTCCAATTCCGGACCACCCTTGCGGAGAACATTATCCTCCAAGGTAGACACGCCGGAGAATGCCCAGCAAGTGCCCGACTTGTTTTGATCCTTGACCGAACCGGTCCTATTGATCTTCACATCGGTGAAGGTGAACCCGGTCGAATCGGGATTGACTACTTCCGGCTCGGCGGCGGGAGCCATACGATCCGTAGCGAAGAGAGAGGCGGCAATCATCGTTCCGACTGCCATGATTGAGAATCTTTTCATGTGTAGTTTATGGTATTAATAATTATTTTACACTTTTTACACGAAACTTGGTGCAATATTAACGAAAAATTGGCATATTGGCAAAAAAGTAAGGAAAATATGCGCGAATACTTGTAAGAATCGCGATAAAATCCTTAAATTCCCGAGTTTGGGAGTTTGCACACATAATAATCGGACACTCAATAACTTATGA